>NZ_JALGCN010000014.1:0-186381 GCF_038085055.1 Bradyrhizobium sp. ISRA442
TGGCGCGCGCAGCGCGCCGGATGAGGGGTCTCTGTCCGCGAATGAATCCTGTGCAATGGTGTTCGCGGATGCAACCCCTCATCCGGCGCTTCGCGCCACCTTCTCCCACAAGGGGAGAAGGGAAAGCAGCTCCTCGCTTGCGAGCGATCCATCATCAATGCGCCATCATGCGCGTCGGCAGCCAGGTCGCGAGCAGCGGGAAGGCGATCAGGATCACCAGCCGTACGAGGTCGGTCGCGACGAAGGGAATGACGCCCTTGAAGATGGTGGAGAACGAAACATCCTTCACCACGCTTTTGATGACGAAGACGTTCATGCCGACCGGCGGGTGGATCAGGCCGAGCTCGACGGTCATGACGATGATGACACCGAACCAGATCGGATCGAAGCCGAGATGCGTGACCACGGGGAAGATGATCGGCACAGTGAGGATGATCATCGCCATGGCGTCCATCAGGCAGCCGAGCACGAGATACATCACCATGATCAGCGCCAGCACGCCGTAGGAGCCGAGGCCGAGGCCGGTCAGGAACTCCGTGACCTTTTGCGGCGTTTGCGTCACCGTGAGGAAATAGCCGAAAATCAGTGCGCCGATCAGCACGGTGAACACCGCGGCCGCGGTGCGCGTGGCCTGAAGCAGCGAGGCCAGGATCTTTTCGCGATCGAGCCGTCCGGTCAGTACGCCGATGATGAAGGCCCCGGTGGCGCCGACGCCGCCGGCTTCGGTCGGGGTGAAGCGTGGCAGGAAAGGCAGACCGTAGAGACCGCCGATGACGAAGACGAACAGCAGCACCGGCGCCCAGATGTCCTTCAGGCCGGCAAAGCGTTCGCGCCACGGCAGCACCTTGCCCTTGGGCAGGAAGTCGGGCCGGAAGTATCCGATCAGGCCGATCGTGATCATGTACATGGTCATCGCGAGCAGGCCCGGGATGATGCCGGCGATGAACAGCTTTCCGATGTCCTGCTCGGTGATGATGCCGTAGACCGCGAGCACGGTGGAGGGCGGCAGCATCGCGCCGAGCGTGCCGCCGGCGGCGATCACGCCGGTGGCGAAGGATTGCGGATAGCCGAAGCGGCGCATCTCCGGATAGGCGACGGCCGAGAAGGTCGCGGCGGTTGCGACCGACGAGCCGCAGATCGCCGCAAAGCCGCCGCAAGCGCCCACCGTCGCAATGCCGAGGCCGCCGCGCAAATGCCCGACAAACCCGTTGGCGGCGCGGAACAGCTCGCGGCTCATGCCGGAATTGCTGACGAAGGAGCCCATCAGCAGGAACATCGGGATCACGCCGAAGGTGTAGTCGGTCACCGTGCGCATCGAGGTCTGGCCGACCAGCTTCAGCGCCGGGGTGCCGCCGACGAGATAGGAGAAGCCGGACACGCCGACGAGGCCCATGGCCATGCCGACGGGCACGCGCAGCAGCATCAGGAGAAATAAGGAAACGAAGCCGATTACGGCGACGGCATCGGTGCTCATGGTTACTCCGTCGCCTTCAGCTTGGGGTCGTGCATTTCTTCGGGGTGGAAGATCAGCCGGTAGGTGCGGATCGCGATCAGCAGCACGGCGGAAATGTCGCCGATCCAGGCGATCGCGAAGAACGGCCAGGTCGGCATGTGCAGGTCGAACGTCTGCACATTGTCGTTATAGGTGCCGCGCACCTTGTCGAACAGCGTCCAGGTCTGCACGGTGACGACGAACAGCAGCACCAGGGTCGCGAACACGTCGATCCAGCGCTGATAGCGCGGCGTGACATTGGCCCAGACCAAGTCGACGGTGATGTGGGTGCCGCGATAGGAGGTCGCGGCGATGCCCCAGAAGATCAGGATGCCGAGCAGCATGCGGCCGATGTCGAAGGAATCGGGGATCGAATAGTTCAGCGTGTTGCGCAGCAGCACAGACAGGAAGATGTCGAGCGCGACGATGCCGACGAAGCCGGCCGCGATCCATTCGATCGTGTCGATAAAGCGATCCATCCAGGCGCGCTTCATGGGATGGTCCTGTTGCGTGATGTCATTCTCTGGATCCAGGTCTCGCCGCGCAGTTCGCCTCTCCCCGCGTGCGGGCAGAGGCCGGAATTCGCGCGAAAGCGCGGTTTCCGGGTGAGGGGGACTCTCCGCGAGTCGGACTGTCACCGCCCTCGCGGAGACTCCCCCTCACCCCAGCCCTCTCCCCGCAAGCGGGGAGAGGGGGAGGAAGCGCCGTGCGCTCCCGACTTCCGCATCTGCAGAACAACGGCGGCGAGATGCTTCCCGCCGCCGCCTGCCTGTCGTCACGCTACTCCGCCAGCGCGTTGTACTTCTTCAGCGACGCCTTCAGGTCCGCGAGTGCCGCATCCGGATCGACGCCGGTCTTCTTCACGCCGTCGCCCCAGGTCTTGACCAGCGGCTCGGCGGCCTTCTTCCAGGCGGCGGTCTGCTCCGGGTTAAGCTTGTAGACCTCGTGGCCTTCTTCCGCCTTGATCTTGTCGATGCCGGCGTCCTCGAACTTGCCCCAGTGCTCGCCGACCACGCCGGCCATTTCGGTCGTACAGTTCTTGTCGATCGCCGCCTTCTGCTTGTCGGACATCGCGTTGTACTTGTCCTTGTTCATCACGAAGACGAAGGTCGTGACGTAGAGCGGCGCCTGCATGTCGTACTTCGTGACCTTGTCGATGCCGAACAGCACCAGCGAGCCCCAGGGGAAGGTGACGCCGTCGGCGACGCCGCGCTCTATGATGTCGCGCACTTCGGGCGCGGACGACTGCACATTGGTGCCGCCGAGCGAGGTGACGAAATTCGCCATGGTGGCGTGCGCCGGGCGGATCTTCAGGCCCTTCACGTCTTCCGGCATGACGATCTTCTTGGTGCGGGAGTGGAAGGAGGAGGGTGAGTGGACGAAGGCGAGACAGTATTTGACGTCCTTCATCTCCTTCTCGGCATATTTGCGGTACCACGCGTCGAGCCCCATCGAGCCGCCCTTGGCGTCCGAGATCAGGAACGGCACCTCGCCGGCACCGATGATCGGGAAGCGGCCGGGCTGGTAGCCCGGATTGACATAGGTGACGTCGGCGATGCCGTCGCGGGCCATGTCGTAATGGTCGAAGGCCTTGCCGAGCTGTTGCGCCGGGAAGACCTTGCCCTTGACGGTCCCGCCGGAATCCTTCTCCACCGCGGCCGCCCAGTCCTCCAGTGATTTCTGCAGCGGGTGCGAGGCCGGCACCCAGTGCGAGATCTTCAGATCGAAGGTCTTTTCCTGCGCAAACGCAGGCGTCACGCTTGCTGCCAGCAGCAGTGCCAGACAGGCTTTCCTCATCGGTCCTCTCTCCCTCTCTTGACCCGCAGCTTCACCGGCCCGGGCTCGTTAGTTAACATGTTATCTAATTCGCAGGCTTGTTCAAGCCGGAACCGGCGACGCATTGCCTGTGTTACGTCAGCCCTGTTGCATGGATTTGTCGCGCTGCGGCGACGCGCACTCCCTTTTGCCCAACCGTTATGTGATATAATTATCGTGCGCGGGCCAGCGCGACAAGCGAGCCGCGACGCACCCTACAGGATCGGGAGGAGCAAGTATTGCGGACAAAGGTCGCAATCATCGGGGCAGGGCCGGCGGGATTGTTGCTCGGGCAACTTCTGCACCTTTATGGCGTCGACAACGTCATCGTGGAACGGCAGAGCGCCGACTACGTGCTGGGGCGCATCCGTGCCGGGCTCCTCGAGGAAGGCACCGTCGCGCTGCTCGACGAGGTCGGGGCCGGCGGACGCGCCCATGCCGAAGGGCTGGTGCATGAGGGCATCGAGCTTGCTTTTTCCGGGCGCCGCCATCGCATCGACATGAAGGGCGCGACCGGCAAGACGGTCATGATCTACGGCCAGACCGAGGTCACGCTCGACCTCATGAATGCGCGGCAAGCGGCGGGCCTCACCACGGTTTACGAGGCCAAGGATGTCCGGCCGCATGATTTCGACGGCAGTCACCCGCGCGTAACTTACGTCAAGGACGGCACCACCCACGAGATCACCTGCGACTTCATCGCCGGCTGCGACGGCTTTCACGGCATCAGCCGCGCCACTGTCCCGTCCTCGGCGATCGAGGAGTTCGAGCGCGTCTATCCGTTCGGCTGGCTCGGCATCCTCTCGGACACGCCGCCGGTCAGCCATGAGCTGATCTATTCCAACCACGCCCGCGGCTTCGCGCTCTGCACCATGCGTTCGACCAAACGCAGCCGCTACTACGTGCAATGCGCGCTCGACGACCACATCGACCAGTGGCCTGACGACCGCTTCTGGGACGAGCTCAAGCGGCGGCTCGACCGGGAGGCGGCCGACAGCCTCGTCACAGGCCCCTCGATCGAGAAGAGCATCGCGCCGCTGCGCTCTTTCGTCGCCGAGCCGATGCGCTTCGGGACGATGTTTTTGTGCGGCGATGCCGCCCACATCGTGCCGCCGACCGGCGCCAAGGGGCTCAACCTTGCGGCCAGCGATGCGCATTACCTCGCGACCGCCTTGCGCGAATTCTACGACGAGAAATCAAGCGCCGGGATCGATGCCTATTCGACCACGGCGCTGGCGCGGGTCTGGAAGGCCGTGCGCTTCTCCTGGTGGATGACCTCGATGCTGCACAAATTCCCCGACACCGGCTCGATCGGCGCGCGTATCCAGCTCGCCGAGCTCGACTACGTCACGCACTCGAAGGCCGCGATGACGTCGCTGTCGGAGAATTATGTGGGATTGCCGTTCTGACGAGGCGCGGGGATCAGCTTCCGCTCACCCCTTCGGCGGGGCGAGCGGCTGCACGATCTCCTTGAACGGCGCCAGCGCCTCGCAAGCGTCGGCATGCGCGGCAAGCGCCGGATAGCGCGACGCATCGAACAGTGACGGGTGGGCTTCGCGGGTGAAGCGGACGACGCAGGCCACCGCGACGTCGGCGTGGCCGATGCGATTGCCAAGCCAATAGGGCGTCGTCACCTTTGCGCGCTCGGCCTCTAACACGCCGAGAACGTCGGCGATCTGCGTGGTGCAGCGCTCGACCCACAGCGCAAGCTGCTGATCCTTGCGCAGCACGCGCTCGTAGAGCAGGCTGACCGCCTTGTCGCCGAGGCCCGTGGCCAGCGCGCAGATGCGCAGGTGCCGCCGGCGCTCCGCGCCCGCGCGCGGCAGCATCGCCTTCTCGCTTCCGACGAGATCGTCGAGATAGTCGAGGATGATCGTGCTCTCGATCAGCGCCTCGCCGTCGTCGAGCACCAGCGTCGGCACGCGGCGCAGGGGATTGTACGGCGCGATTCTATCGGCATCGCCGAAGGTCGACCACGGTTTGTGGTCGAACGCGAGACCGTAGAGCCGCAGCGCAATCGCGACGCGACGGACGAAGGGGGAATCATATTGGCCGATCAGGAACATGGTTTGCACCTCTAGACGTTTTCCTCGATAGCGCGCTTCATCGCCGCGATCGCCGCCTCGTTACGCCGATACATCGTCCACTGCTTGATGCGCTTGGCGCGCACGAGCTTTGCGGCGGTCAGCACCCGCATGTGCTCGCTCACCGTCGGCGCGCTGACGCCAAGCTTCTCCGCGATCAGGAGACCGCAGACACCGTCCTTGACCAAGTCGCCGTCGACCTGCTCGCGGAAATGCTTTCGCGGCTCGCGAAGCCAATCCAGGATCTGCAGGCGGCGTTCATTGGCCAAGGCCCGCAGGACAAGCGCAATGTTCATTTAGCCATTTTGCTAATTATCTAATTGATGTCAACCCTCCGACGCGCTATCAGGGACATCATGACAGCGACCACGGACATCACGCGCGAGCGGATTGCGGCGACCGAGGCCATCATCCGCCCGCATATCCGGCGCACGCCGCTCCTGAAGGCCAGTCTCGCCGATTTTGGCTTGTCGGATCATCCCGTCATCTTCAAGCTTGAGATGTTGCAGCATTCCGGATCGTTCAAGGCGCGCGGCGCCTTTGCGAACCTGTTGCTGCGGCAGGTGCCTAAGGCCGGCGTCGTCGCGGCGTCCGGCGGCAATCACGGCGCGGCGGTCGCCTATGCGGCGCAGCGGCTCGGCATCCCCGCCACGATTTTCGTGCCGGAGATCACGTCGCCGGCAAAGGTGGAGCGGATCAGGAGCTATGGCGCGGCGCTCGTGATCGCGGGCAGCCGCTATGCCGATGCACTTGCCGCGAGCGAGGCCCATGTCGAGCGCACCGGTGCTATGGCGGTCCACGCCTACGACCAGACGGAGACCCTGCTCGGTCAGGGCAGCGTCGGATTGGAGCTGGAACAGGATGCGCCCGAGATCGACACGTTGCTCGTGGCCGTCGGCGGTGGCGGCCTGATCGGCGGCATCGCGGCATGGTACGTCGGCAACACCCGCATCATCGCGATCGAGCCGGAGCAATCGCCGACCTTGAATGCTGCTTTCGAGGCCGGAGCGCCGGTTGATGCGCCTGCCGGCGGCATCGCCGCCGACAGCCTTGCACCGCGGCGCGTCGGGCAATTGATGTTTCCGATCGCACGCGCTCACGTCGAGCGGGTCGTGCTGGTCGGCGACGACGCGATCCGGCGGGCGCAGGCCTCACTGTGGTCGAGCCTGCGCATGGTGACCGAGCCCGGCGGCGCGACCGCGTTTGCGGCGCTGCTCTCCGGCCGCTATCGTCCCGCGCCGAAGGAGCGGGTCGCGGTGCTGATCTGTGGCGCCAACACCACGGCGGTAAACTTCGAGAGCTGATTTGCGTCGGGGAGGATCATGCGCATCGTCCCCTCTTCCTACCGCGGCGTCAGCGTGATCGCCTCGGCGGTCGCGGCTTCGACTGCGGCGCGGCTGTAGAGCAGAGGCACATATTGCCCCGTCGCCCAGAGCGGCGCGAGGTCACGATAATGGCCGCTGAAGGGATCGCCCGACTGGCCCGGCGTGTTGATGGTGCGGCTCGCATCCCAATTGCCGACGTCGAGCACCATGCGGAACGAGGCGCCGGAGATGAGCCGGTAGTCTGCGCGGCGATAGGTGGCCGCGCGCGGTACATTGGCGGCGCCACCGAACGCGAGCGGGCCGACCGACAACTGCGTTGCCGTGGCTTTGTCGGCAAGTGGTATCAGCGCGTGGTCGAACTTTGCGACGTGCAGCCGGCCCCAGCGCCAGGTGGATGAATCAGGGCCGAGTTTGCTTGCGACATCGGCGATCGCTGCGCCCAGGCTGTCGCGCAGGATCTGGTCGCGCGTCGCAGCGGGATCGGAGCCGAGCGCGGCATCCGGAGATTCGAGGTAGGCGACGATCGCCGAAATGCTGGACGCCTCGGGCGCGATCATATCGGCCGCCTTGGGCGCTGTGGTCTTCAGCAGCACCGGTCCGAGATGGTTGGCGATCCAGACTTCGAACACCGCGGCCGCAGCGCTGTCGGCGGCGTCTCGCGCGTCCCACGGCTTGAGCAGTTCGAGGCCCTTCTTCACGTTGACATCATCGGAGGACAGGGGCTGCAGCAGTTTGACCAGCCGTCTCCCCAGCATCGCGGTGTCGTCGTTCTGCAAATCCATGGCGTCTGCGAGCGTTACCTTGCTGTTGGCCTGGAGCACCTCGACAATGCGCTGCCAGCGCGCGCTGTCGGCCCATTCGAAGCCGACCTTGCGTTCGCTGACGGGATAATCGGGCGGCAGGTTCATCTGGTTCGCGGTGGCGAGAAAACCCTGCTTCGGCTGATAGGCCTTCGGCAGGTCGTCGAGCGACAGAAAACCCTGCCATTCGTAGCGGCCGTCGCCCGGCACCGGCATCAATCCGTCATAGTTGCCGCGGCGCGGCGTCTTGCCGGCAGCGACCCAGCCGATATTGCCGCGCGTATCGGCATAGACCTGGTTCTCCGACGGCGCGCCCCAGCGCCGCATGGCCGCGAGGAATCCGTTCCAGTCCTTTGCCGTCATGTAATCCGACGAGCCGAAATAGGCCGAGGTGCCCGGCTCGAACCAGATCGAGCGCACGGCGAACGCGCGCTTGTTCGCCTCATCCACGAGGATGACGGGACCGTGCCGGGTAAATTTCAGCTCGAGGTCGCGATCGGCCTCGCCCTTGACCTGCTCTTTCTCGTGGACGACGCGCATGTCCTCCCAGCCGTTGCCATAGCGGTACTGGTTGGAGTTTTGCGGATTGAGCTCGTAGACGTAGAGGTCTTCCTGATCGACGTTGAAGATCGTCAATCCGAAGGCGATGGTGCCGTTGTGGCCGATCGAGATGCCGGGCAGTGCCGGCTCGCCGGCGCCGATCACGGACAGGCCGGGTGCGTTGAGCCCGACGATGTAGCGCAGCGAGGGCACGCTGTGCTCGCGATGCGGATCATTGGCGAGGATCGGACGACCCGTCGCGCTGCGCGACGGCGCGATCACCCAGTTGTTGGAGCCGATGGTGTCGCGCTGCTGATCGGCCTCGGTGAGGAACTTGTCGGGATCGTGCGCGAGCGCGGCGTGGCGGTCTTTCGGCTGCGCAAAGGCCACTGGGCGTATGGCGAGATCATAGGCCGCGAGCACGGCCTTCGGTACACTACAGGGATCGAGGCCGTCCGGGACCTTCGTTGTCCAGGCCGGCTCCAGCTTCACGCGAAACCGATCTGCGTCGAGGCCGGCCGCGCAGGCGACCAGCGAGCGCTTGACCTCGGAGGCGACGTTGCGCGTCAGCCCATGGCTGCGAACGCGAACAACATCCTCCGCGGCCCAGGGATCGGGCATGGTGCCGGCGATTCTGAACTCGATAGGCAGTGGACGCTTGCCCGCGCGGACCTCGGCCACATAGGCATTGATGCCGGCGACGAACGCCTCGGCATAGGTTTTCGCCTTGGGCCCGTAAGCCGCCCACTCCGCATTCATGTCGCCGCGATAAAGGAACAGCCGCAACGCCTTGTCCTGCTCGGCATAGGCCGGGCCAAAGTCCTTGGCGAGCAGGCCGAGCCCACGCTTGCGCCAGAGATCGATCTGCCAGAGCCGGTCACGCGCCGCGTTGAAGCCCTGCAGGAAGAACACGTCGTGCTCGTTGCCGGCATAGATGTGCGGGATGCCCCAGACATCGACCAGGATCTGGGCGGGCGCCTTGAGGCCGGCGACATCAGTCTTGACCTGGCGCGCGCTTTCGAGCGGGTTTTCCTTCTCGCGCGCTATGGCGGTTGAAGTCAGCAGTGCGGCGCAGATCGCCACGCCACAAAGCCTCGAGACGACCCGGTTGAAATCCGCGTTCATTATCGTTCCTCCGTTGTCGTTATTGGGCGCCCGCGGCGCGCCCGTCATTCCCCCTCGTCGCTCGCCAGCACGCCCTTCACCGCGCGCGCCCAGCCGGCGAGCTTCCGCTCCCGCGTCGCCTGGCTCATGTTGGGCTTGAAGCGATGCTCGAGGCGCCAGTTGTCGGCGAACTTGGTCGGCTCGGGATAGACGCCGGCATTGAGGCCGGCGAGATAGGCGGCGCCGAGTGCCGTCGTCTCCTGGATCACGGGGCGGTCGACGGGAGCGTCGAGGAGATCGGCGAGGCGTTGCATGGTCCAGTCGGACGCGGTCATGCCGCCGTCGACGCGCAGCACGACGCTGGCCGTCTCCGAGCTCGGCCAGTCGGCGCGCATCGCGGCCCAGAGGTCGAAGGTCTGGTAGCAGACGCTCTCCAGCGCGGCATGGGCGAGTTCGGCCGGGCCGGTGTTGCGGGTGAGCCCGAACAGCGCGCCGCGCACGCGCGGATTCCAGTAGGGCGCGCCCATGCCGACGAAGGCCGGCACGAGATAGACGCTCTGCATCGAATCGGATTGATCGGCGAGCGGTCCGGTCTCGGCGGCGTGCTTGATGATGCCAAGGCCGTCGCGCAGCCACTGCACCGCGCTGCCTGCGACGAAGATCGAGCCTTCGAGCGCGTAGGTGCGTTTTCCCTCGAGTTGATAGGCGATGGTGGTGAGTAGCTTATTCCTGGAGACGACCGGCGTGGTGCCGGTGTTGAGCAGCGCGAAGCAGCCGGTGCCGTAGGTCGACTTCATCATGCCCGGGCGGAAGCAGGCCTGCCCGATGGTCGCGGCCTGCTGGTCGCCGGCGATGCCGGCAATCGCGATCGCGCCGCCGAACAGGTCGGGCGTGCTCTCGCCGAAGCGGGCGGAGGAGTCCTTCACCTCGGGCAGCATCGAGCGCGGCACGCCGATGATCTCCAGGAGCTCGTCGTCCCACTGGCCGGTATGGATGTTGAACAGCAGCGTGCGCGAGGCGTTGGTGGCATCGGTCGCATGGACCTTGCCGCCGGTGAGGCGCCAGAGCAGATAGCAATCGATGGTGCCGAACATCAGCTCGCCGCGCGCGGCGCGGGCACGGGCGCCCGGGACGTGGTCGAGGATCCAGGCAACCTTCGTTCCCGAGAAATAGGGATCGATGATCAGGCCGGTCTTTTGTGAGATCACCGGCTCATGGCCGTCGTGCTTCAGTTTCGCGCAGATGTCGGCGGTGCGGCGGTCCTGCCAGACGATGGCGCGGTGCACGGCTTGTCCCGTAGCACGGTCCCACACCACCGTGGTCTCGCGCTGATTGGTGATACCGATCGCGGCGATGTCCTTTGCGGTGATCCCTGCCTTCCCGATCGCGTCGCGGCAGACCGCCACGGTCGAGGTCCAGATGTCCTCCGGCTCGTGCTCGACCCAGCCCGAGGCCGGAAAATGCTGCGGAAACTCCTGCTGCGCCGTCGCCGCGATGGAAATATCGCTGCGAAACACGATCGCGCGCGAGGAGGTGGTGCCCTGGTCGATGGCGAGGACGAAAGACATGGAAGCTACCTTGGCGTTTTCCCTGATCGGGAAGGTTATTGTGTTCCCGTCCAAGAAAAGGGATTGAACAAGGAAGGTCAATATCATCTGCAGCCGCCATGGCGAAAACTCGGGACGGCAAAGGCGAGCCGGGTCAGGGCACTAGGACCGTATCGACGCAAATGCTACATGCCAGCGGCAAAAACGGGGCTGCATGACGTTCACATCTCCAGAGTTCGGCGCCTACGTCGCTGTTGTCTTCGGCGCCTATTACTTGCCGCTGTTCCGAAACGTGCAGGTTCAGATCCTGGTACTAGCCAGCGTGTTCTTCTACGGCTTTGGCCAGCCGGATCTGTTGCCACTGCTGCTCGTCGCGGTGCTGGGGACCTATGCCTTCCTGGTACTGGCGTTCGACGATCGCGCGGTTTGGATGCCCGCAGGCATCGTATTCAACCTCGCGCTGCTCGCGTTCTTTAAATACAAGTTCCTGTTTATCGAGGCTGCCGCACTCCATCCGACCGGCGTTGCGCCGCTCGATTTCATGCTGCGGTTGCCGCTGCCGATCGGCATCTCGTTCTTTGTGTTCCACAACATCAGCCTTCTGGTCGACCTGACGCGGGAGAAGCAGCGGCCGCCGCTGAAGAACGTCTTTCTCTACATCATCTTCTTTCCGCAGCTTGTCTCGGGCCCGATCACACGCGCCGGCCAGTTCATGCCGCAGATCGTGCCCAAACGGATCGCCGACGTCGCCTTTGTGGAGGCGGCCAAATGGATCCTGGCCGGCTACTTCTTCAAGCTGTACGTCGCCAACAATCTCAACGAGATGACGTCCTATATGGACTTCCCGCTTTACGAGACGCTGCGCACGCAGGATCGCTGGCTCCTGGTGTTCCTCTACAGCTACCAGATCTACGCCGACTTCTTCGGCTATTCGGCGATCGCGCTCGGCCTTGGGCTGTTGTTCGGCTATCGCCTGCCGGTCAACTTCAACCTGCCCTACATTTCGACATCGTTCTCCGAGTTCTGGACGCGCTGGCACATCTCGCTGTCAAACTGGCTCAGGACCTACCTCTACATCCCGCTCGGCGGCAACCGGGGCGGTCCAGCGAGAACCTGTTTGAACCTGATGATCGTGATGACGCTCGGCGGACTCTGGCATGGCGCGAGCCTGAGCTACGCGCTGTGGGGTATGCTGCACGGGGCCTTTCTTGTCATCGAGCGCCCGTTCCTCAAGCTGCTTGACGAGGCCGGACCGACGATCCGGATCCTGCGCATGGGCATCGTGTTCCTGTGCGTGACTATGTTGTGGATTTTCTTCAAGCTGCCGAACTTCGATCATGCGCTTGCCTATCTGCAGGGGATGTTCGTGCCGACGACCAATCCAAATCCGACAAAGCTGTTCTACAATCTCGCGCTGCTCTACAGCCTTCCAGTGATCATCCAGCATCTCGGCATCAGTGGCCTTGTCGACGGCAAATGGCGACGATGGGAGCCCTATCTCTACGGCGCGCTCGGGGCGCTCGCTTATCTTGAGGCGGGGCCTGACGCGGCGTTCATCTACTTTCAGTTCTGAACATGAGGCGATTGTCGGCGGCACTGTCATGGCTGGCCAGATGTGCGGTGGTCGCGGCGGCCTTGCTGCTCGCGTGCCAGGTTGCGACGGCGTGGATCGGCACAGCCCTGCAACAGCCCGCGGTGACGACCCGCGATGGCAGCCTCATCACACTCAATCGCTATATCCAGGAGCCGCTGCCTGATGTTGTGCTGGTGGGCAGCTCGGTCACGTGGCGCCTGAAGGAAGAGTATTTCGCGCATCCGCGCGTGCGCAATCTTGGACTGGCGGGCGGCTCTCCGCTGACTGGCCTTGAGATCGTTGCGAAGCAGCGCCGCCTGCCGCGGATTGTGCTGATCGAGACGAACGTGTTGTCGCGTCGTGTCGATAACGCGTTGGTCCAGAAATTCTCCGGCGGTGTTCGTCCTGACGCCTTGTTTCTCCGCCCAATTCGAACGGTGATTGCCGCCTATGAGAGCTGGCGCCATGCGTCGCCCAGTCCCGCGCAGGTTCACGCAGAGCTTGAGCAGGTGTTGCGACAGCCTCCCGCGACGTTCGACAACACGGCTTATGCCGATCGTGCGCTGGAACAAATGAATGCTGAAGATCCGACGCTGGCGACCCGCGACAACGTCGCTCTGATCAAGGAACTCATCGCAGACATCGAACGGCGCGGAGCGCGGGCCTTGCTGATCGAGGTTCCGTACTCACCCGAAATCGAAGGATCGCGCTTCGCTCGGATCACCAAGGACATTGTCCACGGTGCGTTCCCGGACTCCCACCGCTGGCTGCCAATCGATCCGCCGCACGTCGACTTGCGGTGGGCCGACGGAATTCATCTCGACGAGCGATCTGCGCTTCTCGTAGTGCGCGCGATCGAAAAGGCCCTGGCCGAGCGCGGCGAACGCCCATCGTGATCGCCGCTGACGATTACACCGCCGCCGTGGTTACGCCGCCGTCGATGACGATAGTCTGGCCGGTCATGAAGCTCGATGCGTCGGAGGCGAGGTAGGCTACCGCGCCGGCGATCTCGTCGGGTTCGCCGATGCGGCGGAGTGGCGTGGTGGCGGTGCGGCGCTTGAGGAGGGCTTCGTCCTCCCAGAGGGCGCGGGCGAAATCGGTTTTCACAAGGCCCGGCGCGATGCAGTTGACACGCACGCCCTTGGGACCCCATTCGCCGGCGAGCGAGCGGCATAGTGCGAAGTCGGCCGCCTTGGAGATGCCGTAGGCGCCGATCACCGTGGAGCCGCGCAGGCCGCCGATCGAGGAAATGATGACGACCGAGCCGCCTCCGCGCTCCGCCATCTGCGGGATCGCGAGCGCCGAGAGCCAGATGTTGCTCTTGACGTTCGAGCCCATGATCTTGTCGAAGGCCTCATCGGTGATGTCGAGCAGCGGGCCGTAATACGGATTCACCGCGGCGTTGCAGACGAGGATGTCGATCTTGCCAAAATGCTTGGTGGCGCCCGCGATCAGCGCCTCGACCTCGTTCTTGCGGGCGATGTTGCAGGGGATGACGATGGCATCGCCGCCGGCAGCGTTGATGCTGTCGGCCACTTCCTTGCAGGCATCCGCCTTGCGCGAGGAGATCACGACCTTGGCGCCGAGTTTCGCCAGCAGTTCGGCAGACGAGCGGCCGATGCCGCGGCTCGAGCCGGTGACGACGGCAACCTTGCCGGTGAGATCGAACGGGGTGTTTTTCATTGGTGTTGGCCTCGCTGATTCCGCTTGTTCAGGCGTCATCGCCCGGCTCGACCGGGCGATCCAGTATTGCAGAGGCGGCGCGGCTAGAACCGAGAAGCCGCGGCGTACTGGATCCCCCGCTTCCGCGGGGGATGACAGTCATCGTGGATCAGATCAACCCGCCAGCATCGGCAACACGGCGCTGGTGATACTCGGTGTCGCCGAACGTGTTCTCGATCATGGTCAGGCGCTTGAAGTAGTGGCCGATCTTCGCCTCCATGGTCATGCCGATGCCGCCGTGGAGCTGGATCGACTGCTGGCCGACGAACTTCAGCGACTTGCCGATCTGCACCTTGGCCGCGGCGATTGCATTCGAGCGCTCCTTGGCATCCTCGAAGTCGTTCGCCATGGTGGCGAACATCGACATCGAGCGCGCCTGCTCGGCGGCGACGAACATATCGGAGGCACGATGCTGGAGGCTCTGGAACGAGCCGATTGCGACGCCGAACTGCTTTCGTGTTTTGATGTATTCGACGGTCGTCTTCAGCGACTCGTCCATCAGACCGACCGCCTCGGCGCAGAGCGCGACGCGGGCTTCATCGACCACGCGCTCGATGAGCGCGAGCGAATCCTCGGGATTGCCGATCGCAGCATCCGCGCCGACCTCGACGCCGGTCAAGGTGATGTCGGCGGCGTACAGGCCGTCCTGGGTGGGATAGCCCTTCTTGCTGACGCCCTTGGCGCCCGCAGGGACCAGGAACACGCCGATGCCGGTCTTGTCGCGGCGGTCGCCCTTGGTGCGCGCGGTCACGACAAGCGTGTCGGCGTTTTCGCCGTTGAGCACGACGAACTTCTCGCCGTCGATGACCCAGCCGTCACCCTTCTTCTTCGCCGTCGTGGTGACGTCGAAGAGGTCGTAGCGCGAGTTCTTCTCGAGCTGGGCAAAGGCGAGCGTCTTGCTGCCGTCGATGATGCCGGGTAGATGCGCGGTCTTCTGCGCATCACTGCCCGCGTGGCGCAGGAAGCCGCCGCCGATCACCACCGTTGCGAGATAGGGCTCCAGCACCAGCGCTTTGCCGAGTGCTTCCATCACGATCATGGTCTCGACGCCGCCGCCGCCGAAGCCGCCGTCGGCCTCCGCGAAGGGCAGGCCGAGCAAGCCCTGCTCGGCCAGCTTGCCCCAGACGGCTTTGCTCCAGCCGCCTTTCTCCTTCATGTACTTCTTGCGCTGCTCGAAATCGTAGGAATCGGTCAGCAGGCCGTCGATGCTTTCCTTGAGAAGCCGCTGCTCCTCGGACAGATCAAAATCCATGTTTCTCTCCAAAATCGACGGTGGCGTTTGCCCCTGCCGTCGCCTTACCCTCTGATGTCATCCCCGCGAAGGCGGGGATCCAGTAGACACTGCCGCCTGTCGTAACCACGGCTGCCGCGGCTTACTGGGTCCCCCGCCTTCGCGGGGGACGACAGCGTCCTTCGTGTACTCAGTCGCTCACAGCCCCAGCACCGCCTTGGCGATGATGTTGCGCTGGATCTCGTTGGAGCCGCCGTAGATGGAGACCTTGCGGTTGTTGAAGTAGCTCGGCGCGATCTGGGCGGTCCAGTCCATGGCTTCGTTCGAGCCGTCGTCACCATGGATGTCATACGGAGCCGCGAACGGCCCGATCACTTCCATGAGCAGCTCGGTCGTGGTCTGCTGGATCTCCGAGCCCTTGATCTTCAGCACGGAGGAGGCCGGATTGGGCTTGCCCTTGCCGTGCTTGCCTTCATCGGCGACGACGCGGAGCTGCGTCAGCTCGAGTGCCTTCAGCTCGATCTCGCAGGCCGCCAGCTTCTCGCGGAAGGCGGGATCCTGGATGATCGGGCGGCCAGCGGACTCGACCTTCGATGCCAGGTCCTTGATGCGGCGGATGCGCTCCTTGGAGACGCCGACGCGGGCGATGCCGGTGCGCTCATTGCCGAGCAGGAACTTTGCGTAGTCCCAGCCCTTGTTCTCCTCGCCGATCAGATTCTCGTAGGGCACCTCGACGTCGTCGAAGAAGACTTCGTTGACCTCGTGGCCGCCGTCGATGGTCTGGATCGGGCGCACGGTAACGCCCTTCGACTTCATGCTGAAGACGATGAAGGAGATGCCCATCTGCTTCTTGGCGCTGGCGTCGGTGCGGCACAGGCAGAAGATCATGTCGGCGTGCTGGGCCAGCGTGGTCCAGGTCTTCTGGCCGTTGATGATCCACTTGTCGCCCTTGCGCTCGGCCTTGGTCTTCAGCGAGGCGAGGTCCGAACCCGAGCCCGGCTCCGAGAAGCCCTGGCACCACCAATCGTCGACGTTGGCAATGCGGGGCAGGTACTTCTTCTTCTGCTCCTCGTTGCCGAAGGTGTAGATGACCGGGCCGACCATGCTGACGCCGAAGGCGAGCGGCTGCGGTGCCGGATAGGACTGCAGCTCCTCGTTGAAGATGTAGTGCTGCACGGATGTCCAGCCCGTGCCGCCATACTGCTTCGGCCAGTGGCTGACGCCCCAGCCCTTCTTGTTGAGGATGCGCCACCAGGCGACCATCTCGTCCTTCGACAGATGGCGGCCCTCGACCAGCTTGCGCCGCGTATCCGGCGGCACGTTGTCGCGGAAGAACTGCCGCACCTCCTCGCGAAACGCCTGCTCTTCCCTAGTGAATGCGAGATCCATCGGATCCTCCTGTGAGCGAAACCCAGTTTCTTCTTTTCTTCGTCATCCTGGCGAAAGCCAGGATCCATTACCACAGGCCTTCGTTGTGTCGGGCGGTGGCTGCCATTTGCGCCTCTTACCGAGACACGGGGTAATGGGTCCTGGCTTTCGCCAGGACGACAGTGACTTACTGCAACACCTCAAAAAGTCCCGCCGCGCCCATGCCGCCGCCGACGCACATGGTGACGACCGCATACTTGGCGTTGCGACGGCGGCCCTCGATCAGGGCGTGGCCGGTGAGGCGCGCGCCCGACATGCCGTAGGGATGGCCGACCGCGATCGCGCCGCCATTGACGTTGATCTTGTCAGGGTCGATGCCGAGCTTGTCGCGGCAGTAGAGCACCTGCACGGCGAAAGCCTCGTTCAATTCCCAGAGACCGATGTCATCGACCTTCAGCCTGTGGCGTTTGAGCAGCCGCGGCACGGCGAAGACCGGACCGATACCCATCTCGTCCGGCTCGCAGCCGGCGGAGACGAAGCCGCGGAAGATACCGAGCGGCTTCAGCCCGCGCTTGGCGGCTTCCTTGTCGCTCATGATCACGCAGGCGCTGGCGCCGTCGGAGAGCTGGCTGGCATTGCCGGCCGTGACGGTGAAACCTTCGCCGCGCACCGGCTTGAGGCCGGCGAGGCCTTCGGCCGTGGTTTCGGGACGCGGGCCTTCGTCCTGCGACAGCGTGACGTCCTTGAAGGAGACTTCGCCGGTGGCCTTGTCGGTCACGGCCATCTTGGTCGCAATCGGCGCGATCTCATCCTTGAACTTGCCGCCCTGCTGGGCGGCCGCGGTGCGGTGCTGGCTCTCCAGCGAATACTCGTCCTGCTTCTCGCGCGAGATGCCATAGCGCTTGGCCACGACTTCCGCCGTGTCGATCATGGGCATGTAGACCTCGCCCTTGATCTTGAGCAACGCCGGATCCTGGGCGTGGAAGCCGTTCATCTTGTCGTTCTGCACGAGGCTGATCGACTCGCCGCCGCCGCCGACCGCGATCTCGACGCCGTCGAAGATCACAGAGCGCGCGGCGAGCGCAATCGCCTGCAGGCCCGAAGCGCATTGCCGGTCGATGGTGGTGCCGGCCACGGTGACGGGCAGGCCGGCGCGCAGCAGTGCCTTGCGCGCGATATTGCCGCCGGTCGCACCCTGCTGGAGGGCCGCGCCCATGACGACGTCCTCGATCTCCTTCGGATCGATTTTTGCGCGTGCGACCGCTTCGCCGATGGCGTGGCCGAGCAGGGTTGCGCCCTCGGTGACGTTGAGCGCGCCGCGATAGGCCTTGCCGATCGGGGTGCGGGCGGTGGAAACGATGACGGCGTCGGTCAAGAGCGACCTCCTGATGCGAGTTGCTGCATGGATTGTGAGGGTTTTTGCTGCTGGCGCAGTTCGTGGCGCGACAGCTTTCCGACCGGCGTGCGCGGCAGGTCGTCGACGAACTCGACCGCGGCCGGCAATTCGTGTTTGCCGACCTTGCCGGTGAGCTGCGCGCGCAGCTCGTCGAGCGAGAACGACTTTGCATCCGGCCTGAGCTTGATGAAGGCCTTTGCGGCCTCGCCGCGATACTGGTCGGGAATGCCGAGCACGATCACCTCGTGCACGCCCGGAATGGTGTAGATCGCCTGCTCGATCATCTGCGGATAGACGTTGAAGCCGCCCGAGATGATCATGTCCTTCTTGCGGTCGACCAGGAAGAAATAGCCGTCTGCATCCATATAACCGATGTCGCCGGTCAGGAACCGACCGTCGGCAAAGGACTCGGCCGATTCCTTCGGCTTGTTCCAGTAGCCCTTGGTGACGTTCGGGCCCTTGATGCGGATCTCGCCGACCTCGCCCGGAGGCAGCACCTTCGTGGGATTGTCCAGCGCGACGACGTCGAGCTCGATGCCGGGCAGCATCAGGCCGATCGAGCCGGGCTTGTCCGGACCTTCCGGCGGATGGCCGGTGCCGGGCGAGCAGGTCTCGGTCATGCCCCAGCCGCTCCGCAACTTCTTGCCGACCTTGCTCTCGAAGAATTTCGCCACCTCGACCGGCAGCGGCGCGCCGCCGGAGCCGATCGCGTTCAGCGAGGAGAAGTCGCGCTTGGCGAGATCGGGCAGGGCGGCGATTGCGATCCACATCGTCGGCACGCCGGGGAAATAGGTTGCGCGCTTGACCTCGATGTCGCGCATCACGGCTTCGACGTCGAAGCGTTGATGGAGCGAGATCAAATTGCCGCGGCGGAGCGAGGAGAGCAGCACCACGGTGAGCGCGTAGATGTGGAACAGCGGCAGCACGCAGATCACGCGCTCGATGACGTCGCCGCGCGCGGCGCGCGCCGGCTTGCCCCAGACGTCGTAGATCGAGACGGCGGAGGTGAGATTGCCGTGCGTGAGCATCGCGCCCTTGGGCAGGCCGGTGGTGCCGCCGGTATATTGCAGCAGCGCGACGTCGTCGGCGGTGACGACCGGCCACTCCGCCGGCGCGGTAGCGCCATCGGTGAAAGTCTTGAAGGTGACGATGCGGGGATCGCTCGGGATCGCCGCCTGCGGCGTGCCGACCTTACCCCAATTGTCGTCCTCGCAGACGACGAGGCGGTCGATCAGGCCCTTGTCGAGGAATTTTAGCGCGGTCGGCAGCAAGGCCTGGAGGTTCGAGGTGACGAGCACCCGCGAGCCGGAGTCAGCGACCTTGTGCGTCAGTGCGATCTCGCCGTCGAGCGGCGAGAGATGCGCAACGCGGGCGCCGGCCTTCAGCGCGCCGAAGAAATTGACGGGATGGTCGGGCGTGTTGCCGAGGAACAGCGCGACCGACGAGCCCTTGCCGCAGCCGGCGCGCAGGAAGGCCGCAGCCGCGCGCTCGGCCATCGCCGCCAGCTCGGCGTAGCCGATCTGCCGGTCGCGAAACTCCAGCGCAGTGCGTGCGCCGTGATCGGCGGCGGCCCTCGACACCAGGTCAGGGAGCGTGCCTTGGACGATGGTGTCGTCCCACCGCACACCCTCGGGATAAAACTGTTCGCCGGGATGGGTCATTGACGATCGATACTCTGCAAAGCGGGTGCAACGATGTCGCGTGAGGTGGGCGCCAGCGGAAGGGCTCCCTTCCCCCTTGCGGGGAAGGGTTGGGGAAGGGGGTGCCACGAACGCCGGCGTTGCCTGGGGCTACCCCCCTCCCTGGCCCTCCCCCGCAAGGGGGGAGGGAACGGAGAGAGTGTGCCAGTCGACATCACGCCGCTTTCGATGCCGCCGCCAGCGAGGCGAACGTCTTGCCTTCGGCCGCGAGCTTCTTCAGCAGCGGCGCGGGCTCGAGGCTCGGGTCGTTGGTCTCCTTGGCGTAGAAGGCGAGACGATCGGCGATGTGCTTGAGGCCGACCGTATCGGCCCAGAACATCGGGCCGCCGCGGTAGATCGGCCAGCCATAGCCGTAGAGCCAGACCACGTCGATATCGGAGGGACGCGCCGCGATGCCTTCTTCCAGGATCTTCGCGCCCTCGTTGACCATCGGATACATCATGCGCTCGAGGATCTCCTCGTCGCTGACGACGCGCTTCTTGCGCCCCAAGCGCAGCAGCGTCTCGTCGATCAGCTTCTCGACCTCCGGATCGGGCAGCGGCGCGCGCGAGCCCGCCTCATACTTGTAGTAGCCCTTGCCGGTCTTCTGGCCGAAACGGCCGGCCTCGCACAGCGCGTCCGCGATCTCCGACTTGATGCCGCGGTCCTTGCGCGAGCGCCAGCCGATGTCGAGGCCTGCGAGGTCGCCCATCGCGAACGGCCCCATCGGCATGCCGAATTTTGTCACCACAGCGTCGACCTGCTGCGGCAGCGCGCCTTCGAACAGCAGCTTCTCGGACTGCTTGCTGCGCTGTGCCAGCATCCGGTTGCCCACAAAACCGTCGCAGACGCCGACCACGGCCGGCACCTTGGCGATCTTGCGCGCGATCGAGACGGCCGTGACCAGCGCATCCGGCGCGGTCTTGTCGGCGCGCACGATCTCGCACAGCTTCATGACGTTGGCCGGCGAGAAGAAGTGCATGCCGAGAACGTCCTGCGGACGCTTGGTCGATTTTGCGATCTCGTCGATGTTCAGATACGAGGTGTTGGAGGCGAGCACCGCGCCAGGCTTGGCGAACTGGTCGAGCTTGCCGAACACTTCCTTCTTCACCGCCATGGTCTCGAAGACCGCCTCGATGACGAGGTCGGCATCTCCGACATTCTCGATGCCGACGACGCCGTTGATCAGCGCCATGCGCTTGGCGGGCGCATCCGCCGGGATGCCGCCGCGCGCCGCGGTCGCCTCCCAGTTCTTCTGCATGATGCCCATGCCGCGCTTGAGCTGCTCCTCGCCGGTCTCGATCAGGGTGACGGGAATGCCGGCGTTGGCAAAGGACATCGCGATGCCGCCGCCCATGGTGCCGGCACCGAGAATGGCGACGCGGTTCACCGTGCGCGACTTGGTGCCCTCGGGCACGCCCGCGATCTTGTTGGCCTCGCGCTCGGCGAAGAACGCATAGCGCTGCGCCTTGGACTGGTCGCTGGCGACGAGCTTGAGGAAGCCTTCGCGCTCCTTCTTCAGACCCTCGTCGAACGGCAGGTCGATGGCATAGCCGACGGCATCGGCCGCCGCGAACGGCGCTTCCAGGCCGCGCGACTTCTTGGTCATGGCGGCGACCGCATTGGTGAAGATCGAGCGGTCGGCCTTGGCGGCGGCGAGCTTGGAGTCGTCGTCGCGCAGGCGGCGCAGCGGACGCTTCTCGGCGAGCAGTTTGCGGACAAAGGCTTCGCCGCCGGAGGCGGGGCCGTCGACGATCTCCTCGATGAGACCGTTCTTCAGCGCCTCAGTCGCCCCGATCGGATCGCCGCCGACGATCATCTTGACCGCGAGCTCCGGCCCCACTGCGCGCGGCAAGCGCTGGGTGCCGCCGGCGCCCGGCAGAAGGCCGAGCTTCACCTCGGGAAGGCCGAGCTTGGCCTCTTTCACGGCCACGCGGAAATGACAGGCCAGCGCGACCTCGAGACCGCCGCCGAGTGCGGTGCCATGGATCGCGGCAACGACCGGCTTCGGCGAATTCTCGATCTCCGAGAGCACGTCGTTGAGGGCGGGGGGCTTCGGCGGCTTGCCGAATTCGGTGATGTCCGCACCGGCGATGAAGGTGCGCCCGGCACAGGTCAGAACGATGCCCTTGATCGCGGGATCGGCGACCGCGGCCTTGATGCACTCCAGGATACCGCCACGGACTGCGGCACTCAGTGCATTGACCGGAGGACTGTTCACCGTGACGATCCCGACTTCGTCATGACGCTCAAGCTTGACCACTTCGCTCACGGCTTCCCTCCTTGGTGGGGATTCACTTTTGTTCGATTTCGCGGTGCGGAATTTAATTCCGCATCTTGACGGCAGGGTTATTTTGAAGCACGAGCCTTGTCAACGACTCCGCGCAAGAAGCAGATCAGGGATGAAGCGTACAGGAAAGAAGACTGCGACCGATCGAAATTTCGTCGTCGCGCTTTCCCGCGGACTTGATGTGTTGCGCGCATTCCAACCCAGCGACGGACTTCTCGGCAATCAGGAGATCGCGGCCCGCACCAACCTGCCAAAGCCGACGGTATCACGGCTGACCTACACGTTGACGAAGCTCGGATATCTTACTCCGGTTCCCCGTTTCGAGAAGTATCAGCTCGCGCCGGCCGCGATGGCGCTCGGCTACACCGCGTTGGCCAATCTGGGTGTTCGGCATTTGTCCGAACCATTCCGCGAGGAAGTCATGCGCGCGACGGGCGGTGCGGTCGCTGTCGGCGGCCGCGATCGCCACAGCATGATCTATTTCGGGCAGAGTCGCGGCAGCGAGACGGTCGGCGTTCAACTTGACGTCGGCTCCCGCGTGCCGATTGCAACCAGCGCGATGGGCCGCGCCTATTTCTGGGCGCTTGAGGAAGACGAGCGCGCGGAACTGCTGCGCGATCTGCGTGAACATTACGGCAGCCGCTGGCCCAAGCTGCGCGAGGGGCTCGAACGCGCCGGCGAGATCGTCGCGAAGCACGGCTTTGCGATCTCGGTCGGCGACTGGCACGACGACATCGGCGCCGCAGGCGTCGCGCTCAAGCTGAACGACGGAACCGGTCCCTATGCTTTCAATTGCGGTGCGCCCGCATTCCGTTTCACGGAAGAGCGTTTGATCAACGACATTGGACCGCGTCTGCTCGCAATGGTAAGGAACATCGAAGCGGCGCTCGGGGGTCTGGTGCCGCATTCAAAAAAACAAGACAGCAAAAAGCTGAAATCAGGAGGAAAAGTTGCGCGTGTGGCCGAGGGGATCAGATAGCCATTGTCATTGCCGGGAACGGCTCGCGCCGTCCCTCAGCCCACTGAATGGTGTGGGCGAGACGAGATGACGCAGGCACAGCTCGCGCAGGGGACATCGCCTCTGCTCGCGGTTCGCGACGTCAGCGTCGTGTTCGGCGGCATCGTCGCGCTCAACGGCGTGTCCTTCAACATGCACAAGGGTGCGATCCTCGGATTGATCGGCCCCAACGGCGCCGGCAAGACCACGCTCTTCAACTGCCTCTCGCGGCTGTATCAGCCGTCGTCCGGCGACATCCTGATGGAGGGCGTGAGCATCCTGTCGCGCCCTCCGCACCGGATCGCCGAGATCGGCATCGGCCGCACCTTTCAGAACGTCGCGCTGTTTCCGAACCTTTCGGTGATGGACAACGTCCGCGTCGGCGCTCATTCGAAGACCTCCAGCGACATCATCAGCGACTCGCTTCGGCTGGCTTGGGTTCGGCGCAGCGAGGCCGACGTCAACAAGAAGGTCCACGAGATCCTCGCCTATCTCAATCTCGAGGAAGTCGCCCACACGGTCGTCTCGGGCCTGCCGTTCGGCACGCAGAAGCGCGTCGAATTGGCACGGGCGTTAGCTGCCGATCCGAAGATCCTACTGCTCGACGAGCCGGCCGGCGGCCTCAATCATGAGGAAGTCTATGTGCTCGGCGATCTCATCCGCCGCATTCGCGACGATCGCCACATGACCGTGCTCCTCGTCGAACATCACATGGGCCTCGTGATGTCGATCGCGGACCACGTCGTCGCATTGAATTTCGGCAAGAAGCTCGCGGAAGGCACGCCCGCCCAGGTGCAAGCGGATC
This sequence comes from Bradyrhizobium sp. ISRA442, assembly GCF_038085055.1. Classification (NCBI taxonomy): domain Bacteria; kingdom Pseudomonadati; phylum Pseudomonadota; class Alphaproteobacteria; order Hyphomicrobiales; family Nitrobacteraceae; genus Bradyrhizobium; species Bradyrhizobium sp. ISRA442. The sequence continues at coordinate 23,769 of NZ_JALGCN010000014.1, forward strand.
CCGATGTCATCAAGGCCTATCTCGGGAGCAAGGACCAATGACGACGCTGCTCAACGTCAAGGATCTGCGCGCCTATTACGGCCAGGTCCAGGCCCTTCACGGCCTGTCCTTCTCGCTCAACGAGGGCTCGCTGACGACGCTGCTAGGAGCCAACGGCGCCGGCAAGACCACCACGCTGCGCGCGATCTGCAACATGGTGCGCTCCACCGGCGCGATCGAGTTCGACGGCAAGCCGTTGAACAATCGCTCCACGGAAAGCATCGTGCGGTTCGGCATCGCCCACGTTCCGCAGGGCCGCGGCACCTTCACTAACATGACCGTGGAGGAAAACCTGCAGTTGGGAGCGATCACCCGCAAGGACAATGCCGGCATCGTCGCGGACATCGAGCGCATGTACGCGCATTTCCCCGTGCTGAAGCAGCGGCATACCCAGCAGGCCGGCACGCTGTCCGGCGGCGAACAGCAGATGCTGGCGGTTGCCCGCGCGCTCATGCTGCGGCCGCGGCTGATGCTCCTGGACGAACCGTCCTTCGGGCTCGCGCCGCTGGTCGTGCGGGACCTCTTCGGGATCCTCGGCAAGATCAATCGCGAGGACAAGGTGTCGATCCTGGTGGTCGAGCAGAACGCGCAGCTCGCACTCGAGCTCGCCGACCATGCCTATGTGATCGAGACTGGCCGCATCGTGATGTCGGGCAATGCCAAGGACGTCGCGAACAACGAAGAAATCCGCAAATCCTACCTGGGTTACTGAGGAGCGGCACGATGGAGCTTTTCACCAACCAAATCCTGGCTGGGATTGCCACCGGCGCCATCTACGCCTGCATGGCGCTCGCCGTGGTCATGATCTACCAGGCGATCGACCATCTCAACTTCGCGCAAGGCGAGATGGCGATGTTCTCGACCTTCATCTCCTGGCAGTTGATGCAGTGGGGCGTGCCTTACTGGGGCGCCTTCGTGATCACGCTGGCGCTCTCCTTCGTCGGCGGCATCGCGATCGAGCGCATCCTGTTCAAGCCGCTCGCCAAAGCGCCGGTGCTGACCAACGTCGCCGGTTTCATCGCGCTGTTCGCGATCATCAACTCCTCGGCCGGTCTGATCTGGGATTTCACCATCAAGCAGTATCCGACCCCGTTCGGCTCGGCGCCGTTCCTGGGCAGTCAGCTCATCTCGACCCACCAGGCTGGTATGATCGGCGTCACCCTGCTGCTCCTGGTCGGGCTCTACTTCTTCTTCCAGTACACGCGCATCGGTCTCGCCATGCGGGCCGCCGCCTCATTGCCTGAATCGGCCCGCCTCGTCGGCATCAACACGAGCTGGATGATCGCGCTCGGCTGGGGCATGGCGGCTGCGATCGGCTCGATCGCCGGCATGCTGATCGCACCGGTCGTGTTCCTCGAGCCCAACATGATGGGCGGCGTGCTCATCTACGGCTTTGCCGCCGCGGTGCTCGGCGGATTGTCGAGCCCGTTCGGCGCCGTGGTCGGCGGCTTCCTCGTCGGCATCTTCGAGAACCTCGCCGGCACCTACATCCCCGGCGTCGGCAATGAGCTGAAGCTCCCGATCGCGCTCGCGCTGATCATCTCCGTCCTGGTCGTCAAACCCGCTGGCCTGTTCGGCCGGCACATCGTCAAGCGAGTTTGATCATGAGCGCCGCAGAAGAAGTCGTCGCAGAAGGCCATCAGGCGGTCGAGGCCGTTCCGAAGCGAGCCATGACGCTGGGTACCGGCACCTCCATCGTGGTGCTGCTGCTGCTCCTGGCCGTGCCACTGTTCGCCAAGAACTTCATCATCTTCCAGTTGACCCAGTTGCTGTATCTGGGGCTTGCCGTGCTGGCGTTGAACATCCTGACGGGTGGCTCAGGCCAGTTCTCGCTCGGCCAGAGCGCGTTCTATGCCATCGGTGCCTACGTCACCGCGGTGCTGATGGAGCAGTTCAACGTCAACTACGCGCTGTGCCTGCCGATCGCCGGCGTACTCTGCTTCGGGGCCGGCTTCTTGTTCGGCCAGCCGGCGCTGCGGCTCTCCGGCGTCTATCTGGCGCTTGCGACCTTCGCGCTCGCAACCGCCATGCCGCAGCTTCTGAAGCTGAATTTCCTCGAGCACTGGACCGGCGGCGTACAGGGCCTCGTCGTCACCAAGCCCGATGCGCCGTTCGGCCTGCCGATGTCGCAGGACATGTGGCTCTACTACTTCACGCTCGTCGTCACGCTGGCGATCTACATTTTGTCGGTGAACCTGTTGCGCTCCCGGTCGGGCCGCGCCTTCATGGCGATCCGCGACAATGAGATCGCCGCCTCCGCGATGGGCGTCAACGTCGCGCTCTACAAGACGCTCGCCTTCGGCGTCTCAGCCGGCATCACCGGCGTCGCCGGCGGCCTCAGCGCGATTGCTGTGCAGTTCGTGGCACCGGACAGCTTCACCATCACGCTCGCGATCCAGCTCTTCCTCGGCATGGTCGTCGGCGGCGTCGGCTGGCTGCCCGGCTCGATCGTCGGCGCCGCGTTCATCATCTTCGTCCCGAACATCGCCGAGGGCATCTCCAAGGGCCTCTCCGGCGCGGTGTTCGGCGTGCTCCTGTTCCTCGTGATCTACCTCGTGCCGCATGGCGCAAGGCAGGCCGCGATCCTGGGCCAGCAGCTCGCTGGCAAACTCAGAAAGAACTGAAGAAACTTTAGTGAAGGAGACCAAATTGCTTCTTGGAAGAACACTGCGAACCGCCGCGCTGGTTACGGCAACGGCGGTCATCACTTTCACCTCCGGCGCAGCACTCGCCCAAAAGAAATATGACACCGGCGCTTCGGACACCGAGATCAAGATCGGCAACATTATGCCGTACAGCGGTCCGGCGTCGGCCTATGGCATCATCGGCAAGACCGAAGAAGCCTATTTCAAGATGATCAACGAGAAGGGCGGCATCAACGGCCGCAAGATCAATTTCGTCACCTATGACGACGCCTATTCGCCGCCGAAGGCGGTCGAGCAGGTGCGCAAGCTCGTCGAGAGCGACGAGGTGCTGGCCGTGTACAATCCGCTCGGCACACCATCGAACACCGCGATCCAGAAATATCTCAACGCCAAGAAGATCCCGCAGCTCTTCGTCGCCACCGGCGCCACCAAGTGGAACGATCCGAAGAACTTCCCCTGGACCATGGGCTGGCAGCCGTCCTACCAGAGCGAAGCGCAGATCTACGCGAAGTGGCTGATGAAGGAGAAGCCTGACGCCAAGGTCGCGATTCTCTATCAGAACGACGATTTCGGCAAAGACTACCTCAAGGGCACCAAGGACGGACTCGGTGCCAAGGCTTCGTCCATGATCATGCTGGAGGAGAGCTATGAGGTGTCCGAGCCGTCGATCGACGGTCACATCGTCAAGATCAAGGCCGCGAATCCCGACGTGCTCCTGATCTATGCCACACCGAAGTTCGCGGCCCAGACCATCAAAAAGACCGCCGAGCTGGGCTGGAAGCCACTCCAGATCCTTACCAACGTCTCGATCTCGGTCGGCAGCGTGATGAAGCCGGCCGGCTTCGACAACGGCCAGGGCGTGCTGTCGGCAGCCTATGCCAAGGACTCCACCGATCCGCAATGGAACAACGACCCTGGCATGAAGAAGTGGAACGAGTTCGTCGACAAGTACATGCCGGGCGCCGACAAGACCGACACCGGCATGGTCTATGGCTACGGCGCAGCGCAGACGCTCGCCAAGGTCCTGGAAATGTGCGGCGACGATCTGACCCGCACCAACCTCATGAAGCAGGCGGCGAGCCTGAAGGATTTCGCGACGGATACCCTCCTGCCCGGCGTCAAGATCAACACCAGCGCGACCGACTTCGCGCCGATTTCCCAGCTCCAGATGCAGCGTTTCAAGGGCGAGAAGTGGGAACTCTTCGGCGAGATCATCAGCGGCGACGTCGCATCCGAATAAGGCGCTGGCGTAACAGTCCGGCCTTGCAAAGCTCCCGCGACCGATCGCGGGGGCTTTTTGTTGACGTCAGGCGCCAATCTTGTTCAATGCGGCGCCGATCCAACCGGGGTGGGAGAACAATGACTGCCGTTCGTTTTCAGGTTGCGGCCGTTTCGGCCGTGGTCGCGTTGTGCACTGCGATGAGCAGCCCCGCGCTGGCGCAAAAGAAATACGACAGCGGCGCTTCGGATACCGAGATCAAGATCGGCAACATCATGCCCTATAGCGGTCCGGCCTCGGCCTATGCCGTGATCGGCAAAACCGAGCAGGCTTATTTCGACAAGATCAACGCCGAGGGCGGAATCAATGGCCGCAAGATCAGGTTCATCTCCTACGACGACGGCTACTTGCCGCCGAAGACGGTGGAGCAGGCGCGCAAGCTGGTCGAAAGCGACGGCGTGCTGCTGATCTTCGGCTCGGTCGGCACCTCCACCAACGGTGCCATCCGCAAGTACATGAACGAGAAGAAGGTGCCGCAATTGTTCGTGGCGAGCGGCGCCTCGAAATGGAACGATCCCAAGCAGTATCCCTGGACCATGGGATGGCAGCCCAGCTACGCGAGCGAGGCGCACATCTATGCCAAGTTCATCTCGAAGGAGAAGCCGGACGCCAAGATCGGCGTGCTCTACCAGAACGATGATTTCGGCAAGGATTATCTGAGGGGGCTCAAGGACGGCCTCGGGGCCAAAGCGTCGATGATTGTGCTGGAGGAGGGCTACGACACCTCGGAGCCGGCCGTCGACGAGCATGTCGTGAAGCTGAAGGCCGCGGGCGCCGACGTCCTCGTCAGCATCACCACGCCGAAATTCGCGGCGCAGGCGATCAAGAAGGCGGCCGAGATCAACTGGCATCCGATGCACATCGTTTCGAACGTCTCGGCGTCGGTCGGTGGCGTGCTCGAGCCGGCGGGTCTGGAGATATCGCAAGGCATTCTGTCGGCGACCTATCTCAAGGACGCCTCCGACCCGCAGTGGAACGCCGATGACGGCATGAAGAAGTTTTACAACTTCCTCGCAAAATTTGATCCGAAGGCGAACAAGCTCGATGCGGCCGTGGTGTTCGGCTATGCTGCGGCACAGACCATGGTGAAGGTGCTTCAGATGTGCGGCGACGACCTGACACGCGAAAACATCATGAAGCAGGCGGCGAGTCTGAAGGATTTCGAGCCCGACACGCTCCTGCCCGGTATCAAGATCAACACCGCGCCGGACAATTATGCCCCGATCGAGCAGCTCCAGATGATGCGGTTCAAGGGCAAGGGATGGGAGCTCTTCGGCGATGTCATCTCCAGCGAACTCGGCCACTAGCAGGCCTTGCATCTGTACAACCAAGAGTACGGATGGATTGAGCCAACGCAACTAAAGATCAACTTGTCGGCTCCGCGGCAGGATCTCATCTGCCGGAATATTCCCCATCGCACCGAATAAATCGCGCGCCCTGCGCAGTTCCGCAGGGGGCGTTTTTCTTGCTGGCGAACCCTGAAGGGTATTCAATCTGCCCCGGAGCGAGAGGCAAACCGCCGCTCCCAATCAACAAAAAGCGACACATTCAACCGGATCCTAGGGAGATCAAGATGCCTGCAATGCATGTGCGATTGGGGGCCTTCTCGGCCGCCCTCGCGCTGGCTGCTACGCTCTCGACGGCAGCCCCGGCGCAGAAGAAATACGATACCGGCGCGACCGACACCGAGATCAAGATCGGCAACATCATGCCCTATAGCGGGCCGGCGTCGGCCTATGGGGTGATCGGCAAAACCGAAGAGGCCTACTTCCGCAAGATCAATGCGGAGGGCGGCATCAACGGCCGCAAGATCAACTTCATCAGCTATGACGACGCCTACTCGCCGCCGAAGACGGTGGAGCAGGCACGCAAGCTCGTCGAGAGCGACGAGGTGCTGCTGATCTTCAACTCGCTCGGTACGCCGCCGAACACGGCGATCCAGAAATACATGAACTCGAAGAAGGTGCCGCAGCTCTTCGTCGCCACCGGCGCCACCAAATGGAACGACCCCAAGGACTTTCCCTGGACCATGGGCTGGCAGCCCAACTACCAGAGCGAATCCATCATCTATGCGAAATACATCCTGAAGAACCATCCGAACGCCAAGATCGGCGTGCTCTACCAAAACGATGATTACGGCAAGGACTATCTGAAGGGCTTCAAGGATGGTCTCGGCGCCAAGGCAGCCTCTATGATCGTGCTGGAGGAAAGCTACGAAGTCTCCGAGCCGACCATCGACTCCCACATCGTCAAGCTGAAGGCGAGCGGTGCCGACGTGTTCTTCAACATCACCACGCCGAAGTTTGCGGCGCAGGCGATCAAGAAGAACGCCGAGATCGGCTGGAAGCCACTGCATTTCCTTAACAACGTCTCGGCGTCGCTCGGCAGCGTGATCAAGCCTGCCGGTTTTGAGAATGCGCAGGACATCATCTCCTCGATCTACCTCAAGGACCCGACCGAACCGGAATGGAAGGATGATGCCGCGATCAAGGCTTGGAACGAGTTCCTGGACAAGTACTACCCCGAGGCCAACCGAACCGACGTGTTCGTGATGTATGCCTACATCGTGGCCCAGGGCCTCGTGCACGTGTTGAAGAACTGCGGCGACGATCTGACCCGTGCGAACGTCATGAAACAGGCGGCCAGCATCAAGGACTACGAACCGTTAGGTCTGCTGCCGGGCGTCAAGGTTAATACCAGCCCCACCGACTTTGCCCCGCTTTCACAATTGCAGCTCATGCGCTTCAAGGGCGAAAGCTGGCAACGGTTCGGCGACGTCATCAGCGCCGATGTGAGTGGCTAGCCGGAGAGCGACTTAGGCGCATACGGCCTCGGTGCATACTAAAGAAGCAGCCCCTGGGGCTTTTTCTTGAAGGCGCCAACCAAATCGTATTGAATTGCGGCCGCGTCGCCAAAAACACTCAAGTCAAGAAAAGGAACGCACACACCAAGAAAATAGGGAGATAGGAATGCCCGCTGTCACCGGCAAACTTGCGGCCGCGTCACTGGCGCTCGCGCTCATTGCGGCCTCGACCTCCACTGTATCGGCGCAAAAGAAATACGATACCGGCGCGACCGATACCGAGATCAAGATCGGCAACATCATGCCCTACAGCGGACCGGCTTCCGCCTACGGCATCATCGGCCGCACCGAAGCCGCTTATTTCAAGAAGATCAACGACGAAGGCGGCATCAATGGCCGCAAGATCAACTACATCAGCTATGACGATGCCTATTCGCCACCGAAGACGGTGGAGCAGGCGCGCAAGCTGGTCGAGAGCGACGAGGTGCTGTTCATCTTCAACTCGCTCGGCACACCGCCGAACTCGGCGATCCATAAGTACATGAACTCGAAGAAGGTGCCGCAGCTCTTCGTCGCGACGGGCGCCACCAAGTGGAACGATCCGAAAGACTTCCCCTGGACGATGGGCTGGCAGCCCAACTATCAGAGCGAGACGCAGATCTACGCGAAGTGGCTGCTCAAGAACAAGCCCGATGCAAAGATCGCCGTGCTCTACCAGAACGATGATTACGGCAAGGACTATCTGAAGGGTCTCAAGGACGGCCTCGGCTCCAAGGCCTCCTCGATGATCATCGCCGAAGAGAGCTATGAGACCTCCGAGCCGACCATCGACAACCACATCGTCAAGCTGAAGTCGACCGGCGCCGACGTCTTCATGAACATCACGACGCCGAAATTCGCAGCGCAGGCGATCAAGAAGAACGCCGAAATCGGCTGGAAGCCGCTGCACTTCCTCAACAACGTCTCGGCCTCCGTCGGCAGCGTGATGAAGCCCGCCGGCTTCGAGAACGGACAGGACATCATCTCAGCCGACTATCTGAAGGACGTCTCGGATCCCGAATGGGCCAACGATCCCGGCATGAAGGATTTTCTGGCCTTCATGAGCAAATACTTCCCCGAGGGCGACAAGCTCGATAAGGGCACGATCGTCGGCTACGCCGTGGCGCAGACGCTCGTGCAGGTGCTGAAGCAGTGCGGTGATAATCTCACGCGCGAGAACATCATGAAGCAGGCGGCAAGCCTGAAGGACTTCCGCACGGAGGCGCTGCTGCCCGGCATCCAGATCAACACCGGACCGAACGACTTCGCGCCGATCAGCCAGCTCCGGCTCGAGAAGTTCAAGGGCGAGCGGTGGGAGCTGTTCGGTGACGTGATCAGCGCCGATGTAGGCGGCTAGACTTGCCGCGTCACAACATCCAGGATGAGGGTGGGTGCCTGTGACGCAGCAGAGCTAGCGGTCTGAAAGACCAAGGCTGGAAGCCCCCCGCGGGACCGCCGCGCGGGGCTTTCAGTTGCGTGCGGATTATCGTCACGCGATTGCACAATCGAATGATCGCAAAGCCCGCTTACGCTTTCCCGCATGATGCGCTAGGCAGGTGAGTGGCGAGCCGCATCGCGCACTCGCCGGTCACTCCAGTCCGCCGAAGGCCCTCGCCAATGACCGATCGACGTCCTCTTCTCCGTGCGCTCTACGATGCTGCCGTCGCCGCCGCCCATCCCGACGTGGTTCTGGCGCCGCACCTGCGGCCCATCCCCAAGGGGCGCGTGATCTGCCTTGCCGCCGGCAAGGGCGCTGGCGCCATGGCTGCGGCTGCGGAGCGGCACTATCTCGACGAACTCCATCTTGCGCCGGAGCGGCTGGTCGGCATCGCCACCACCCGCCACGGCTATGGCGTGCCGACGCGGCGCATCCGGGTGGTCGAGGCTGGACATCCCGTGCCCGACGAGGCCGGCCTCAAGGGCGCCGCCGATACCCTCGAGCTCGCGCGACAGGCCGGGCCGGACGATCTTCTCCTGGTGCTGCTCACCGGCGGCGGCTCGGCAAACTGGATCGCGCCGGTCGAGGGGATCAGCTTCGCGCAGAAGCAGGCGGTCAACAAAGCGCTGTTGCGCTCCGGCGCGCCGATCGGCGAGGTCAACACGGTGCGCAAGCACCTGTCGCGCATCAAGGGCGGCCGGCTCGCGCGTGCGGGGCGGAACGCCGCCGAGATCGTGACGCTCGCGATCTCCGACGTGCCGCATGACGAGGCCTCCGCGATCGCCTCCGGGCCCACGGTGCCGGATCCGACCACGCTTGCGGATGCGCGTGCCATCGTGGCGAAGTACGGGCTTCAGATCGACGAAGCCGTGCGCCGCGCGCTCGACGATGCCGGCAATGAAAGCTGCAAACCGGGTGACGCAGCCTTCGCGCGCGCGCATTTCGAGCTGATCGCCCGCCCGAAGCAATCGCTCGACGCAGCAGTGAAGCTCGCGAAAGAGGCGGGCTTTGAGACGATCGATCTCGGTGCCGATCTCGAGGGCGAGGCGCGCGAAGTCGCGGCCGATCACGCCAAACGCGCGCTGCAGGCGCGCGCGGCCGGCAAGCGCGTCGCGATCCTCTCCGGTGGCGAGCTCACGGTGACCGTGCGCGGCAATGGGCGCGGCGGCCCGAACCAGGAATACGCGCTGGCGCTTGCGGATCTGTTGAAGGACACCACCGGCATCGCGGCGCTGGCCGGCGACACCGACGGCGCCGACGGCGGCGCTGGTAAGCCCACTGATCCTGCCGGCGCGCTGATCGACGCGGCGACATTTGTGAAGATGAGGGCGCAGGGGCTGGAGCCGCAGGCCTACCTCGCCAACAATGATGCCTCCGCGTTCTTCGAAGCGACCGGCGACCTCTTGCTGCCGGGCCCGACGCTGACCAACGTGAACGACATCAGGGTGATTTTGGTGGATTGAAGCGCGCTTGATCCGGCGTCGTCGCGGGGCCAGCCCTCGACGCGCTGTCGTTCCCCGCGAAAGCGGGGAATCCAGTACGCCGCGGCGTCTCCGTATCCTCGCACTGTCTCTGGAATACTGGATCGCCCGATCAAGGTCCGGCGATGACGCCGGGAATGTGGCAAGCGTGCCGCGTCATTGCGAGCCGCTCACCCCTTCCCGCCGACGTGCTCGAGCAGCGCGAGCAGGCCCTTCAACAAGTCCGTCGGCGACGGTGGGCAACCGTTGATGTGCAGATCCACCGGCACGACCGCGGACACGCCGCCGACGCTCGCGTAGCTGCCTTTGAAAATGCCGCCATCGATCGCGCAGCCGCCGACCGCGACGACCCATTTCGGATCGGGCGTCGCGTTGTAGGTCCGCTCCAGCGCCTGCCGCATGTTCTTGGTCACGGGACCTGTGACCAGCAGCACGTCGGCATGGCGCGGCGAGGCGACGAAGCGCAGGCCGAAACGTTCGATGTCGTAGAAGGCGTTGGACAGCGCGTGGATCTCCAGCTCGCAGCCGTTGCAGGACCCGGCATCGACCTGGCGAATGGCAAGAGAACGCCCAAGCCTGGCCTGGGCGGCGCGGTCGACCTTCGTTGCAAGCTCTGCCAGCGCCGAATCGTCCGGCGCCGGCGCGGGCTCCGTCAGCGAACCATGGGTGAGGCTTTCGAGCAGGGTCTTGCGCATGGTTTAGAGGTCCACGCCCGAATAGGAACAGTTGAACGACTTATTGCAGAGCGGGAAGTCGGCAATGATGTTGCCCTCGATCGCGGTTTCCAGCAGCGGCCACTGGAACCACGACGCGTCGCGCAGGTGGCAGCGTTCCACGCGCAACGCGCCATCGAGCCGCAGCCACACCAGAACGTCGCCGCGGAAGGCCTCAGTGAGCGTCATGCCTTCACAAGCACCGTGGCCGATCCTGGCAGGTAGCGCTGTTTCGAGCTCTCCCGGCCCAAGTTGGTCGAGGATCTGCTCGATCAACACGATGCTCTGCTCGACCTCGCGGATTCTGATCCAGACCCGCGCGTTCACGTCACCGGCCTGCAGGACCGGCACCTCGAACGATAACGCGTGGTAAGGCGGGTAGGCAGTCGCCCGCCGCGCATCGAAATCGCGGCCCGAGGCGCGGCCGACATAACCGCCGGCGCCAAACTGGCGCGCATATTCCGCCTTCACGATGCCCGTGGTGACGGTGCGGTCCTGTAGGGACGCCGTGTTGTCATAGAGCTCGATCAAGCGCGGAAAGACCTTTTGTAGTTCCGCGAGCAGCGCGCGTAGCGCGGATACGCCGTCCGCCGCAATGTCGCGCGTCACGCCACCGGGCACGATGACATCCATCATCAGGCGATGGCCGAACGCGACATTCGCAGCGCGCAAGCAGCGCTCACGCAAAATGCCGGTCTGGGCATGCATCAGCGCGAACGAAGCGTCGTTGCAGATGGCCCCGATGTCGCCCAGATGATTGGCGAGCCGCTCCAGTTCCGCCATCAGCGCCCGCAAAAGGGTCGCCCGTCTCGGCGCCTCGATCTGCAGTGCCGCTTCCACGGCACGCGCAAAGCCGAAGGCATAGGCGACGGCGCTATCGCCGGAGGTGCGGTTGGCGAGTTTTGCCGCGGCCTCGAGGCTCGCGCCCTGCATCAGCGACTCGATGCCCTTGTGGGTGTAGCCGAGCCACTGCTCCAGCCGCACCACATGCTCGCCATTGGCGGTGAAGCGGAAATGGCCGGGCTCGATGGTCCCGGCATGGACGGGGCCGACCGCCACCTGATGCAACGCCTCGCCCTCGGCCGGCAGGTATTGGTACGGCCGTGCGTCGCGCGATGTGTTGCGGCCGGAGAGCGGATAGGATTTGCCCCAGGCATAGTGGTCGAGCCATGGCCGCAGATCGTCGGCGAGGGTTGGAGCAAGGCCGAACAGATCATGGATGGTCCGCTCCAGCCGCAGCGCCGGCGGATGACGGCTGGCGACGCTCGGAAATGTGCCGGCCGTACACTCATAGCTGACGACCGCGATCTCGGCCGAGCCTGCATCGAGCATTGCCATATGCACCGCGGTCGGCTCGCCCCAGAAGCCGAGCAGTGTGAGGCCTCCCTCGACCAGTCGATCGATCGCCGCCTGCCAGCCCGCCTCCGTCACGACCGCGCGCGGCCAGGGCCGGTGCGACAACGCCGCACTGACATGGGGGATGCCGTCGAGGATGCCCATCGCTTACCCCAGGAGCTTCGCGACGTTCTGGAATCCGGTGACCAGCGCCGGCGGCAGATAGATGCCGGCCATCAGCACCAATCCGAGATGCGTGAACATTGGCACATAGGAGGCTTCCGCGGGCGCGGTCTTGCCTTTCGCCTCGCCGAACATCACCGCGCCGACCCGCAAGAAGAGCCCGCCGAGCGCGATGATGATGCCGAGTACCAGGATTACCGTCAGCCAGGGGGCGCGGGCGAAAGTCGAGCTCACCACCAGAAACTCGCTCATGAAGATGCCGAGCGGCGGCAGCCCGACGATGGCGATGACGCCGAGCATCAGGCCCCAGCCGAGCGCGGGGTTGGTCGCCGTGAGCCCGCCGATATCGGCGATCTTCTGTGTGCCCTTGACCTGTGCGATATGGCCGACCGCGAAGAAGATCGCCGACTTGGTCAGCGAATGCATGGTCATGTGCAACAGCCCTGCGAAATTCGCGAGCGGCCCGCCCATGCCGAAGGCGAAGACGATGATGCCCATATGCTCGATCGAGGAATAGGCGAACATCCGCTTGATGTCGCGGCGCCGGTACAGCATCAGCGCGGCGAAGATCACCGAGATCAGGCCCATGGTCACCATCAGCGGACCCGGCGCGATCGCCGCGGAGTTGACCGCGAGCATCATCTTGAAGCGCAGGAGCGCATAGAGCGCGACATTGAGCAGCAGGCCGGACAGCACCGCCGAGATCGGCGTCGGGCCCTCGGCATGCGCATCCGGCAGCCAGGCGTGCAGCGGTGCGAGGCCGACTTTGGTGCCGTACCCGAGCAGGAGGAAGACGAATGCGACGTTGAGCAACGCCGGGTCGAACTGTGCGGCGTGCTTCACCAGCACCGTCCACACCATGCCGTCCAGCCCCTCGCCCACCACGGGGCGAGCCGCCATATAGACCAGAATCGTGCCGAACAGCGCGAGCGCGATGCCGACGCTACCGAGGATGAAATATTTCCAGGCGGCTTCCAGCGCCTCGTGGGTGCGGTAGATGCCGACCATCAGCACGGTCGTCAGCGTCGCCACCTCGACCGCAACCCACATCAGGCCGATATTGTTGGCGACGAGCGCGAGGTTCATCGCGAGCATCAGCGTCTGGTACATCGCGTGGTAGAAGCGCAGGAAGGCCGGCGCCAGGCGCCCGGTCTCGATCTCGTGCTGGATATAGCTCGCGCTGAACACCGATGTGGTGAAGCTGACGAAGGTGGTCAACACGATGAAGACCTTGTTGAGGTCGTCCACCAGCAGATACTGCCCGGACACCGGCTCGACCACGAACAGGGAGAGCGAAGTAAGGAAGGTCGCGAGCGCTGCCACCACGTTCAGCTTCGCCGTCTGCCGGTAGCCGGGCAAAATGGCCAGCAGCGCGGCCGAGACGGCCGGGATCAGGAGGATGGCGCTGAGGGCGTCGATGCTCATCGCCGCTCTCCGCGAAAACGATCAAGCGCCTGCACGTCCACGCTGTCAAAACGCTCGCGGATGCGGAACAGGAAGATGCCGATCACGATGAAGGCGATCAGCACCGAGAAGGCGACGCTGATTTCGACCACCAGCGGCATGCCCTTGGCGCCGGTTGCCGCCAGAACCAGCCCGTTCTCCAGCGACATGAAGCCGACGACCTGGCTCACGGCGTTGCGCCGGGTGACCATGATCAGGAGCCCCAGCAGCACCACCGACAGCGCGAAGGCAAGGTCCTCGCGCGCGAGTGCATCGGCACCTGGCGTCACCCGCAACATCACCACCATCGACAGCGCGACGAGGCCGATGCCGGCCAGCATGGTCAGCCCGATGCCGATCACGTTCTCGATCTCGCGGTGGATGCCGAGTCGCCTGATGATCCGGTGCAGCGCCACCGGGATGATGATGGCCTTGAAGACGAGCGCGATCAGCGCCGTGAGATAGAGATGCGGCGCTTGCTGCACATAGGCCTGCCAGGCCACCGACAGCGCCAGCACGCCGGCATGCAGCGCATAGACATTGAGCAGCGCATAGAGCCGGTCCTGGTAGAGCATCATGAAACTCGCTAGCACAAGGGAGCCGGCGAGCAGGTGGGCGATGTCGAATTGCAGGCTGCTCATCTCTTAGAGGCTCCCCGACACGAAGCGCGCAAGGGTGGCAAGCAACGCCAGCATCAGCGCCGCGCCCAAGAACTCGGGAATCCGGAACACGCGCATCTTGGCGATTGCGGTCTCGAACACGGCGAGCAAAAAGCCAAGTACCATCAGCTTGCCGAAATAGAGCAGCGCGCCAAAGACGAGCCTCGCAATGCTCGCGTCCGCAGTCGCCGTACCCCATGGCATGAACACGCAGGCGATCAGCGAGACATAGAGCAGGAGCTTGAGCTGCGACGACAGATCGATCAGCGCGAGATGCCGCCCCGAATATTCCAGCACCATGGCCTCGTGCACCATGGTGAGTTCGAGATGGGTGGCGGGGTTATCGACGGGGATACGGGCATTCTCCGCCAGCGCTACGATGGTCAGTGCCACGAACGCCATGCCCAGCGACACACGCAGACCGACCGCGTCAGAGCCCATGAACTCGGCCACGTAGGAGAGCTGCGTCGAGCCGGCGATCATCGCAACCGAGAACACCGTGATCAGCATCGCGGGCTCGGCGAGGGAGGCGATCATGACCTCACGGCTGGAGCCGATGCCACCGAAGGCGGTGCCGACGTCCATGCCTGCGAGCGCTTGGAAGAAACGGGCGCTCCCGAGCAGCGCAATGATGGCGATGAGATCGGCGGTCCAGGAGAACAACAGGCCGTTGCCGAAAGTCGGCACCAGCGAGGCGGCGACCCAGGTGCCCGCGAAGATCAGATAGGGAATGATGCGGAACAGCCAGGATGCGTTGTCCGCGAGCACGACGTCCTTGCGCATCAGGCGAATGAGGTCGCGATAGGGCTGGAGCAGTGGCGGCCCGCGCCGGCGTAGCAGCCGGGCCTTCACCTTCCGTACGAAACCCGTCAGCAGCGGCGCGAGCCCCAGCACCAGCGACATCTGGGCGCCCTGGGAGAGGATGTCGCGCAGCGCGCTCACAGTGTCACCACCAGCAGCAGCACGATGAGCGCGACGAAGACCAGCGTGAGGTAGCGGCGGATGGTGAGGAACTGCAGGATATTGATGCGGTCCGTCGCAAAGCCGATGACCTTCGCAACCGGCGCGTACAGCGCCTCCCAGATCAGATCGTGCAGTTCGACCCGGAGCCGCGCAGGAAGCGGCGAGGACGGCGGCGGCATCTCGCCGATCTCGCGTGCGGCAAAGATGACGCTGCCGAACACGCGGCGGATCGGCTGCGAGAAGCTGGAGGCTGAGTACTGGATCGCCGGGTTCGGATCGGGATAGCCGCAATCCCAGGCCGGCGCGCGGCGTAAGCGGTCGGAGGCGAGACGGTGAATGGCTGACGCCGCCACCGTGCCGCACAGTGCCGCGAACAGGAACACCAGAAGGCCGTTATAGGAGCTGCGGCTTTCCGCGATCGGCACGATGGTGAGCCACTGCAATCCGACCTGATTCGGCATGATGTTGCCGACCATATTCTTGCTCACCGGCGCCAGCGCATCGATGAACAGCCCGGGCAGGATTCCGGCAACGAGGCAGAGGGCGGCAAGCATGAGCATCGCGGCCAGCGAGAAGCGGTCGGTCTCACGCGCTGACGCCGCAACATCCGAACGCGGCCGGCCGAGGAAGCTGATGCCATAGAGCTTGACGAAGCAGGCCGCGGCAAAGGCGGCCGCGAGCGCCAGCAAGCCGCCGACCGCCGGAATGACCAGCTTGAGACCCCAGGAGGGCAGTTGCGGTGAGAGCAGGATCGCCTGGAAGGTCAGCCATTCCGAAACGAAGCCGTTGAACGGCGGCAACGCCGAGATCGCGACGCAGCCGACCAGCATCGCGAACGCCGTTTTCGGCATGTGATGGATCAGCCCGCCGAGCTTCTCCATGTCGCGCTCGCCGGTTGCTCCCAGCACCGCGCCGGCGCCGAAGAACAACAGGCTCTTGAACAGCGCATGATTGAAGACGTGCAGCATCGCCGCGGTGAAAGCGAGCGCGGCCACCCAGTCGAGCCCTTCCGCCTTGAAAGCCAGCGCCAGCCCGAGGCCGGTGAAGATGATGCCGATATTCTCGATCGTTGAATAGGCGAGCACGTGCTTGATATCGCGCTGCATCAGCGCATAGAGCACGCCCAGCGTCGCCGTCGGACCGCCGACCAGCAGCACCACCAGGCTCCACCACCACACCGGTTCGGGCAGAAGGTCAAAGACGATGCGCACGAAGCCGTAGACGGCGACCTTGGTCATGACGCCGCTCATGAGGCCGGAGACGTGGCTGGGTGCCGCGGGATGGGCGAGCGGCAGCCAAGCGTGCAGCGGCACCAGGCCAGCCTTGGAGCCAGCACCCAGCAGCACGAGGATCACCACCATGCCGGTCAGCGCAGCGGAAGGATGCGAGGCCCGGATCGCATCGAAATCGTAACCGGCGTCGCTCGCGAGCAGGCCGAAGGCGAGCAGCAGCGCCAGCGTGCCGAAACTTGCCATCAGAAGATAGACATAGCCGGCGCGGACATTCTCGGCCTCCCGGTGATGCGACACCACCATCGCCCAGGAGGTCAGCGACATGAATTCCCAGGCGACCAGGAAGCTGAAGGCATCGTTTGCCAGCACGACGACGTTCATCGCAGCGAGATAGGCAGGATAGAACGGCAGCACGCGGCCGGGGGAGTCCTCGTGCCGGCCGTAGCCGAGCGCGAACAGGCTCGCAGCGGCGCCGCCGAGATTGACGACGACGAGGAAGAAGGCGGACAGCGCATCGAGCCGGAAATGGGCACCGAGCCAGGGCAGGCCGATCGGCAGTGTCGCGCTCGGCGTCAGATGCGGGAAATAGAGCAGATCGGACAGCGCCGTGAGACATAGCGTCGATGTGGCGATCAGGCATCCGCCGTAAAGGATGATCGAGCCGTGCGGGCGCGTCGACAGCAGGACTCCCGCAGGCGCCAGCGCCAGCAGAGCCGCCACTGACCATAGCGCCACCGCGATCATGGCCGCTCCCGGATCATGATCTGTGCGCGCGTCGTCATCGCTATTGGTCGCCTGAGCTCGGGGGGCGAGGCTTCAGCCGCACACCGCGGCCCCCGGCGCTCGACGTCGCCCCCTCGGCGATCAGCTCGATGCCGGCAGCCGACAGCGCCTCGACCAGCTTCATCAGGGAATCGACATTGCCGCGGATCACCCCTTCGGAGGCCTCCATGCGCTGGATCGTCGGCAGCGACAACGAACTGCGCTGGGCAAGTTCGCGCTGGTCGATTCCCAGCAAGGCGCGGGCGGCTCGAAGCTGCGCTGCGGTGATCACGGGGCGGAACGTCCGTGGCAGTTACGTTGATTGATTTGGCAAGCCTAAGGCATGCTAAATGATGCTTCAAGCATCATTTTCTATATGCGGCGCGTCATTCCGTTCGACCGGCAGCGCATGCCACGGCGCGAGATTCCGGGTTCGCGCTCGCGCAGCCAAGAATGACTGCCCGCCTCAAAACTCGTTGGCGATCTTGGAAAGCATCGCGATCAGGGCCTCGCGATTGGCGGTCCCGAGCAGGTCGTTCAGCCGCGCCTCGTGCTTGGTGGCGACGAGCTTCTTCGCGCGGGTCAGCACCGCCTTGCCCTTGTCGGTCAGCACCAGGATGTGCGAGCGGCGATCGTTGGTCGAGCGGATCCGCGCGCACAGGTCGCGGCTCTCGAGATTGTCCAGCATGGCCACGAAATTCGGACGGAGAATGCCGAGGGTGGAGGCGATCTCGGTTTGATTGCGCCCCGGATTCTTCTCGACCAGCAGCAACACCGAGAACTGGGCCGGGGTGAGCTGGAGCGAGGCGACGCAGCGCAGGAAATTCTCGAACACCTTGAGCTGGGCGCGCTTGAGCACGTAGCCGAGCTGCTCGGAGAGCTCGCCGAGCTGGAGGGCCTCGGCGGGCGCCTCGGGCGGGTCCTTGCGGCCCTTCGTCGCCTCCGCAGTTTTTTCCGCGGATTTTTCAGCGGTTTTGGAAACGGTCATCGCCTCATGCTCGCAATCCCGCTAAATTCGGGACGGGTCGTTTGTCGCCCTTGAGATTATATTTGATAATTGTTATTGACCATATCAAATATCGTCAGCGTTTTTCAATGGCTGTGAGCGGACCATCCACCCCAATCGCGGGACCGGGTCCGGATCTTTAGGGGGAGCGTCCGGTCTTGAACACCACCATCATGCTGTTCCTGGTGCAGGACGGCATCACCAATGGCGCGATCTACGCGCTGCTCGGATTGGCGCTGGTGCTGGTGTTCGCAGTCACCCGCGTCATCCTGATCCCGCAGGGCGAATTCGTCACCTATGGCGCGCTGACCTATGCCTCGCTCGCTTCCGGGCAGATGCCGGGCACGGCCAAGCTCGCGCTCGCCATGGGAATCGTCGCCTTCGTCCTCGACCTCGTCGCCGCGCGCAAGGCGCTGCACGGGCGGCTGGTTGCGCGGACCTTCCTCACCAACATCGTGCTGCCGGGACTCGTGCTGGCCGTCACGCTCTATTTCGCCGGCCAGAAGCCGCCGGTCGCGGTCGCAATGGCATTGTCCCTGGTGATCGTCGCGCTGATCGGCCTGTCGCTCTATCGCATCGTGTTCCAGCCGCTCGCCCACACCTCCGTGCTGGTGCTCCTGATCGCCTCCGTCGGCGTCCACCTCGCGCTCCAGGGGTTGGGCCTCTTGTTCTTCGGCGCCGAAGGCCAGCGCGGACCGGCCGTGCTGTCCGCCGCGTTCACCGCAGGCTCGCTGCGCTTCACCGGCCAGAGCATTACGGTCTACGCCATCACCATCGCCTTCATCGTCGGCCTGTGGCTGTTCTTCGGCCTGACGCTCTACGGCAAGGCGCTGCGCGCGACCGCCGTCAACCGGCTCGGTGCGCGCCTTGCCGGCATCCGCACGACGCTGTCGGGGCAGATCGCCTTCCTGCTGGCGTCCGTCATCGGCGCGCTCTCGGGCATACTTATCGTTCCCATTACAACCCTCTACTACGACAGCGGCTTCCTGATCGGTCTGAAAGGCTTCGTCGCTGCGATCATCGGCGGCCTCGTCAGCTATCCTCTCACCGCGGCCGCGGCCCTCGTCGTCGGCATCGTCGAGGCGTTCTCGTCCTTCTATGCGAGCAACTACAAGGAGGTCATCGTCTTCATGCTCTTGATCCCCGTGCTGCTGCTGCGCTCGCTCGCAGCTCCCGCGGTCGAGGAAGAGAAGGACTGACGCGCGATGCAGACCCGGCTTCCCACCATCGTCTTCGCACTTCTCATGGCGGCGATCCCGTTTGTTCCGGGTGTGCCGCCGTTCTGGATCGTGCTGCTCGACAATATCGGCCTCGCGGCGCTGGTCGCGATGGGCCTCGTGCTGCTGACCGGCGTCGGCGGCCTCACCTCGTTCGGGCAGGCGGCCTTCGTCGGCTTCGGCGCCTACACCACGGCGGTGCTGTCGACGGCCTATGGCCTGTCGCCCTGGCTCACCCTGCCGCTGTCCTTGCTGGTCAGCGGCTTGTTCGCGGTGCTGCTCGGCCTCATCACGGTCCGGCTTTCCGGCCATTATCTGCCGCTCGGCACGCTCGCCTGGGGGCTGGGGCTGTTCTACCTCTTCAGCAAGCTGGAATTCTTGGGCCGCAACGACGGCATCTCGGCGATTCCGCCGCTGTCGATCGGCTCGTTCAGGATGCTCGATCCCGGCTCGATCTATTATGCGGTCTGGGTTGCGGTCATCCTCTCCGCGCTGCTCACCATGAATCTGTTGGACTCACGCACCGGACGCGCCATCCGCGCGCTCCGGCGCGGACATGTTGCGGCAGAGGCCTTCGGCGTGCATACGCCCCGTGCAAAGCTCCTGGTCTTCATCCACGCCGCGGTGCTGGCCGGCCTCTCGGGCTGGCTCTACGCGCACCTGCAGCGCGCGGTGAACCCAACGCCATTCGGCGCCCAGGCCGGCATCGAATATCTCTTCATCGCCGTGGTCGGCGGCGCCGGCTACGTCTGGGGCGGCGTGCTTGGTGCTGCGATCGTCGTGATCCTGAAGGAGGTGCTGCAGAGCTACCTGCCGCTGATTCTGCCGGGCTCGGGCCAGGTCGAGACCATCGTGTTCGGCATCATGCTGGTGCTGCTGCTTCAGCTCGCGCCTGGCGGCGTCTGGCCCTGGCTGATGTCGTTCCTGCCGCAGAAGACCAGCGGTAAAAAGCCGGATACGTCGCTGACCTTGCCGGCACGCGTCCGCGCCGCCGGTGAGACCGGAGTGCTGCTCCAGGTCGAGAAGGCGCGCAAGCAGTTCGGCGGCGTGATCGCCGTCAACAACGTCTCCTTCGACGTTCGGGCCCGCGAGATCGTCGCGCTGATCGGGCCTAACGGCGCGGGAAAAAGCACGACGTTCAATCTCATCACCGGCGTGCTGTCGGCCACCTCGGGCTCGATCTCCGTGCTTGGCAAAAAGGTCGACAATGCGCCGCCGCAGGAGATCGTGGAGCTTGGCATCTCCCGCACCTTCCAGCACGTCAAGCTGGTGCCGGACATGACCGTGCTCGAGAACGTCGCGATCGGCGCGCATCTGCGCGGTCATTCCGGCCCCATTTCCTCGATGCTGCGGCTCGACCGCACTGATGAGGCCAAGCTGCTCGCCGAAGCCGCGCGCCAGATCGAGCGCGTCGGCCTTGCCGACCAGATGCATCAGCTCGCAGGCAGCCTGTCGCTGGGCCAGCAGCGCATCGTTGAGATCGCGCGTGCCCTGTGCGTTGATCCGATGCTGCTCCTGCTCGACGAGCCGGCCGCGGGCCTGCGCCACATGGAGAAGCAGCGGCTCGCGGCGCTCTTGCGCGAATTGCGCGACGGCGGCATGTCGGTGCTGCTGGTCGAGCACGACATGGGCTTCGTGATGAATCTCGCCGATCGCATCGTTGTGCTCGACTTCGGCACCAAGATTGCGGAGGGCACGCCGGCCACGATCAAGACCAATCCCGAAGTGATCAAGGCCTATCTCGGAGTGGCGGCATGAGCGCGCTGTTGTCCGTCACCGACGCGCATGTCGCCTATGGCAAGGTCGAGGCCGTCCGCTCGGTCTCGCTCGAAGTCGGCACGAACGAGATCGTCACCATCGTCGGCGCCAACGGCGCCGGCAAGACCACGCTGCTCTCCGCCATCATGGGCATCCTGCCGCTGAAGGGCCGCGTCACTTTTGCCGGGCAAGATCTCGCGCGGCTCGACATCGAGGACCGCGTCGCGATGGGCCTCGGCCTCGTGCCGGAGCACCGCGAATTGTTCGTGACCATGAATGTCGAGGACAATCTCGAGCTCGGGGCTTTCCGCATCGAGAAGAGCCGGGCGAAGGCCTCGATCGAGCGGGTCTATGCGCTGTTTCCGCGCCTCAAGGAGCGTCGCAAGCAGCTCGCCGGCACCTTGTCCGGCGGCGAGCAGCAAATGCTGGCGATGGGCCGCGCGCTGATGGGAGAGCCGAAACTCTTGATGCTGGACGAGCCGAGCCTCGGTCTCGCCCCGATCATCGTGGCCGACATCTTCCGCATTGTCACCGAGCTGCGCGCCAGCGGCGTCTCCGTGCTCCTGGTCGAGCAGAACGCGCAGGCCGCGCTGAAGATCGCGGACCATGCCTATGTGATGGAGCTCGGCGAGTTCGTGCTCAGCGGCAAGGCCAGCGACATCGCCGCCAACGAGCGCGTCGCGGCCAGCTATCTCGGCTTCCAGCACGAAGGGGCGAGTGTGCTGTGATGAGCTCGTCGAGCCGAGGCGGGTGGTGGTGGCTTAGCGACGGTCGCCGCTGCATTCTCGCTGTCATCGCCCGGCTTGACCGGGCGATCCAGTATTCCAGAGGCAGTGACGCATACGGATAGGCTGCCGCGTACTGGATGCCCCGCCTTCGCGGGGCATGACCACATGCGAGAAATTGACCCGGAAGTTTCGGGGGACGATGAAAGCCGGATTCGCAGAGGCTCCCGCTCACCCGGAGTTCGCGCTTTGCGCGGATTCCGGCTTCTCCCCGCGAGCGGGGAGAAGCGAAGAGGGCCCCTCAACGCGAAGCCGGCGCCTTCGCCTTCAGCGCCCCCACTTCCGCTTCCAGCTCCGCAATCCGCTGATCGCGTGCCGCCAGCGCCGCGGCCACATCCGCCGCATCGAACTTCTGCGGGATGTGCTGCGGGCAGTTCGTGTCCCATGCCGCGATCTTGAACAGGATCACCTGCTCGGGCCGTGCCCGATATCCTTTCGGCATCAGCGCCTGCGTCAGCGCATCGTCGTCCTCGACGACGCGCGCCTCCCCCCAGATCTTCACGCGGCGGCGATGGGCATAGTCCATCACAAAGATGTAGGCCTTTGGATTCTCCGACAGATTGCCCTGGGTGAGATATTGCTGGTTGCCGGCGTAGTCGGCAAAGGCAAGCGTCTGCTTGTCCAGCACCTTCAGAAAGCCCTTCGGCCCGCCGCGGTGCTGGATGTAGGGTTGGCCATCGCCTGAGGCGGTGGCCAGATAGAAGCTGTCGGCATCGGCGAGGAACGCCGCCAGGTTCTCGTCGACCTCGGTGCGCCAGCCGCGCTGCTCGGCGCGGGCATAGGCCTCGCGCGACCCCTTTCGGGTCTGGATCGATTTCACCGCCGGCGTGAACGCCACGTCGCTCGCATGGGTGTGCGCTGCCGTCATGGAACATCTCCTGAGAATCCCGGCGCATTTCGCGTCTTTCGGGCCTTAAGAATGGAGCTTCTGGCGGTTAAAACAATCGCGTCTCTTGACACTTCATCGTTGCGATATATGCAATAATGAAATGGACCGCCTCGATGCCATGCAGGTCTTCGTCACCGTCGCCGATTTGCGCGGCTTCGCGCCGGCCGCGCGCAAGCTGCGGCTGTCGCCCTCGGCGGTGACGCGGCAGATCGCGGCGCTGGAGGAGCATCTCGGCGCGCGCCTGTTGCAGCGGACCACGCGGCAGGTCGCGCTGACCGACGTCGGCGCGCGCTACCTGGAGCGTGCCAGGCGCATTCTCGCCGATGTTGAGGAGGCGGACGGCTCCGCGCGGGAGGAGCGCAAGCGGCCGAGCGGAAAACTGGTGGTGTCGGCGCCGGTCGGCTTCGGCCGGCTGCATGTCGGGCCGGTGATGGCCGCCTATCTCAAGCGCTACCCCGACGTTGCCTGCGAGCTGCGGCTGTCGGACCATCTCGTCAACCTCGTGGAAGATGCCGTCGACGCCGCGGTACGCATCGGCCACCTCGCCGATTCCTCGCTCATGGCGCGCCAGGTCGGCGCCATGCGGCGGATCGTGGTCGCCGCGCCGACCTATCTGAAGCGCCATGGCGAGCCGAAGACGCCGGAAGCGCTCACCTCGCACCAGACCATCCAGTTCGGCCCGGCGTCCGAATGGCGTTTCCTCCGCGACGGCCGCGACATCGAGGTGGCACCTCACCCCCGCTTCATCAGCAACAGTGCCGACGCCGCCCTGCAATATGCCGAGGCCGGCGGCGGCGTGACGCGCGTGCTGGCCTACCAGGCTGCTGAGGGCTTAAGGCGCGGGCGGCTCAGAATCGTGCTGGCGAAGTACGAACAGCCGGTGCTGCCGATCCACGTCGTCTACCCGACCTCGCGCCTGCTCTCGGCCAAGGTGCGGGCGTTCATCGATCTCGTCGTGGAGACGACCGCGTGGAGGTTTGGGTAGGCGCTCGTGTCCTGGACGCGCTGCAGCGTGAAGCGCCCTTGCGCAGAGCCACGAGAGGCTACCCCTTCTTCGGCACCACGCGGAACGTGCCGCTGGCGCGCGCGATCACGGTGTCGTCGGCCTTGATCAGGCTCTGCGCGAAGCAAATCGTGCTGCCGGTCTTGATCACCTCGCTCTCGATCGACAGCCATTGTCCGATCTCGGCCGAGCCGACGAAATCGACCGACAGCGAGATCGTCACGAATGACGTCGTCCAACCCGTCGCCTGCGCGCAGCTATAGCCCATGGCGTTGTCGGACAATGCCGCGATCAGCCCGCCATGAATCAAGCCGCGGCCATTGGTGTGCGGCTTTGCCAGCCGCAGGCCGAGGATCACGGCCTTGTCTGTCTTCTTGGCGTACAGAGGCTCCCAGGGCTCAGTGAGCGGACTCTTGCGGAAATGCGGTTCAAAACCTTCGGGAATGATGGCGGTCATGGTCGGCTCGCGTGCTGGAGTTGGGTTGGCCCCATTGAACGCGATCTCGATGACGGTTTCACCGCCTACAAAGTTTGAAACGGAATTTGCGCGGATGTTTGAAATGCGACGACCGCCAAATTGCCGAGGCGGTCATCACTTTCGAGCGGAGCATGTTGGCGAGAAGGGATATTTATCCCGCGCCCACGCGCTTTTTCTGCCAGACGAGGTGGACCGCGCAGGTGCAGCCCGGGGGATGGGAGGCAAGATCGTCCGAAGATACGTCGTTCGCTGGCGTCGCCGCGAATGAAGCTTTGGCCGCACCCTGCTGCGCCGGGATGTAGTTCAACACCGGTGCAAGCCAGCGTTCGACCTCGGCGACATCCATGCCCTTGCGCGCGGCGTAATCCTCGACTTGGTCGCGCTCGATCTTGCCGACGCCGAAATAGTAGCTCTCGGGGTTCGCGAAATAGAGCCCCGACACGGACGAGCCGGGCCACATCGCAAAGCTCTCGGTCAGCTTCACGCCGGCCGTCTTCTCGGCGTCGAGCAGTGCGAACAGCGTCGCCTTCTCGGTGTGATCGGGCTGCGCGGGATAACCGGGCGCGGGACGGATGCCCTGATATTTCTCCAGGATCAGCTCTTCGTTGGAGAGTGCCTCATCCGGCGCATAGGCCCAGAACTCGCGGCGCACGCGGGCATGCATGCGCTCGGCGAAGGCTTCGGCAAGGCGATCGGCGAGCGCCTTGCAGAGGATGGACGAGTAATCGTCATTGGCCTTCTTGAAGCGATCGGCGACCGCGTCCTCGCCGATGCCGGCGGTGACCACGAAGCCGCCGATATAATCGGGCACGCCCGTGCCGGCCGGCGCGATGAAGTCGGACAGCGCCGCGTTGAAGCGGCCCTCGCGCTTCTCGAGCTGCTGACGCAGCGTATGCAGCGTCGCAATCGTCTTCGTCCGGCTCTCGTCGGCGTAGAGCACAATGTCGTCGCCTTGTGCGTTCGCCGGCCAGAAGCCGATCGTCGCGCGCGCCCGGAACCATTTCTCCTTGACGATGGTGTCGAGCATTTTGCGCGCATCGTCATAGAGCGAGCGCGCGACCTCGCCGACCTTGGCGTCGTCAAGGATGGCGGGGAAGCGGCCGGCGAGCTCCCAGGTCTGGAAGAACGGCGTCCAGTCGATGCAGTCGACGAGCTCGGCGAGGTCGTACGCGTCGAACGTTTTGGTGCCGAGGAAGGTCGGCTTCATCGGCTTTGCCGCGGCAAAATCGATCGGCACGCGGTTGGCGCGGGCATCGCTAAGCTTCAGGCGCTTCTTGTCGGCCTGCGCGCGCAGATGCGCCTCGGAGATCTTGGCGTATTCCGCGCGCACCTCGGCGGCGTAAGCCTCGCGCTTGTCGGGCGAAAGCAGGGAGGAGGCGACGCCGACGGCGCGGCTGGCGTCGTTGACGTGCACCACGGGCCCCGCCTGGTAGCTCGGGTCGATCTTCACCGCCGTATGCACGCGGCTCGTGGTGGCGCCGCCGATCAACAGTGGGAGCTTCAAGCCTTCGCGCTGCAATTCGCCGGCGAAGAACGCCATCTCGTCGAGCGAGGGCGTGATCAGGCCGGACAGGCCGACGATGTCGGCCTTCTCCGCCTTCACGGTCTCGACGATCTTGGCGGCCGGCACCATCACGCCGAGATCGATGACCTCGAAATTGTTGCACTGGAGCACGATGCCGACGATGTTCTTGCCGATGTCGTGGACGTCGCCCTTTACGGTGGCGAGCACGATCTTGCCGGCGGACGATTTGGCGTCGCCGCCGATGCCGCTGGCGAGATTGCGCGCCTTCTCCTCTTCCATGAACGGCATCAGATAGGCGACCGCCTGCTTCATCACGCGCGCGGATTTGACGACCTGCGGCAGGAACATCTTGCCGTCGCCGAAGAGGTCGCCGACCACATTCATGCCGGCCATCAGCGGGCCTTCGATGACGTCGAGCGGCCGCGCGGAGGCGGCACGAGCTTCTTCCGTATCCTGCTCGATGAACTCGGTGATGCCGTGCACCAGCGCATGGGACAACCGCTTCTCGACCGGCCATTCGCGCCAGGCCAGATCAGCTTCCTTGCTTTCGGTCTTCTTGCCGCGGAATTTTTCGGCGAGCGCGAGCAGGCGTTCGGACGCGCCCGGATCGCGGTTGAGAACGACGTCCTCGCAGGTCTGGCGCAGCTCCGGATCGATGTCGTCATAGACGATCATCTGCCCGGCATTGACGATGCCCATGTCCATGCCAGCCTTGATGGCATGATACAGGAACACCGAATGCATGGCCTCGCGCACCGGCTCGTTGCCGCGGAACGAGAACGACAGGTTGGAAACGCCGCCCGAGATGTGCGCCCCACGCAGGTTCTGGCGGATCCAGCGCGTCGCCTCGATGAAGTCGACGCCGTAATTGTTGTGCTCCTCGATGCCGGTCGCGATCGCGAAGATGTTCGGGTCGAAGATGATGTCTTCCGGCGGGAAGCCGATCGTGTTCACGAGGATGTCGTAGGCGCGCTTGCAGATTTCGGTCTTGCGCTTGAAGGTATCGGCCTGTCCGGTTTCGTCGAAAGCCATCACGACGACCGCCGCGCCATGGCGGCGCGCGATCCTGGCCTCGTGGATGAACTTCTCCTCGCCTTCCTTCAGCGAGATCGAGTTGACGACCGGCTTGCCCTGTACGCACTTCAGGCCGGCCTCGATCACCGAGAATTTCGAGGAGTCGACCATCACGGGCACGCGGGCGATATCCGGCTCGGCGGCGACGAGATTGAGGAAGGTCCGCATCGCGGCTTCCGAGTCGAGCAGACCCTCGTCCATGTTGACGTCGATGATTTGCGCGCCGTTCTCGACTTGGTCGCGCGCGACTTGCAGCGCGGCCGTATAGTCGCCCGCGGTGATCAGCTTGCGGAAACGGGCCGAGCCGGTGACGTTGGTGCGCTCGCCGACATTGACGAAGGGAATAGCGTCCGTCAGCACGAACGGCTCGAGGCCGGAGAGCCTTAAGCGCAGCGTGATCTCAGGCACGATGCGCGGCTTGTGCGGGGCGACGGCGGCGGCAATCGCCGCAATATGCTCCGGCGTGGTGCCGCAGCAGCCGCCGACGATGTTGACGAGGCCGTCGCGCGCGAACTCGCCGATCAGGCGCGCCATGTACTCCGGGCTCTCGTCATACTGGCCGAACTCGTTGGGCAGGCCGGCATTGGGATAGGCGCAGACCAGCGTGTCGGCGACGCGGCCGATGTCGGCGATGTGCGCGCGCAGGTCTTCCGCGCCGAGCGCGCAGTTGAAGCCGATGGTGACGGGTTTTGCGTGCCGAACCGAATTCCAGAATGCCTCCGGCATCTGGCCGGAGAGCAGGCGGCCGGACTTGTCGGTGATGGTGCCCGACACCATCACGGGCACGTCGATGCCGCGCTCTTCTGTGATCTCGGCGATCGCATAGAGCGCCGCCTTGGCGTTCAGGGTGTCGAAGATGGTCTCGACCAGCAGGAGGTCGACGCCGCCGTCGATCAGGCCCCTGATCTGCTCGCCATAGGATTCGCGCAAATCGTCGAAGGTGACGGCGCGGTAGCCGGGATTGGCGACGTCGGGCGAGATCGAGGCGGTGCGGTTGGTCGGCCCGATGGCGCCGGCGACGAAGCGCGGCTTGCCATCCTCTGCCTGGACGCGCTCGGCGGCGTTGCGGGCAAGGCGTGCGCCCTCGCGAGCCATCTCGTAGACGACGTCGGCGAGGTCGTAGTCGGCCTGCGCGATCGAGGTGGTCGAGAAGGTGTTGGTGGCGACGATATCGGCGCCGGCGCGCAAGTAGGCGGCGTGGATGTCCTCGATCGCCTGCGGCTGGGTCAGGATCAACAGGTCGTTGTTGCCGCGAAGGTCGCGGTGGAAGTTCTTGAAGCGCTCGCCGCGGAAGGCGGCTTCGTCGAACTGCAGGCCCTGGATCATCGTGCCCATGGCGCCGTCGAGCACCAGGATGCGCTCGCGCGCGGCGGCGAGCAGGGCGTTACGCTTGGGCGAGACGGGTACGGTCATCTGGTCTTACGCAGCCTTCTGGGCGCTCTTGGCGCGAATGCCGAGCAAATGGCTGATCGCGAACACGAGATCAGCACGGTTCATGGTGTAGAAATGGAAGGTGTCGACGCCGTGCTTGGCCAGCTTGTGCACCTGGCCGGCGGCGACCGTCGCGGCGACGAGCTTCCTTGTATCGGGATCATCGTCGAGGCCGTCGAATTTCTCCGCCAGCCAGTCCGGCACGCTCGTGCCGGCGCGGGTGACGAAATTGCGGGCCTGCTTGAAATTATGCATGGGCATGATGCCCGGCACGATCGGTATATCGATGCCGCGGGCGCGCACGCGATCGAGATAGCGGAAGTAGAGGTCGTTATCGAAGAAGACCTGCGTGATCGCGCGGGTCGCGCCCGCATCGACCTTGGCCTTCAGCGTGTCGATATCGGCATCGAAGTCGCGGGCTTCGGGATGCTTCTCGGGATAGGCGGATACCGAGACCTCGATGTCGGCGTGCCGCTTCTTGATGCCGGCGACGAGTTCGGCGGAGGTCTGGTAGCCGTCGGGATGGGTGGAGTAGGGTGTGCCGATGCCGCCGGGCGGATCGCCGCGCAGACCGACGATGTGCCGGACGCCGACCTCGTGGTAGCGGTCGACGATCTCATCGATCTCACCCCGCGAGGCGCCGACGCAGGTCAGATGCGCGGCCGGCAGCAGCGCGGTCTCCTTCAGGATGCGCGTGATGGTGGCGTGGGTGCGCTCGCGGGTCGAGCCGCCGGCGCCATAGGTCACCGAGACGAATTTCGGCTCGAGCGGCGCCAGGCGGTTGATGGTCGCCCAGAGATTGCGCTCCATCTCTTCGGTCTTGGGCGGAAAGAACTCGAAGGAGATCGCCGGACGCTTCGCGAGCTGCTCGTTTTGCCCGGTATCTTTTCCGTTGTCCTGGGCCGTCGTCGTCGGCTCGGTCATGGCCCCACTCACTCCAGATCTCTTCGCAACTGCGGCAGGTTTGGTTCGAAGCCCCTAACATAGGCCAAACCAGCCTCGCTCCATAGCCCATCGCTGGTGGGAAATGGCCCACTATCGCAGAATATGGCTGTACTTTCGTGCCATCTTCTGTCTTTGTGGGAAACCTTTTATTCGATAAATATGTTATATATCAGTATTATAAGTTTGATGCGGCTCGCCGAAAGCTTTGCAGATATCTGTGGGCAATGTGAAAGTATGATGATTATGACCGGCAGCGTCCCAACCAGCTTTCGGCCAAACCTTCGTCGCGTCGCGGCTGGCACACGCCAGCCCTGCTGCATCAGGCCATTGCCGCCTCCGCGCAGCGCACTACTTTCAACCGGCCATGATGCCGCTTTCCGTTCTCGACCTCTCCGTCGTCACCACGGGCACAAAACCTGCCGCAGCGCTGCGCAACAGCATTGATCTGGCGCGCCATGTCGATGGACTCGGTTATGCCCGTTACTGGCCCGCCGAGCACCACAACCTCGCCTCGGTGGCAAGCCCGGCCCCCGACGTGATGATCGGCCAGATCGCGGCGGTGACAAAACACATCCGCGTCGGCTCCGGCGGCGTGATGCTGCCCAACCATGCGCCGCTGGTGGTGGCCGAGCGCTTCAAGATGCTGGAGGCGCTGTTCCCCGGCCGCATCGACCTCGGCCTCGGCCGCGCCCCGGGCACCGATGGCGCCACCGCCTACGCGCTCAGAAGCCGGCTCGACCGCCGCGAGGGCGACGACTTCCTGGAGCGGCTGCACGAACTGATCCTGTGGGAGACCCGCGAATTCCCCTCGGGCCATCCCTACAACAATGTCGTCGCGATGCCGGACGACACCCGCCTGCCGCCGATCTGGCTGCTAGGCTCCAGCGACTATTCCTCGGAATTGGCCGCGCAGGTCGGCATGGGCTTCGCCTTCGCGCATCATTTCGCGTCGCACGATGCGATCGACGCGATGGTGCATTACCGCAATCGCTTTCAGCCTTCGGCCTGGCGCGCGACCCCGCACGCGATCCTCGCGGTCGCCGTCATCACCGCAGGCACCGATGAAGAAGCGGAAAAACTCGCTTCGTCGTTCGACCTCAACCGCTTGCGCCGCGACCGCGGTCAATATCTGCCGCTGCCGAGTGTCGAGGAGGCGCTGGCCTATCCCTATACCGACGCCGAGCGCGCCTCGATCGCCCGCAACCGGTCGCGCCTGTTCGTCGGCAATCCCGCCACCGTGCAGCACAAGCTGAAGCCGCTGATCGATGCCAGTAAGCCGGACGAGCTGATGGTCATCACCGCGGTGTACGACCACAGCGCGCGGAAGAAGTCGTATTCGCTGCTGGCCGAGGCGTTCGGGCTGGTGAAGCAGATGGTCTGAGTCGTCGTCCTGGACAAGCGCAGCGAAGCGGAGCGCAGATCCAGGATCCATAACCACAGGAAGTGGTTTGACGAAGACTGACAACCACCAGCTCGTGCCACAACCGCTCCCTGGGGTTGTGGGCCCTGGCCTTCGCCAGGGCGACAATTACTCCATCTGCTCGCTGAACGTCGCGCGGAACGGGTGCCCCGGATAAACTCCGACAATGCGGAATTCGCGCGAGAAGAATTTCAGCTCCTCCAGCGCAAAGGCGAGCCCCTTGTCGTCGGGATGGCCGTCGACGTCGGCATAAAACTGCGTGGCGAAGAAATTGCCGTCGACCATGTAGCTTTCGAGCTTGGTCATGTTGACGCCATTGGTGGCAAAGCCGCCGAGCGCCTTGTAGAGCGCGGCCGGCAGGTTGCGCACCCGAAAGACAAAAGTGGTGACCAGCGGGCCGGAGCCCTGGGCGGCCCATTTCGGCTCGCGCGCCAGCACCACGAAGCGGGTGGTGTTGTGCGCTTCGTCCTCGATGTCCTCGGCGAGGATGTCGAGACCGTAGATCTGCGCCGCTAGGCGCGAGGCGATCGCGGCGACCGTCTTGTCCTTGCGCTCGGAGATGTCGCGGGCGCTGCCGGCGGTGTCGGCAGCCACGATACCCCTGATGCCGAGCTTGCGGATGATGCGCCGGCATTGGCCGAGCGCATGGACGTGGCTCTCGACGCTCTTGATGTCCGAAAGCTTGGTCCCCTTCACCGCCATGAGCTGGTGCCGGACCGGCAGGAACCATTCGCCGATGATGAAGAGCCCGGAGGCCGGCAGGAGGTGATGGATGTCGGCGACGCGGCCCGCCACCGAATTCTCGATCGGGATCATGCCGAGATCGGCTTCCCCCGACGAGATCGCCGACAGCGCGTCCTCGAAGGTGGCGCAGGGCATCGGCTCGGCGTCGGGATAGGCCTCGACGATGGCGATGTGGGAATTGGCCCCGGGCTCGCCCTGGAATGCGATTTTCAGCTTGCTCATGATCGGTCTTCTAACAGCGGCTCAGGATTTGGAAAGGATGCTGCGGGCGGTTTCGAGGTCGGGCGGCGTGTCGACGCCGCGAGGCACGCTGTCGACGATGATGATGTCGATGCGCATGCCGGCTTCCACCGCCCGGAGCTGCTCCAGATTTTCCTGAACTTCCAGGGGGGAGCGTGGCAGCGAGACGTAGCGCTCTAGCGCTGCGCGGCGGTACGCATAGAGACCGATATGATGGTAACGCGGTCCGTCGCCGTAGGGGGCGGTGGCGCGGGTAAAATAGAGCGCCCGCAGCCGCCGCGGCCCGATCGGCGAGCCGATGGCCTTTACGACGCTCGGGGCGAGGTCTTCTTCCTCGGTGTGGATCTGTGAGGCCAGCGTCACGATGTCGACCACAGGGTCGTCAAAGGGCGGCAGCACCTCGCGGATGGTCTGCGGTGTGATGGTCGGGAAGTCGCCCTGGAGATTGATCACGATCTCGGCCTTGCCGTCCGGATCGAGCTTCTGCATGGCCTCGTGGATACGGTCGGAGCCGGAAGGGTGTGTGGGGCGGGTCATCACGGCCTCGCCGCCATGGGCGGTCACGACGGACGCGATCTCGTCCGTATCGGTTGCCACCGCGACCCGGCCGATGCCGGCGGCTTCGGCCCGCCGCAGCACATGCACGATCATCGGCAGTCCTGCGATATCGGCGAGCGGCTTGCCGGGCAGGCGGGTGGCCGCCATGCGGGCCGGGATCAGCACCAGGATGCGGGGATCGATCATCGGTTCAAGGGCCTGGAAACGGGGCGTTTTCCGCGCCGAGAAATGGGGTGGGGATGGGGTGAAAGCGGGGCCGTTTATACGGGTTGCCAGACCCCGGGCAAACCGATATCTCAATCGGAAACTCGGGGGGATAAAAAGGAACGATTGATTCTCCCGAGGCTCGTCCTGGCGGCCGTTGGGGCCGCCGTGTCATTCTTGCGGTGTGGGGCCTGGCCGGAAATGGACTCCTTCGAACTCAATAAGATCCTCGGTGCTGTGCTCGGCACCTGTCTCATTCTGCTGGTGACGAGCTTCGCCGCCCAGGCGCTGTTTTCGCCCAAGATGCCGGAAAAGCCGGGCTTTGAGATCGCCGTGAAGGAAGAGGCCGGCGACAAGGGTGGCGCCGCTGCCGCTGCGGCACCGTCCGAGCCGATCGAAAAGCTGCTTCAGACCGCCTCCGTCGAGAAGGGCGCGGCCGCCGCCAAGAAGTGCGCCGCCTGCCATACCTTCGAGAAGGGCGGCCCGAACCGGGTTGGTCCGAATCTCTACGGCATCGTTGACGACCACCGGGGCGAGGGCCGCAACGGCTTCAACTTCTCTGCCGCGATGAAGGCCAAGGGTGGCACCTGGACCATCGACGAGCTGAACAAGTTCATCGCCAATCCGAAGGCCGACATCCCTGGCACCGCGATGGGCTTCGCCGGCATCCCGAAGGACAGCGAGCGCGCCGACGTCATCGCCTATCTCAACAGCCTCTCCGACAACCCGAAGCCGCTGCCGACCGCCTCGAAGTAAGGCTTCTCGGCACCGATCTTGGATATGCGGCCAGGCTTAAAGCCTGGCCGTTTCCATATTGGGGGGTGTAGGGCGGTGTTATCGGGGCGTTTCGCCGCAGGGGGCGGCCCGGGCGACCTTCCAAGATGAGGAAAAAGCAACATATTCGGTCGAAACCTTGCCGTATATTGGGACCTTAAAGAAGGACCCTCCTTCAAGACAGGGATGTTGATTTGGCCATTACCCGACGCGACCTTTTGCTCACCAGCGCCGCGGCTGCGGCGATTCCCGCTCTCGGTTCCGTCGCGGGTGTTCCCGTCATCGGGCCGGCCGAGGCGCAATCGGCTGGTGAATTGTCTTCAGGTGAGCTCCCTTGGCGCCATGCGCTGTCGCTGTTCGGTGACATCAAGTACCCCGCCGATTTCAAGCGCTTCGACTATGTCAATCCCGATGCGCCCAAGGGCGGCATCGCCCGCCTGATCTCGCTCGGTACGTTCGACAATTTCAACATTGCGGTTGCCGGCATCAAAGGCTCGCTCGCGCCGGCCGCGGCGCTGATCTACGAAACCCTGATGACCCGTGCCCAGGATGAGGTCGGCACCGAATATGGCGAACTGGCCGAGGCCGCGCAGCATCCGGACGATTTTTCCTGGGTGACCTACCGCCTGCGGAAAGAGGCCCGCTGGCATGACGGCAAGCCGGTGACGCCGGAGGACGTGATCTTCTCGCTGGAGACGCTGAAGAAGCAGTCGCCGATGTATGCGTCCTACTACCGTCACGTCGTGAAGGCTGAGAAGACCGGCGAGCGCGAGGTCAAGTTCACCTTCGACGCGCCAGGCAATCGCGAATTGCCGACCATCGTGGGCGAACTCACCGTGCTGCCGAAGCACTGGTGGGAGGGCGCCGACGCCCAGGGGCGCAAGCGCGACATCAGCGCGACCACGCTGGAGCCGCCGCTCGGCTCGGGCGCCTATCGCATCAAGGAATTCGTCGCCGGACGTTCGATCAAGCTCGAACGCGTCAAGGACTATTGGGGCGCCAAAGTTCCGAGTCAGATCGGCACCAACAATTTCGACGAGCTGCGCTTCGAGTTCTTCCGCGACAACCTCGTCGCGCTGGAGGCGTTCAAGGCCGACCAGGCCGACTGGATCGCGGAAAACTCCGCCAAGCAGTGGGCGACCGCCTACGACTTCCCGGCGGTGGCCGAGAAGCGGGTGATCAAGGAAGAGTTTCCGATCAACGACTCCGGCCGCATGCAGGCGTTCGTCTTCAACATCCGGCGTCCCCAGTTCAAGGATGCGCGGCTGCGCCGGGCCTTCAACTACGCCTTCGACTTCGAGGAGATGAACAAGCAGCTCTTCTACGGGCAGTACACCCGTATCAAGAGCTATTTCGAAGGAACGGAGCTCGCTTCCTCCGGCCTGCCGGAGGGCGAGGAGCTGAAGATCCTGGAGACCGTGAAGGACAAGGTGCCGCCTGAGGTCTTCACCACGGCCTACCAGAACCCGGTCGGCGGCAATCCGGAAGCCGTGCGCGCAAACTTGCGCGAGGCGGCGAAACTCTTGAAGGAGGCCGGCTTCGAGGTCCGCGACCATAAGCTGGTCGACGCCTCCGGCAAGCCGCTCACGGTCGAGATCCTGGTGCAGGATCCTTCGTCGGAGCGCATCGCGCTGTTCTACAAGCCGTCGCTGGAACGCATCGGCGTTAGCGCCTCGATCCGCGTGGTGGACGACGCGCAGTACCAGAACCGGCTGCGCAGCTTCGACTTCGACATGATCATCGATCAGTGGGGCGAGTCGCTCTCGCCGGGCAATGAGCAGCGCGAGTTCTGGGGCTCGCAGGCGGCCGACATGCCAGGCGCGCGCAATACCATCGGCATCAAGAATCCCGCGGTCGATGCGCTGATCGAGAAGGTGATCTACGCCAAGAACCGTGGCGAGCTGGTCGCCGCGACCCGCGCGCTCGATCGCGTGCTGCTGTGGAACTTCTACCTCGTGCCGCAATTCACCTACGGCTTCTCGCGCTACGCCCGCTGGGATCGCTTCAGTCATGCCGATCCGCTGCCGAAATATGGCCGGTCCGGCTTGCCGACGCTGTGGTGGTACGATGCCGAGAAGGCCGCCCGCAACGGAAAACGCTCTTGAGGAAGCATTTGCGCATGGCGCAGCTTTCACGCCGGCATGTGCTGGCCCTAGGCGCAGGCGGCGCGCTCAGCGCTGCCTGGCTGCGCGGCGCGGCGGCGTCGGAGGCGCCCGCCGAGGTCCATGGCATCTCGGCGTTCGGCGATCTCAAATATCCCGCCGACTTCCACCACTTTGACTACGTCAATGTCGGCGCGCCGAAGGGCGGCACGTTTTCCCTCATCCCCTCGGTGCGCGCCTACAACCAGTCCTACCAGACCTTCAACTCGCTCAACGCGTTCATCCTGAAAGGCGACGGCGCGCAAGGCATGGACATGACGTTCGCGCCGCTGATGGTGCGAGCGAGTGACGAGCCGGACGCGATGTACGGGCTCGCCGCCAAGTCCGTGCAGATATCATCCGACAAGCTGGTCTATCGCTTCACCATGCGGCCCGAGGCGAAATTCCATGACGGGACGAAGCTGACTGCCCACGATGCGGCATTTTCGCTGACGGCGCTGAAGACCAAAGGCCATCCACTGATCATCGTGCAGATGCGCGACATGGTCAGCGCCGAAGCGCTCGATGATGCGACACTGGTTGTTACCTTTGCCAAGGGGCGCGCGCGTGATGTGCCGCTCTATGTCGCGAGCTTGCCGATCTTCTCGCAAGCGTACTATGCGTCTCGGACATTCGAGGAATCGACTCTGGATACTCCGCTTGGTTCGGGGCCGTACAAGGTTGGAAAGTTCGAGGTCAATCGCTACATCGAATTCGAGCGGGTGAAGGACTGGTGGGCTGCCGATCTGCCCGTTTGCCGGGGCAGCTACAATTTCGACGTCGTGCGCTATGAATTCTATCGCGATCGCGATGTCGCCTTCGAAGGCTTCACCGGTAAGAACTATCTCTACCGCGAGGAATTCACCTCTCGCATCTGGGCGACGCGCTACGACTTTCCTGCCGTGAAGGATGGTCGCGTCAAGCTCGAGGTCGTGCCTGACGACACGCCTTCTGGTGCGCAGGGCTGGTTCATCAACACGCGACGCGAGAAATTCAAGGACCCGCGCGTGCGCGAGGCCTTGATCAACGCTTTCGACTTCGAATGGACCAACAAGACCATCATGTACGGTGCCTACGCGCGCACCGTGTCGCCGTTCCAGAACTCGGATCTGATGGCGGGCAACGGACCTCCTTCACCGGAAGAGCTGAAGCTGCTGGAGCCGTTCCGTGGTCAGGTGCCGGACGAGGTCTTCGCCGCACCGTTTGCGCCTCCGGTTTCGGACGGCTCCGGGCAAGACCGCAGCCTGCTGCGCAAGGCGCGGCACCTGCTGAACGAAGCGGGAGTGCCCATCAAGGACGGCAAGCGGACGCTGCCGAATGGCGAGGTGTTCAGGATCGAGTTCTTGTTGGACGAGCCCTCCTTCCAGCCGCATCATGCGCCCTACATCAAGAACCTGGCGACGCTCGGCATCGAAGCGAGTGTGCGTCTCGTCGATGCCGTGCAATACAGGGCGCGCCAGGAAGATTTCGACTTCGACATGACGATCCAGCGTTTCAGCATGTCGGCGACGCCGGGCGATGCCATGCGCTCGTTCTTCTCTTCGCAGGTCGCGGCAACCAAGGGCTCGTACAACCTTGCCGGCATCGCCAGCCCGGCAATTGATGCCATGATCGAGAAGATCATCGCGGCCGAGAGTCGCGACGAATTGACCGTCGCCTGCCATGCTTTCGACCGTCTGTTCCGCGCCGGCCGCTACTGGGTGCCGCAATGGTATAACAAGACGCACCGGCTGGCCTATTGGGATCAGTTCGATCATCCGCAGAAGCTGCCGCGCTATGCGAACGGCGTCGGCGCTCCGGATATCTGGTGGCACGACTCAGCCAAGGCGGCCAAGCTCGATCAGGCGAAATCACAATGAGCGCCTATATCGCCCGCCGCATCCTCCTGATGATCCCGACGCTGCTCGGGATCCTGTTCGTGTCCTTCGTCGTCGTGCAATTCGCGCCGGGCGGTCCAGTCGAGCGCGTGATCGCACAGCTCTCCGGCGCCGATACCGGCGGCAGTTCGCGCATCTCGGGCGGCGGCGACTTCGCGCAGCGGGCTCCGGGACAGGTCGGCGCAGGTGGTGACGCCATCAACTCGAAATACCGCGGTGCGCAGGGGCTCGATCCCGATTTCATCAAGAAGCTCGAAGCGCAGTTCGGCTTCGACAAGCCCGCGCCGGAACGCTTCGCGCTGATGGTGTGGAATTTCGCCCGCTTCGATTTCGGCAAGAGCTATTTCCGCGACGTCAGTGTGATCCAGCTCATCAAGGAGAAGCTGCCGGTCTCGATCTCGCTCGGAATCTGGCTGACGCTGATCACCTACCTGATCTCGATTCCGCTCGGCATCCGCAAGGCGGTGAAGGACGGCACGCGCTTCGACACCTGGACGTCGGCTGCGATCATCATCGGCTTTGCCATCCCCGGCTTCCTGTTCGCGATCCTCCTGATCATCCTGTTCGCGGGCGGCTCGTTCTTCAACTGGTTCCCGCTGCGCGGCCTGACCTCGGACGGCTGGTCGCAGTTCCCCTGGTACTGGAAGATCATCGACTATTTCTGGCACCTGGTCCTGCCGCTGATCTCGATGGGTCTCAGCGCATTCGCGACCATGACGCTGCTCACCAAGAATTCGTTCCTGGACGAGATCCGCAAGCAATATGTCATGACTGCGCGCGCCAAGGGCTGCGGCGAGGGCCAGGTGCTCTACGGCCACATCTTCCGCAATGCGATGCTGATCGTGATCGCGGGCTTCCCGGGCGCGTTCATCCACGCCTTCTTCTCGGGCTCGCTCCTGATCGAGACCATCTTCTCGCTGGACGGACTCGGCCTGCTCAGTTTCGAGAGCGTGCTCAACCGCGATTATCCCGTCGTGTTCGGCACGCTCTACATCTTTTCGCTCGTCGGTCTTGTGGTCAATCTGGTCTCCGATCTGACCTATATGTGGATCGACCCGCGGATCGACTTCGAGGCGCGGGAGGTCTGATGACACTGACCGCGCCAACCCCGGTCGAGACCACGTCGAAATCGCCGTTCGGCGAAGCCGTGCCGATCACCCGCAAGTCGTTCGCGCCATCGCCGCTGAACAAGCGGCGCTGGCAGAACTTCAAGGCGAATCGGCGCGGCTACTGGTCGTTCTGGATCTTCATGGTCCTGTTCGTGGTGTCGCTGTTCGCCGAGCTGATCGCCAACGACCGGCCGTTCCTGATCAAGTATGACGGCCACCTCTACTGGCCGGCCTTCGTGACCTATTCGGAGACGACTTTCGGGGGCGATTTCGAGACTGCGGCCGACTACCGCGATCCCTATTTGCAGAAGCTGATCAAGGACAAGGGCGGCACCATCGTCTGGCCGCTGATCCGTTACTCCTACGACACCCACAATCTCGACCTGCCGACGCCCGCGCCGTCGCCGCCGACCTGGATGCTCACTGAGAAGCAGTGTCAGCCGGTCGTCGAGAAGAAAGGCCTGAAGAGCTGCCGCGATCTCGAATATAACTGGCTCGGCACCGACGATCAGGGCCGCGACGTGGTGGCGCGGCTGATCTACGGCTTCCGGATCTCGGTCCTGTTCGGCCTCTGTCTCACCATCGTATCGTCGATCATCGGCGTCGCAGCCGGCGGCATCCAGGGCTATTTCGGCGGCTGGATCGATCTCACCTTCCAGCGCTTCATCGAGATATGGACGGCGATCCCCTCGCTCTATCTGCTCCTGATCCTGTCCTCGGTGCTGGTGCCCGGGTTCTTCGTGCTGCTTGGAATCCTGCTGCTGTTCTCCTGGGTATCGCTGGTCGGCCTCGTGCGCGCGGAATTCCTGCGCGGGCGCAATTTCGAATACATCCAGGCCGCGCGCGCGCTCGGCGTATCGAACGCGGTGATCATGTTCCGGCATCTGTTGCCGAACGCGATGGTGGCGACCATGACGTTCCTGCCATTCATCGTGTCGTCCTCGGTGATGACGCTGACCGCGCTGGACTTCCTCGGTTTCGGCCTGCCGCCCGGATCGCCCTCGCTCGGTGAGCTCCTGTCGCAGGGCAAGTCCAACGTGCAGGCGCCGTGGCTCGGCTTCACCGGCTTCTTCTCGGTCGCGATCATGCTGTCGCTCTTGATCTTCATCGGCGAAGCCGTGCGCGACGCTTTCGATCCGCGCAAGACGTTCAGGTAGACCATGGACGCGATCAACCAGCCCCTGCTTGCCGTGCGCGACCTCTCGGTGGCCTTCCACCAGGGCGGCGCCACTACGCTTGCGGTCGACAAGGTCTCGTTCCAGATCAAGCGCGGCGAATGCGTGGCGCTGGTCGGCGAATCCGGATCCGGCAAATCGGTCAGCGCGCTCTCGATTCTGAAGCTGTTGCCCTATCCGAATGCCTCGCATCCCTCGGGCAGCATCCGCTTCAAGGGGAACGAGCTGATCGATCAGTCCGAGCGGCAGATGAGGGAGATTCGCGGCAGCGACATCTCGATCATCTTCCAGGAGCCGATGACCTCGCTCAACCCGCTGCACACGATCGAGGCGCAGATCGGCGAGATCATCCAGCTCCACAATCCGACCGGCAATGCGGAGGCGCGCCGCCGGACGGTGGAACTGCTGACGCAGGTCGGCATTCCCGACCCCGAAACCCGGCTCAAGAGCTATCCGCACCAGCTCTCCGGCGGCCAGCGCCAGCGCGTGATGATCGCGATGGCGCTCGCCAACGAGCCGGATCTTCTGATCGCGGACGAGCCGACCACGGCGCTCGACGTCACCGTGCAGGCGCAGATCCTGACGCTGCTCGCCGAGATACGCTCGCGGCTCGGCATGAGCCTGCTCTTCATCACCCACGATCTCGGCATCGTGCGCCGCATCGCCGACCATGTCTGCGTCATGAACGGCGGCAAGATCGTCGAGCAGGGACCGGTCGAGCAGGTCTTCAAGAGCCCGAAACATCCCTATACGCGCGACCTCTTGGCCGCGGAGCCG
This sequence comes from Bradyrhizobium sp. ISRA442, assembly GCF_038085055.1. Lineage (NCBI taxonomy): Bacteria > Pseudomonadati > Pseudomonadota > Alphaproteobacteria > Hyphomicrobiales > Nitrobacteraceae > Bradyrhizobium > Bradyrhizobium sp. ISRA442. The sequence goes on from NZ_JALGCN010000014.1 coordinate 63,913, forward strand.
AAGCCCGACCCGGCGCCGCCGCAGCCGGGTGCGCCGGTGGTGATGTCGGCCAATGAGCTGAAGGTCTGGTTTCCGATCAAGCGCGGCTTGATGCGCAAGACGGTCGGCCACATCAAGGCGGTCGACGGCGTCAGCGTCGCCGTGCGCAAGGGCGAGACGCTCGGCGTCGTCGGCGAATCCGGCTCGGGCAAGACCACGCTGGGGCTGGCGCTGTTGCGGCTGATCTCCTCGAACGGCAGGATCGTGTTCTTAGGCGAGGACATCCAGGGTCTCCGCTTCAAGGAGATGCGTCCGTTCCGGCGCGACATGCAGATCGTGTTCCAGGATCCGTTCGGCTCGCTCAGCCCGCGTATGTCGATCGCCGACATCATCGGCGAAGGGCTGTCGGTGCATCAGCCCAAGCTGTCACGCGAGGAGCGCGAATCCCGCGTCGTCAAGGCGCTGGAGGATGTCGGGCTCAACCCGGAGACGCGCTTCCGCTATCCGCATGAATTCTCCGGCGGGCAGCGCCAGCGCATCAGCATCGCCCGTGCGATCGTGCTCGAGCCCGATTTCATCGTGCTGGACGAGCCGACCAGCGCGCTCGACATGCTGTTCCAGGCGCAGATGGTCGACCTCCTGCGCGAGCTTCAGCGCAAGCGCAATCTCACCTACATGTTCATCTCGCACGACTTACGCGTCGTCGCCTCGCTCGCGAGCCATCTCATCGTGATGCGCGGCGGCAAGGTGGTCGAGGAAGGCCAGGCGGCGGACCTCTTCAAGAACCCCAAAACCGACTACACCCGCGCGTTGTTTGCGGCTGCGTTCCGGCTGGAGACGGCCGGGGATGGATCGGTAGCGACGTAGTCTCCGTCATTTCCGGGAAATCGCATGTGGCCCTTTGGAGGCTGTCGGCGTGCTCGGTCTCATGGTTCGAGACGCGCCGTAAGTCGGCGCTCCTCACCATGAGGGGTCTGAGATCTCGCCGCGAAACAAGACCTCATTCTGAGGAGCCCGCCAAAAGCGGGCGTCTCGAAGGATGGGCCGCAAGGAAAGCCGCTACCAGGCGTTGAACCTTCCGCAGCATCATGGCCGGGCATAGCCGTCCCACTTGATATTCGGCTTACATTTTCCCTCCCGAAGGCTTATTCTCGCCGGTCAATCGCTGCCGCGCTCTCGGTGGATGGAGGGCAAGCCTGGGGAATGGTGCCATGCGCTATTTCTTCGAGGACTGTGTGTTGGACACCGATCGGCGCGAGTTGCGGCGCGGGCCCGCTGTTGTGCGGACGACGCCGCAGGTTCTCGACCTGCTCGAATTTTTGATCAGAAGCAGGGATCGCGTCGTCAGCAAGGATGATCTCATCAACGCGATTTGGAAGGGGCGCATCGTATCTGATGCGGCGCTGACGACCCGGCTGAACGCCGTCCGACGCGCGATCGGCGACTCCGGCGAGCAACAACGTCTCATCAAGACATTTCCACGAAAGGGCTTTCGTTTCGTGGGCGCTGTACACGATGAGGATCGGTGCTCGGGAAATGCGGTGGTCTCAGCCGCCCTCGCAGAACCGCCAAAGCTTGCCCGCACAGCCGGCAAGGCCGCGGCTTCGGTCCGAGATCTCTCTGAAAAAGGAGCTGGCAAGTGGCGATTCCGTGACTGGCTGGGTCACCTCAGAAGTCCTTTGAAGTTCGTCGGCGGAGCGCTGGCGTCGGTTGCCGCCATCGGCGCGATTGCCGGCGGCTTTGCCGGTTATTGGAATGTCTGGATGGCGATCCGTGCCGACGTCGTTCGGGAAGCTCAAAAGATCCAGGGACAACCGACGGCCAGGCCCGAGATCGCGCCTCGTCTCTCTCTCGTGGTGTTGCCCTTCGTCAACCTCAACAACGATCCGGAGCAGGACCGCTTTGCCGACGCCATCACGACAGATTTGACGACTGGTCTCGCGCGAATGCCCGCCACTTTCGTCATTGGACGCGAGACCGCCTTGACCTACAAGAACAAGCCGATTGATCTGAAGCAGCTCGGGACGGATCTCGGCATCCGCTGGGCTGTCCACGGCGCGGTGAGACGCAACGGAGACCAGGTCTGGATCAACGTATCGCTAACCGATCTTCAGACCACCCGCGACATCTGGTCGGATCGGTTCGACGGCGACCGAACAAATCTGGCCGTCTTGCAGGATAGCATCACGGCGCGGCTTCTCTGCGTTGCACACCTGCACCTCCGTCAATATGAAGAAGCCATCGAACAGTGTAGCCGCTCGTTAAATATCGGCGCGACCTTTCAAGCTTACATGAGTTGATCTCGGCTTACGGGTATGTGCACGCCCTAAAGCATGATCCGGAAAAGTGTGAAGCGACTTTGCGAAAAGATCATGCTCAAACAATAACCTAAAGAGCGATGACGATTCGTCCCGATCTCATCGCGCTTTAGAGCCGCTTGATCGCCGCGACCTCGCTGCCCGCCTGCTTGATCCGCGCGATGGCCGGCTCGATCGCCTCGATCACGGTCGCCATGTGATGCGCGTTGGCGTGAACCATGGTGCTGTCGTCGCGCACGATCGCGACATGGCCTTTCCAGAAGATCAGGTCGCCGCGTCGCAGTCTGTCCGCTTCGTGTGGCGCGAGCGCGCGGCCGAGGCCGGCCTGCTGCATGTCGCTGTCGCGTGGGCAGCCGATGCCTGCTGATGTCAGCGAGACCTGCACGAGACCGGAGCAATCGATGCCGAGGCTGCTCTTGCCGCCCCACAGATAGGGCGTGCCGACGAAACGCTCCGCGACCGCGACGAAATCCGGCTCGCGATGATCGAGTGCGGCAAGATGCGTCTTCGGCACATATGTCCCTTCACGCGTCACCGCGAAGTCGCCGTCCTCGCGTGCCACGGCAATCTTCGATCCCAGCACGAGCGTGTCCGCGGGCGGCAGCTTGATGGAGGGACCGGGAAAGGCGAACGTTCGCAGCGCGCTCACCAGGTGGGTCGGCGCGGTTCCGGGCCGCGCCAGCGCCGCATCCGGCAGCCAGCCGACATAGCCGTCGTCGGCAAGCTGGCCCCAGGCCCAGCCTTCTCCGTTGCGATCGTAGATCGTGACGCGCTCGCCGCGCAGCGCCTGTGTCATCAGCATCGCGTCCGATGACGGGCGTTCACGCATCGGCGCGATCGCCTCGATCACCTCGAATTCCTCGCCGCTGACGAAGCGATCGGCCTGGACCTTGCCTTCGAGATATTTGGCGGCGAGGTCGCCCCGCGCCGGCGTCAGCCGCGGATCATGCATAGCGCTGGCTCAGCAATGTGTAGAGGGCACGTGCGGCCTGGCATTCGCCGCCTTCCGGGCGCGCCGGCTTGGCCGACGGCGTCCAGCCGTAGATGTCGACATGCAGCCAGCTTTTGGCGTGCTCGACGAAGCGTTGCAGGAACAGCGCACAGGTGATCGAGCCGGCAAAGCTGCCAGACGGTGCGTTGGTGATGGTGGCCGTCTTGGAGTCCAGCCATGCATCGTAAGCCGGCCACAGCGGCATGCGCCATAACGGATCGTTCTCCTTCGCGGCGCAGCGCGCGACGTCGGCGGCGAGCGCCTCGTCATTGGTGTAGAACGGCGGCAGATCCGGCCCCAGGGCAACGCGCGCCGCGCCGGTCAGCGTGCCCAGATCGATCAGCAGATCCGGCTCCTCCTCGTCGGCCAGCGCCAGCGCGTCGGCGAGCACCAGGCGTCCTTCCGCGTCGGTGTTGCCGATCTCGACACTGATGCCCTTGCGCGAGGGGAAGATGTCGAGCGGACGGAAGGCGTTGCCGGAGACCGCATTCTCCACGGCCGGGATCAGCACGCGGAGCCGCACCTTCAGCTTCGCATCCATCACCATGCGCGCGAGCGCCAGCACGTTGGCGGCGCCACCCATGTCCTTTTTCATGATCAGCATGCCGCTCGACGGTTTCAGGTCGAGCCCGCCGGTATCGAAGCAAACGCCCTTGCCGACCAGCGTCACCTTGGGATGTCCAGGATTGCCCCAGCCGATGTCGATCAGCCGCGGTGCGCGGCCCGAGGCCATGCCGACCGCATGGATCAGCGGAAAATTTTTCGCCTTCAGATCCTCGCCGACAGTGCAGGCAAAGCTGGCCCCGAACTCGGCCGCGAGCGCTTGCGCGGCAGCGGCCAGTTCTTCCGGCCCCATGTCATTGGCCGGCGTGTTGATGAGGTCGCGCGCCAGCATCGCGGCATCGGCGACCCGGTCGATCTCAACCGCGTCGACGCCGTCCGGCGGCACCAGGCGCACGTCGGGCCGGTCCGTCTTGCGATAGCGGGCGAAGCGGTAGCTGCCGAGGGCGAAGGCCAGCGCCGCCAGCCGTGCGTCGTGCGGTGCATTGGCAAAGCGATAGCTGCCGGGCGGCAACAGGCCCGGCAAGGCACCCGGCCGGAACAGATCGCGCGATCGGGCGCCGTTGTCCTCAAGGCCGAACAGGACCTGCGCAATCGCGCCGTCCGGCGCGGGCAGCGCGAGATAGGTCCCCGGCTTGGCGGTAAAGGCGCTCGCGGTGGCGAACTGCCGTTGCGCCGGCGGCAGCGTCTCGCAAACCGCGTCCCAAGTCGACTTGGTGACGAAAGTGATCGGGATGGCGGTCGGGGACGTCTCGAAGACGGAGGGCATTGGCAGGTCCGGATCGTCAGATCAAAGAGGCAGTGTGGCGGCCAAGAGACTTCGCAGAGTTTCGCCGCGCCTGCAATCGGCTTTGCGAGCACCGCTCGGCAAGCCGCTACTCGCCTCCGGGGCGTCATGCTAGGTTCCGTGCACGGTCGCGGAACGGCGCGGAGATTGCCGGCGACCGAAGACCAGCAGTGCCGGGAGGAAATGCAATGGACGTCGTGTGGAGCATAGTCACATTCTTCGGCCACGCCATCGAAGCGATCTTTGGCTATGTCGAGCACCACCACTGGATCTTCGCGTTCCTGGCAGGCGGCTACGTCTTCTATCTTCACGATCGCTCCGTCCATGCGCGGTTCGACGCGCTCGACAAGCGCCTGGACGAGATCCGCAAGCGTCTCGCCATCGAATATTGATCGGAGCTCGGCCGTGTACCGATAAACTCGTTGGTGGCTACGTCAGCTTCGCCCCAATAGCGATCGGGCGCGCGGGGCCGCGCAATATGTCGCGAAGGGTCATGAGCTGACTTCCAAAATGAAAGAGGTCGCCAACTGAGGCGGCCTTAAGTCTTGTCGGTGTCGTCCGACGACCGCGCGATCAAGGCGCCACCCTCAGCAGAGTGAAAATTCGATGATCGCGGCTCTTGGTTTAGATTAGATGTCGCGCTGCCTTGTGGTCGCGGACGACCAGACCTGCCGCTATTGCGTCCTCATGAGCCCGTTCGCGTAATCGTTCTTCGGGTTGTACCCGGACTCACGTAGATTTCGGAGATACAAGGCATGGTCGCTGCTGCTGACACCACCGGGCGCCACGATTGGGGTCGCGGCTATGCTGGCATGTGCGTTCATCACGTTGCGATGATGAGTCCGCTGAGCGGCCAAAGCGACGGACGTAGAGAGAGTGAGGATAGCAAGACCGACGACAATGCTTCTGGTCATGGCAACAGCTCCTCTGTGTATCCGCCCCAGGAGCGCGTGCTTAAACTATAGCGTAACCTCAAACTCCTCCCATCACACATTTCCGCGATCCCTCGTGCATCGTGTGGTCATTCAGCTCCTGTCAAATCGCAAGTCTCCAATCGCAGCGGTTTGGGTCTGCTGTTCATTCGACAGCCGACCTGTCCATTGTCGCAGGCGGTTGACAGCGTAGAGCCCGATAACCGTCGTCGATCCGCAACCTACCAGCGAGAGAAATTAGGTTTGACCTTCTCGATCAACTCCGTCGACCGGTGCATCGCCTATCGCGTTCAGTAGCTTTGTGACGACAATCATCACCAGGATTCGGAAGGAGTCCTGACAGCACGCCGGGCCGATCGCTGCAAGACGATTTTCGGAGCGGTTTCAAAGTCGTTTGGGCCCCGTCCCGGTTTCGAGAGATGTTCGCTCAACATCTCAGGCCAATCACCTCGAACGCCTATGAAAGCGCAGACGCGTTCTTTCAGGCTTGGCCGCGCTTGATCACGGCTTCAGTCGCGCATGGCACTATACAGCGACTTTGAGCAGAATCAGACAAAGCATGGCCGTTTTAGGAAAGATCACGTGGTTCTACGCGCCTAGAACGCGGCGTGTACCGGACCAATACGGGCAGACAAGAAGCAACGGCCTCGTACCGGCCCACAGACAGCCGGCGCCGAGCGAGCGCATGGCCTCCCCCCAAAGCGAACAATGCACCGGCATGAGCAAGCCAATCTTGTCCGATGTTTCGAAGAATCTTTCGGCCGCATCTGAGGCGCGCGCGAGCAACGTTCCGATTGCCGACGGGCGTCGTGCCGATGCAGAGATGGCCCGCGTGCTCGGGACCGAACCATTTCGCATGGCGTTGGACGCCTCCGGTGCCGGGATCGCCCACTGGAAACATGAACCATTGCACGACGTCGTCGAGGCCATGAACCACCACGTCATCATGGCTTACAACGGCATGATACAGCGCATGGAGCGACGGTCGGGAAGATCAGTTACGAATGGAACGTTTCGTCCCGGAGTTGTGATCATCATTCCGGAAGGATCAAGCTCCCGATGGGATATTCCCAAGCCTGTTGATGTCGTCCAGCTCTATCTTCCTCACGCAACGCTGAAGCGCGTCGCCAACGAAGCCGACATCGCCACGCCGATCGATCTCATGGAGCGAACGGCGCATCCCGACCCCTTTACATCTCGATTGCTCTTGAGCGCAGCCGATGTCATAGACGGCAATGGGGCCCTGGATACGCTGTTCAGGCATCAGTTGACGGATCTCCTGGCCACGCGCCTCCTGGTTGCGCACGCCGGCTCGCCAACCACGTTCCAGCCGACCATCGGTGGGTTGTCGCCGAAAGTCCTGCTCCGTGCCATCGAACGGTTGCGCTCGGACAGCGATGCGGACGTCTCCCTCGATGCGCTGGCTTCCGATGCCGGCCTGTCGCGCTTCCATTTCTGCCGCGCCTTCAAGGAAAGCACCGGGCTTTCGCCCCATGCCTGGCTGCGCCAGTACCGGCTCGAGCAGGCCATGAACATGCTGCGTGACCCCGACGCATCCGTGGTCTCGGTCGCAGCGGCGCTTGGCTATGGCTCCCAGACTGCCTTCGCCGCCGCGTTCAAGCGCCTGACCGGCGAAACGCCGAGCAATTGGCGGCGACGATCGCGTTAACAGCAATCGCGCTGCAAACACCTCAATCGCTATGGGGCAGCGCGGACCCTGATTAGCTAAATCATCTTCATGACCACGCCTACTGCATGGAGATGAACAAATGGCCTGGATCGTCAGTCAGTTTGCAAAAGCCTCGCGGCGAAACGTGCTCGCGAGCGGGCTCACCTACGCGGCTTCCTTAACTGTTCGCTCCTCTTCGGCCGCCGGCAAAGAAACCAATGTTTCGACATCTGGCGCTCGAGGGACCAATCTCGTGACCTCCGTCACGACCAAGGATGGCGTGGAAATATTCTACAAAGACTGGGGACCGAAGTCCGCCCAACCAATCGTTTTTCACCACGGTTGGCCGCTGAGTTCCGACGACTGGGAGACCCAGATGCTCTTCTTCGTCGGCAAGGGCTACCGTGTCATCGCCCATGATCGCCGCGGTCACGGGCGCTCGAGCCAGCCAAGCGACGGCCATGATATGGATCACTACGCGGCTGATGCCGCAGCCGTCGTCGAGCATCTTGATCTTCGCAACACCATTCATGTCGGCCATTCCACTGGCGGCGGTGAAGCCGCGCGTTATGTTGCGCGTTACGGCAGGGATCGCGTAGCCAAACTGGTTCTCATCGGCGCCGTACCGCCATTGATGGTGAAGACGGAGGCCAATCCGGGCGGCTTGCCCATCGAAGTGTTCAATAACCTGCGCGCTCAGCTCGCAGCGAATCGTGCACAGTTCTATTTCGGTTTCGCGAGCGGCCCCTTCTACGGCTACAACCGACCGGGTACGGAGGCGTCGCAAGCGGTCATCTGGAACTGGTGGCGCCAGGGGATGATGGGCAGCGCCAAGGCGCACCATGACGGCATCAAGGCCTTCTCGGAAACGGACTTCACAGAGGATCTGAAGAACATCAACGTGCCCACGCTTGTGCTGCATGGCGGGGACGATCAGATCGTGCCCGTCGCAGACTCTGCCCCTCTTTCGGCGAAGCTTTTGAAGCGCAGCATCCTGAAGATCTACGACCTGCTGCCGCACGGCTTGTGCACGACGCATGCCAACATCATCAACGCCGAGCTTCTCTCGTTCATCTCGGCCTAGTCGTCTTCCGGCGGCCTTTTTGCGTTCGAGCATCCCAACCACAGGAGTAGATCATATGCGACTCGTCATCATCGGCGCCGGCTTCGCCGGTATGTACGCCGCCCTTTCCGCTGCCCGCCTGCGCGACATCAGAGGCGCTTCACCCGAAGAGCTCGAGATCGCGATGGTCGCGCCAGAGCCGACTCTGGTGGTCCGCCCACGGCTCTACGAAGCGAAGCCGGAGACCCTGACGGCACCTCTCCAAGATGTTCTTAGAGCCATCGATGTTGTCTACGTGCAAGGCAGCGCTGAGACGATCAACACCAAATCCCGCACGGTGGAGATCGTCACGGCCAAGGGCACCAAGAAGAGTCTTTCCTACGATCGAGTGGTTGTGGCGACCGGTAGCCGGCTTTTCCGTCCGAATATCCCTGGTCTCGCCGAGCATGGCTTCAGCGTTGACCAGCTCGATGACGCGATCGCCCTCGACCGGCATCTGCACAGTCTGGCCGATCGACCGGCAAGGAACGGGCGCGACACGGTCGTTGTGGCCGGCGGCGGCTTCACCGGCATCGAGACGGCCACCGAGATGCCGGCGCGGCTTCGCGCGATCCTCGGCAAGGAGGCCAAGACGCGCGTCATCGTCGTCGATCGGAACAGTGTGATCGCTCCCGACATGGGCGAGGGTCCGCGTCCGATCATTGAACAGGCAATGCGCAAGCTTGGTGTGGAGATCCGGCTTGGCGCTGGCGTCGCCGAACTGGACAAGTCCGGCGTCACGCTTTCGAACGGCGAACGCATCGAATGCGCGACCGTGATCTGGGCCGCCGGCATGCGCGCGGCTCCGTTGACCGCGCAGATCCCAGCCGAGCGCGACAATTTCGGCCGGCTGCTGGTCGACCGCGACCTACGCGTGTTGTCGGTGCCTGGCGTCTTCGCCACCGGCGATGCCGCCAGGGCAGCATGCGACGAGGTCGGCAATTACGCGCTGATGTCATGCCAGCACGCCACGCGGATGGGTGCCTTTGCCGGAAACAATGCCGCCGCCGAGCTCCTGGGTGTTCCGACCAAGCCCTACCACCAGAAGGCCTACGTCACCTGTCTCGATCTCGGCGAAGCAGGCGCGCTGTTCACCCGCGGCTGGGATCGCAAGGTGGAGATGGTCGGCGACGTCGCCAAGAAGACCAAGCAGGAGATCAACACCGTCTGGATCTATCCGCCGCGCGCCGAGCGTGCCGCCGCGCTGGCCTCGGCCGATCCGGAGCGCGTGACTGACCTCTAGGCGTCTCACACGACATCGGCCGCGAACTCACGCGCGAGCGCACGGCAGCCTGGCTCGATGGCGGCTGGACTGCCCAGTAGACCAAAGAAGGAGATCGAAGATGAAAAGTGAAAAGGTCGTCATCGTGACGGGTGGCAGCTCTGGCATCGGGCGGGCGGCGGCACTACGGTTTGCCGGACAAGGCGACAAGGTGCTCGTGACCGGCCGCCGTCCCGGCCCCGTCGAGGAAACGATTGCCGAGCATGCGAACATCGCCGGTCTCGTTGCAGATGTCGCCTCGGCCGAAGATGCCAGGCGCACAATCGCCAAGGCGGTCGATACCTGGGGCAAGGTGGACGCCTTGGTCAACAACGCGGGCGCAGGGGCAATCCTCCCGCTGGCCGATGCGACAGCCGATCGGATCATGGACATTTTCTCCGTGAATGTGGTCGGCCCAAGTCTGCTCGCCGCCGCTGCTCTTCCTCACCTGAAGGCAACACGGGGCACGATCATCAATGTCTCAAGCACCTTCGGTCACAAGCCGGCGGCTGGACTGTCCCACTATGCAGCCAGTAAGGCGGCTTTGGAGCACCTGACCCACTGTTGGGCGCTGGAGCTTGCGCCAATTGGCATACGGGTGAACGCCGTCGCGGCGGGGCCAACGGAATCAGGCGCTCTGACCGGCATGATGGGGCTGTCCTTGGAACAGGCTGCGGCGATCAAGGAGCAGGAGCGCGCGCGCATCCCGCTCGGGCGGCGCGGCGTTCCGGACGACGTCGCAGAATGGATCGTGCGGCTTGCCAGCCCAGCTTCGGAATGGATGACGGGGCAGGTGGTCGCTATCGATGGTGGCTTGGGACTGTCTTAATTGCAGGACCGTACGGCCGCATTGCGACGCCGACCATTGTTGCCCGAGTGAGCCTTTGTCCCGCGAAAGCCTGGGCGATTGGCGCAGGCGCATCCTTGGCAGCAATCGCCCTATAGGGACCGCAACCGCTCTGGGGCAGTCGCAAGTCAAGTTCGATAGACCATCACGGTGACACGCCGATCGTGTCACCGATCTCTGAACACCAATGTTGATCGCGCTTCGCACGCGAGAAGCGCGACCCGTCCAGAATCGAACGTCCAGATCAAACGCAGGAGTTTTCAAAGATGAACCAGACGATCCGCAACACTCAGCAGGAGACAAACGTGAGCCTAGATACTGCAGTTAGATCGAAGCCTGACGAATTGGTTCCGTCGCGCTACGCGCTGAAGGTCGGCGAGATCGACGTGCTGGTGGTCAGCGACGGGGTGCTGCCGCTGCCCACCAAGATGTTGGGACACAACGCCGACCCGGCGGTGCGGGCGGCCTGGCTGAAGGACATGTTCCTGCCGCAGGACGCTTTCGACTGGGCGCTGAACGCGGTTCTGGTGCGCAGCGGCGGTCGGACCATCCTCATCGACGCAGGATTGGGAGGCGACCCCGACTTGCACTTGCCACGGGCCGGGCAGTTGATCAAGCGACTGGACGCCGCCGGGATCGATCTTGCGTCCGTGACCGACGTGGTACTGACCCACATGCACATGGACCACGTCGGCGGGCTGCTCGTCGACGGGGTGAAGGACCGGCTGCGCCCGGACCTGCAGATTCACGTGGCGGCCGCAGAGGTCAAATTCTGGGAGTCGCCCGATTTCTCCCGCACTTCCATGCCGCCAGGATTCCCGGACGCGCTTCGGTCGGCCGCCAAGCGGTTCGTGAAAGAGTACCACAATCAACTGCGGCAGTTCGATGAGGAGCACGAGGTGGCGCCGGGCGTCGTCGTCCGCCGCACCGGCGGCCATACCCCCGGGCACAGCGTGGTCCGCCTCGCGTCCGGCGGTGACGCGCTGACATTTGCCGGCGACGCCGTGTTTACCGTCGGGTTCGACCAGCCCGACTGGCACAACGGTTTCGAGCACGACCCCGAGGAGGCGGCGCGCGTCCGGGTCCGTCTTTTGCGGGAGCTGGCTGAGACCGGCGAGATGCTGGTGGCCACTCACCTGCCGTTCCCCTCCGTCGGCCGGGTGGCGGTCGATGGCGACGCCTATCGTTGGGTCCCGGTCTTCTGGGACTACTGACCACGCGTCGGAACGGCGGGAAGGGCCGAGGTGACGTTAGCAGAAGAGGCCGCCAACTCAGGCGGCCTTACTCTCCGGAAGGCGGTTGCTGGTCCACTCGCTGACGCGCCTCCAGCCCGTCAGCAAGGGCCTTGTACTCGCGCGCCATTTTTTCGAGCTCTTCTCTGGTTTCCTTGTGCCCTGTGATGGCAGCTTGGAGACGGCAGTCGCGCTCTAGTGTGCGGTACTTACGATGTGGCATTGTGACCCCCTCGTCACAAGGAAAGACCGTTTTTAGCCGATGCTCCTTGGCCGGGAAATTAACTGGGATAATCGCCGCCGGATTTGCTCAGGGGACTGGACCTCCTTAGGGAATGGCCCTTGCGTTTTTCGGCCGAGGATGTGTCGGGCATAGGAAACCGTTTCAAGACTTCGGCGGCTTCTATGGCGAATTGTCGCGGACTCTCCAAATCCTGAGTTTCTCGCTGGCACGGCGGAGATCGTCGGCGACCGAAGATCAGGCGTGCCGGGAGGAAATGCAATGGACGTCGTGTGGAGCATGGTCACATTTTTCGGCCACGCCATCGATGCGCTCGACAAGCGCCTGGACGAAATCCGCAATCGTCTCGCCATCGAATATTGATCGGAGCTCGGCCGCGGACGCAAACCCATTGACGTGTCGCGACGAGGGCGACGTCCGCTTTGCCTGTCAGCGATCGAGTTCGCACGGCGGCGCAATGTGTCGTGAAGGACCTTGAAGCGAACATCTCGACCTCACCTGCCTCGTGTCCTGCCTCCGAAAGCGGACGTCGCGCTCGATCAGCAAAATCAAGCTCTTACACCTCATCATCTGAGCTTTATCGAAGAGCGGGCGGCGGCGAATGACTGAATGCGCGGCGTGCCTTCGCAAACGCACTCGCGCCCGGGCGTTGCCCCCGAGGACAACGCGAACTTTGCTCGATCCTTGTCGACGTCCTGCCTGTCAGCTATTTTGATTGAGCGGCTTCCTGCTCTCATCCGCGGCGGCTGCATTCAGCGGCCTTACGCCCTCATATTCGGCCGGGCCTTAGCCTAAGCGGGTGTTGGGCAAGTCGCCACGGTGTTAACTTGGTCGACCAGATCAGCCGTTTTTGCACTGCTCCCGAAGGAATTGCATTTTAACAATCGTCGCTTGACGCCACCACCTTTGCTCTGAAATCCTGATTCGATGTCATCGGGGGATTTCGTTTGTCGAATTCTGACCTTTATGACGTGATCGTCATTGGAGGCGGTCCGGCGGGCTCCACAGTCGCGTGGTCGCTAGCTCGGCGTGGCGTGCGTGTGGCCGTCATCGAGCGTGCCATCTTTCCACGCGAAAAGGTCTGTGGCGATTTTGTCGAACCCGCAGGACTGCGAATCCTGGAGAGCATGGGAGTTCGCGAGGCACTGAACGTCGCGTCGCTGTCGCCGATAACATCCACCCGCATTTACTTCGGCCCAAAGCTCGGTTTTCGCGGTGCGATCCCGTACTATCAAGCCGACCACGGGTTACCGCCCCACGGCTTTGTCGTGCCCCGCCATATCCTGGACCAGCATCTTTTAGACCGCGCGCGAGCCATGTCGGCCAAAGTGTATGCCGGCTACGCCGCAGGTGGAATCCGACGTGAAGATGGTTTGATCCATGTCAATGCGCGAGCCAAGGACACCGACCTCACACTTAGATCACGGCTGATCGTAGGTGCGGATGGCGCGGAATCGCTTGTTGCCAGGGCGTTCAACCTCGAATCGAACGACCGCGCTCACATCTCGATAGCCCAGCGTGCCTATGTCGAAGGAATTTCGGTACAGGATGGTGAAGCAACCGTCTGGTTCGATGAAGACATCGTGCCCGGTTACGGCTGGTTGTTCCCCATGGCTGGAGGCAGGGCGAACATTGGAGTCGGCACGCTCAGTGAGACCTGCAGCCGGCACGGTCATTCCGTGCCCAAGGCTTTCGCCGCGTCAATCGAGAGACTCAGGATCCGACATCCCGGCTGCGCCGGCATCAAATTGGTCAGCAAGCCGATCGGTGGTGTTGTGAAGATGTATGGCGGGGTCGGTCCGAATTATTTCGACGGCGGAGTCTTGATCGGCGATGCCGGTGCGTTCGCCGATCCGATGACCGGCGAAGGCATCACGCAAGGCATGGAGTCGGCTTTGATCGCCTCCTCGACCTTACTAAAATCCCTCGAGCTCGGAAAATTTGATGCCTCATTCCTGGCGACCTTCGAGCGCGAATTTCGATCCTACTTCGATCCGGGCATGCTCTTCCTCGGCTTCTGCGCCGCGGTGATGCGGAATTGGCACTTCCGTGAATTTTGGATGCGGTCGGCAATGCGCGGCTGCGAAAGGGCAATGGCCAGCAAAGACTTTGCCCGTACTGCAGGCGCAGGCTTCGGAGGCTTGAACGTGCATCCTCTCGGCATTTTGCGAGAGATCGGGGCAAGTATCCTCCACTACCTGAGCGAAGGCGCGCTGAACGCTCTGCGAAACCTCGTCATCCAGGGGACGATCGGCAACCAAGCAATGCTCGACGACCTGGTCGTGTGGCAGAGCGCCTGGAAAAGCTCGGTCGACGCCGATCCCGACTGGCACGCAGCCTGGGTGGCCGATATCACCAAGAGAGCTGCGAAACTCGGCCCATCATTGTTGAGCCGGGAGAATCCCAGAGTTCGAGGATTGTTGGTCTAACCATCAGGATTTCGAGGAGAAGGCCCGTGGTCTCCAGTGCATCGCAGCGCAAGAAGTCTAACCAAGCGGCGAAGTCCGAAAGGGAAGTCGCGATCATAGGCGGCGGCATCGCAGGATTGACCTGCGCGCTGCGCCTGTCGGAGCGCAATTACGAGGTGACGCTATATGAACAGGACGCGATGTTGGGAGGCCAACTCTCCTCCAAAAAGAGCGGAAAGGATGGCATGTACCACGACGTCTACACCCATCTGTTCTGTGACTGGTACGTGAATTTTTGGCGAATCGTAAAGGACGACCTGAAGATCAAACGAGAGGATGTTTTCGAGCCGCGATTCAGCGTCAAGCTTCTGCTTGATCCTCGCGGTTCCCGAGATTCGAACAACGGCGCACCAAAGTACGTGGAATTAAAGAACCCAACCACGGCGCAGAACGTTATAGACAATCTCTCGTCAGGAGCACTACCCACTCCCGACATGTTTCTGGTCGGCTTCACTCTTCTTGACTTGGTCTCGCAGCCGTTTAGTTCGTCGATCCTTCAGCAACAGTCCTTGAACGGCTTTTTGTACTCGCGCCCTTACGCCACTGAGGACTGCGCCGATTTGCATAATACCATTCTGAACGAAATTTGGTGCACTTCGAGCAGCGACACATCTGCTGCAGCCTACAAGGACTTCGTCAAACACTCGCTTGGCAGCCGCGGCTTGCCGTTTGCCTGGCTGTTGCGCGGAAGCCTCGAGGAGAAGTTGATCAAACCTTGGCGGGACAAACTGGAGAAGGTCTGTAAAGTCGAGATCTCTGCTCCGGTCGACAAGGTCGAGCTCGCAGATGACAACAAGATAGAGCTCACCCTGGCGAACGGCAAGAAGGCGACGCACGCGAATATCGTGTTGGCTGTACCTGCTCCCGAACTTGCAAACCTCGTGATGAAGGGCAGGCCCGAACGAACTATCGTTCATCGCATCCCGGAACTGTCCGAGCTCCAACGCATGAGAACGGCGAATATTCTCGTTGTGACCGTGGTCTTCAACGAGAGGCTTCCCGATATCCCTCGCGAGCACGTCGGGTTGGCCGCGTCTCGTGGTTACCTGACCTTCATCGACATCTCACAACTGTGGACCGATTTGAGCGAGAAACCACGGACGGTTCTGGTGCTGGCCGCATCTGACGCGAGCCATTATCCCGCGGGCGACGACAAGCTTTGGGGCCATTTGATGTTGCAAGAGTTGGCAAGGTACCTGCCTTCGGTAGAGCCGGGTGACGAATGGGGAGACCCCAAAAGCAATATCGATTATTCGAAATCACTTGCCCAAAATAACCGCACTCATCCACTGTTTCTCAATGACATGAATTCCGAGCAATTGCTGGTTGAACCATATTATCCTGAGCAGTTGCAGAACGTGTTCTTCGCCGGCGATTTCTGTCGCAACGACGTGAATATGGCCACGGTTGAGTCGGCAGTCTTGAGCGGCCTCCACGCGGCACACGAGTTGGTGAAAAAAACGGATGGAAAGTCCGACATCTCTGTCGCGCTCTGCGACCTTCCCAGCTCGGCACAATTTGCGGCGGCGAAGCTCGTTTTGCTTCCTCTTGCCTATGCTGCTTTGGCCTGGTCAGCGGTGAATGCCGGCGTCCGTGATTTGGCGAGCAAGGACCCGGAAGAGAGCCTGACACCTCTCTCAATGCTGGCGTTGATCCCGCCAAGATACCTGGCTGATATGGTGGTGAGCCTCGAGAATCTGGCAGTTGCTTTGCTTTCGCGTCACGAGCCTAGCGGTTCAAACTGGCTGCTCCAGCAGGCTTCGGGAGCAGTGGCCCGGCGCCTGCTCGCGGCAAGCGATCGCCTCCGCGATGCCGCCCCTGAGGGATCGGCCGACACGCAGCGCACTTTCGCCCTGATGACGGATGTTCTCAGGGCGATGGGGACTCGGATCAGTGAACCTCGTGTCGCGCCTGCCGAGAGGGTCAGCCCGCGAACGACGCGCATGGAAACCAGTGGGCTCCTACGCGGCTCAGGGCGCTACCGGCCAAATTTTGACTATGCTCGAAGGCATCGCGTGAAGCCTTGAACAAAGAGGTGCTTGATCAGCATCGTTGAAGCGCGGGCGACCGAAGGGGGAAGATGTCGCGATGTCGAAGGCAACGACAGAAAACATAATAGCTCAGCTTGGCTTCAGGGAGGAGATGCAGCAGCTTCGGGAAATTCTTGACACCTGGATTCGCGGCGCCGACGGCCAGATCAAGCCGCTGCTGGAATGGCAATTCATAACCAGCTCGAAATATTTCAGGCCTCTCACTATCTTCAGCGTTTATCGAGCCATCACGGACGAGCCGATTCCGAACCGTTTGATCTATTCCGCGGCCGTGGTCGAAATGATGCATAATATGACGCTCATCATCGACGACATCGTCGACGGATCAGAAGCGCGCCGAGGCAGGCCGACCCTGCATTGCCAGTTCGGGCTCCTGCAGGCCCTTATGGCTTCCGGCTATATCGTAGCCGACGGCTTTCGGATGACGGCGGGAGACCGAATCGATATCCGTCTGATTTCCGACTTGATCAAGCGTCTGGGGGCTGCCGAATGCCTGCAGTGGAATCTCCGACGACAACCGCTCGGGGTCAAGGATTGGCTGGTTATCGCCGGCGAAGATACAGGCTCAATGTTTGAGACATGCGCATGCGTCGCCACCAGAGACGATCGGCTTCGCAAATTTGGCGGGCTGCTCGGCGTCCTTTACCACGGATGCGACGACGTGGGCGATGTCAAAGGGCTGGAGTCACTGGGCGGCGGCGGAGAAGAGGACCTGAGGGATGGAATTCTTACGCTTCCCGCCTCGATCGCCATCCAAGACGAGGTGATCGCAGAATTGTTCTGCAAGCCAGAGCGATCTGCTGACGAGCTGGAGCAAATCGCGCGGGCGATCAAGGCCGCCGTACCGGCCGCCGAGGAGCAACTCGACCAATTGGCGGCGGAGGCCAAATGGGAGGCACATCTGCATAGCGCCAACCCGGCAACTTTGTACGCGCTTGTCGACCATACTCGAGAGCTGTCGCGCCGTTAAGGCCTGATGGGCTTTGGTTGAATCGATGCGAGCCGAGAGCTCAAAACACCTCTGCCGTAGGGAGAGGTAAACCCCGGACGGCAGACCGAGCCTGATCTCATCAAGCTTTTAGCCTGAAGCCACGGGCGCAAGACGTGAAATCTCCGCCATGAGCGATTTGGCTTCCCGCAGGTCGGCGGTTTGGAAACTTCGACGGAGGCAGGAATAAATAGGCGTTAGAATTTCCAGTGCGGCGACATGATCGCCGCCGCGCGACAGTAACCGCGCCAGGCTCGTGGCAGCACGAAGCTCCCAGGCCTTGTGCCCGAGCGATCGCGCCAGCTCTATAGCATTGCGAAAATCCGCCTCAGCCATCGCGGGCTGCCCTAGTTCAAGCCTGAGCTCGCCGCGCCAAGTCAAGGTGTGCGCTCGCCATATCAATTCCTGAGGGTTCGCGACCAGAGCGTCCTCCACGGTTTGCACCGCCGCTCCAACATCGCCAGCTCGCGCGTGCGCCTCCGAGAGCAGCGTGAGGAAGTAGGTAATGGCGACTTTCGCTCCTGAGCTGGCGAAGCCAGCCAGGGCCTGGTTGATCAGTTCCACGCCTTCAAGGCCGCGTCCAAGCTGCGATTTGGACCAACCGAGCAGTACACGCGCCAGATCCGAGGCGTAATTGAGCCCGTGCTGCTGTGAAAGGGCAAAAAGCCGTTCGGCAACAATCTCCACCTGTCGCGGGGCCCTGAGACACCAATGGAGATTGCCTTTGAAATGCAGCGCCATCGCCATTGCATAGGGATCACCGCTTTTCTTGGCGAGATCCATCGCACGGGACATCCGCTCGCGCGCGAGATCAAGACGACCAGCCTGCCAGGCGGCGCGGCTCGCCACGCCTATCGGGATGATGAGATAGGATGCGGCGGAAATCGACTTGGTATCAAGCATCGGAGAGAGCTTGGCGAAGTACTCCTCTACTCCGGAAATGTCTCCGGCGTAGAACCGCGCCTGTACCTGCGCATAGTGGGCGAAAAACAAGTGGCTGGAGTTCGGGCCTTCAGTCAAGGCGATATCGAGGATCTCCTTCGCAAGCGAGGCGGCGGTCGCGTAGTCGCCCGTGAAGAATATCGAGGCCCAGGTTCGCGCGCCCTGACGTACGAGTTGCGCGACGTCGCCGAGACGTTCCGCGAGTGCCCGAGCGTGCGCGCCAAGCTGCATAGTCTCCGGGGCGGAATAACCTTTGGTCACCTGCAGCACGCGCACAAGCGAGCTGCAGAGGTCCAGTTCAGTCCTGTCGCGCTCTTCGGATGGCGGCAGCCGCTCCAGCAGCGCACTTGCCTGACGGAAGCCCTCTTCCGCTTCCTTGAACGCGCATCGCGCGAGAGCCGCCTGTCCTGCATTTTTCCAAGCGGCAATTGCCGGCTCGGCTTCCGCCGCTTCTGACCAATGCCGGGCAAGTAGCGCCGGGTGCGCCGCGGCCAAGGCGGGAAATTGTTCACCGATCGTCCGCGCGACGCCTGCATGCAGATCGCGCCGCTCGCTCTTGAGTAACCCTTCGTAGGCCGCGTCGCGAATCAATGCATGCCTGAATTGGTAGGTCGCTCTAGGAGGTTTGCCTTGCATGTAGATCAAATCCGCCCGAACGA
Source organism: Bradyrhizobium sp. ISRA442 (assembly GCF_038085055.1). Taxonomy (NCBI): domain Bacteria; kingdom Pseudomonadati; phylum Pseudomonadota; class Alphaproteobacteria; order Hyphomicrobiales; family Nitrobacteraceae; genus Bradyrhizobium; species Bradyrhizobium sp. ISRA442. The sequence continues at coordinate 82,941 of NZ_JALGCN010000014.1, forward strand.
GTGCATCGAGTCCTGACTGTACGAAGTGGTCCGAACCCGGCATGACCGCTCGAAGCAGCGGGTAGTCAAATTCGCGTCCAATCACGGCCGCGACCTGCGCCACCCTCCGCGCCGGTCCAAGCCGATCCAAGCGTGCGGTTAGCGAATCAAGCAGAGTCGCGGGAATATCGTGTGGTGCCGGATCTTGATCGCCCTCCAACAGGAATGACAGCAATTCTTCCGCAAAAATTGGAACGCCATCGGAGCGTTTGACGACCCGAGCCATGACATCCTCGGTCAAATCGATATCCGAGGATCCAGCGATCATCTCGCCGATCTCGTCGTCGCTCAATCTTCCCAGGACGATCGACTTGTCCGTCTTGCGCAATTGCCAGGGCGGGTTGTACCCTTTCCTCGCCGTGGCCAGCACCATCAGTGGAACGTCGGCACTCCGCTCGATCAACATCCCAATCAGCTCGATGCTGGAGGGATCAACCCAATGAAGATCTTCGATGGCAAGGATCAGCGGCTGGCGCTTCGCCAGTTGCAGCACCCACTCGGCCAAGCCCGCCAATAGTCGTCCCCTTGCTTCTTCCGGCGGGACCTGTTCCGGCTGATGATCTTGCGCCGGCGGAAGATTCAGCATGTCTGCAATGAGAGGCATCATCGCCGTGGGATCGAGCCCATTGAAGCTGATCGCGCGCTCAAGCTGGCGCATCTGGCCTTCGGCCCTTTCGTCTTTCGTACGGTCCAAAGCTTGCGCCAGCAGTCCGGTAACCGAATGGAATGGGGTACTCTCGGCGAAGCGCTCACCGGCACAGTCCATCCAAATATGCGCATCTCTGATACCGGCGCGGAATTCTCCGACCAAACGCGACTTTCCAATCCCCGGCTCGCCGCTCAGAAGAACGTACTGTCCTGCGCCCTTCTGCGCAGAGAGCCAACTCGACGACAGCGCATCGAACTCGCGCTTGCGGTTGACAAACAAGGTTGCCCCGCGAACACCATCCTGCCGCCAGCTTCGACCGACGCCGCTCGGAGCGACTGCCCGGTAAAGGTGGACTGGACGCGCAATGCCTGCCAGTGCGGAGGTGCCATAGTCCTCCACGATGAACTGGCTCGATACAAGATCGTGCACGGCACTCGTCATCAAGACTGAGTTGGGAGCGCACTTGGCCTGAACGCGCGCCGCGATGTTGGGGGTATCGCCGAAGACTTCGACCTTGTTGGTGCCCAACTGGTCAATGACCACCCACCCACTGTGGATTCCAACGCGCACCGCGAGTTCGGAGCTTATCTTTCCTGCAAGCTGCCTGTTTAGCGGCTCGAGCGTCTCGATGATCGCAAGGCCGGCACGGACCGCACGTTCTGCATCATCTTCGCTCGCAGTTGGCCATCCGAAATAGGCAAGCACGCCATCTCCCATGTATCGGGCAACATAGCCCCCCAAACCCGTGATAGCGCTCCCGGCTGCCTCAAGACACTCGGTTACGATGTCGCGCCACTCTTCGGGATCGCGTTCGGACGCAAGGCGGGTCGAGTTGACCAGATCTCCAAAGAGCACGGTCAAATGGCGCCTCTCGCGCTGAACGCGTTCGGTTGAGAACCCGGCGATGCTGTGCGGGCCCAATCCGGACAAAGCGGGAATTGATAAAGGGGCACCGCAATCGGCGCAAAACCGCTTGGCTTGCTGACTGGCCGCACCGCACTTTGTACAACGCATGCCACGCTCGCAACTTATGTTGGTTCGAGCCCAGCGGCAAAGCAACTACTCGGGCCGACCCTTAATTCCACCCACGGCAATTGTTTGGTTATCCTACCATTGATCGAAGCTCTTGAGCAAAGACAGATTCCCCATAACGATGGCAGGACCATTCGCGGACCCACCTCGTATCTTGCCGTGAGAACGGTCGCTCACGACAGGACGGCGCATGGACAGTCGTAGTTTACTAGCGCTGCGGTTGTGGCATTATCGTAGAATATTTTAGATTGTGATTATGGCGCGTTCTGCACGATGGAGCTTAAGAACGCAACGGTATACCGATCGATGCCGACTTGGACCGGTTCGTCGCAGGCATTTTTCTCATCGCTTTGGCCGCGTAGCATTCCCATGAGGCGGCGCAAATGGATAGGTCGTTCGTCATTGCGCATATTTCCGACCTGCATCTGGACGGATCGGGCCGGCTGCTTCCCGCGATCGATGCTCTCGCCGCTGCGCTGGGCGAGAGGATGCCGGAGTTTTCGACAGTTCCAGATCGCATCCTGCTGATGACCGGCGATCTCGTGAATGATCCGAGGCCGCGCGCGCTCGACGAGGCGCTCGCGGTCATCGCGTCCTTCCGGCAAAGCGGCTTATTCACCGACATTCAGGCGGTCGCCGGCAATCACGACGTCAAGCGTCCGAGCCAGCGCGGCGGCCGGCACGACGCCTACGACTACCTGCATCTGCCGCGGACGTCGAAGAGCATCTACTACCGCCAGTCCGGCCTGGACCTCGTGCTGCTGGATTCCAACAGCGCCAGCCTCTCCACGCTCGAGAGCAGCACGATCGATGCGAGCGCCTACAACGCGATGGTGTCCCGCTCCGCGCGGCTGAGCGTCGAACTCGCAGGGAATCTAGGCTCGGCCGGACGCGCCGACTATGCCGAGCCCGCAGAAAACCTGGTGCGCGTGCTGGCGCTGCATCATCATCCGCTGCCGCAGGCGACCGGCGAGGGAAAGCGCTTCCTCGGCGTCCCTGACGAACCGCTGATGTATCTGGCCGCGCCCGCGACGTTTCTCGAAGCGGCTACCTCGCTCAACGTGAATCTGATCCTGCACGGTCACCGGCATGTTGAGGGTCTCGCCCGCTATTCGGTCCCCGATCCGCGCGCCACAGCGAGCGAGGGCGGCGAGGATTTCTGGCGCACGATCTACGTGCTCTCCTGTCCATCCTCGACTGGGCAGGGCGGCGACGAGGCCGGCTTCAACATCATCCATTTCGGGCCGTCGCCCGATGCGGGCAGCCCGCATTACCGGTTCGCCATCACCCGGTATTCGCGACTGCGCAATGATGGTGCCTTCAAGCCGCTCGATAGCAACCTGCCGGACGGCATCATCAGGCTTCCGGCGGGGCGCGATTTCTCCCGCGATCCCGCCTTCCAGTCGGCGATCGAGATCGCCTCATGCGCGACGTTGAACCGGGATCTGCTCGTGGCGCTGGCCCGCCGGTTGCTGGCGCGGCGCGCCTTCTACGACGATCGCGAACTGAGCTGGGCGGACGCGCTCTACACCTATCTCGTCACGTCAAAGGCGTGGAATGATCTCGACAGCAAGTCCGCAAAGCCGGGGGGCAAGCCGCTGGGTGCGGCGAGGGCGCTGTTGAACGCGTTGGTCGAGCAATCGGCGGATGTGCTCGGCGTCGATCGCGCCGAGCTCGACGAGCTCCGTGCGAACCCGCTAATCAATCGTGCCGACCTGCTGCGCCGACTTCCGAAGATGCCGCGCGAGGGCATCGACGTGCAGCAGCAGATCCGGCAGAGGCTGCGGCTGCTGCTGGACCTGAACGATCAGGTGAAGGCGCTCGGCCTCGATCCGGGTCTCGGCAACGAGGCGCCAGCGGGAACGCCGCACTGAGGATGCGGCGGCCTGTCGTTAACTGGCCGTTAGGGTTAACAGTCTATTGCTGACGCGTTCGGCTCGATCAATCGGCTCAAGAGTCAAGGCGTCATGCGTCAACGGTTCAGTCCAGCCCGGCTTCTTGCGTCCACGTCGCTGGTTGCGATGGTGACGGTCAGCCTCGGCGGCTGCACCGCCATGTCGAAGCTCTCCGACGTCACCGGCTCGGTCGGATCGCGAGCGGAAGCCGCTCCCGCCGATCCCGCGCGCGCCGTCGAAGCCTATGGCGAGCGCTACCGTGCAAATCCCAAGGACGCCGACGTCGCGCTCGCTTATGGCCAGGCCTTGCGTGCCAATGGCCAGCGTGCGCAGGCCGCCGCCGTGCTCGAGCAGGCGACCATCGCCCACCCCGGCAACAAGGCGCTGCTGGCCCAATACGGCCGCGCGCTCGCCGACAACGGCAATTTCCAGCAGGCCTTCGACGTGCTGTCGAAGGCGCACTCGCCCGACAATCCGGATTGGCGCCTGCTCTCCGTGCAGGGCACCGCGCTCGATCAGATGGGCCGGCATGAGGAGGCGCGCAGCTATTATGCGAGCGCGCTGAAGATCATGCCGGGCGATCCCGGCGTGCTCTCCAATCTCGGTCTGTCCTACATGCTGTCGAAGGACCTGCCGAAGGCCGAGGAAGCGCTGCGGCAGGCCTATGCCTCGCCACGTGCGAGCGGCCGGGTGCGGCAGAACCTCGCTCTGGTGGTCGGCCTGCAGGGGCGCTTTGCGGAAGCCGAGACCATCGTGAAGGCGGACCTGCCGCCGGACCAGGCGGCGGCCAACGTCGCCTACCTGAAGGACATGCTGAACCGCAACGAGGCGCCGCGCGGCGCGGCCAAGCGCACGCCGGTCGCCTCCCTCAGCCAGTCCGACTGATCGGCCGTTTCTCGAGACGGCACGGACCGCGTGCGCGGCCGCAGCGATTTTGCCCTGGGGATCAGTTAGTTCGCTGGATCCGCAAGGCCTTGAGCCGGCGGTTGCCGGCTACTTTGCATGGGGTTGTTTTTCGATATTTTGCGATCGGCCGCACGTAGTCAGGCCGGGCCTGACCTCATCGCGCCCTAGTGCAGCTCAGCGACCTTGATGCCGGTCGGTCCGAGAATGACGACGAACAGCACCGGCAGGAAGAACAGGATCATCGGCACCGTCAGCTTCGGCGGCAGCGCGGCCGCCTTCTTCTCGGCCTCGTTCATGCGCATGTCGCGGTTTTCCTGCGCCATGACGCGCAAGGAATGGCCGAGCGGCGTGCCGTAACGCTCCGCCTGCTGAAGCGCCAGACAGACCGACTTGACGCCCTCGAGACCGGTGCGCCGCGACAGGTTCTCATAGGCGACCTTGCGGTCCTGCAAGTAGGACAGCTCGGCCGTGGTCAGCGTGAATTCCTCCGACAGCGCGATCGACTGGCCCACGATCTCGGTGGCCACTTTCCGGAACGCCATTTCGACCGACATGCCGGATTCGATGCAGATCAGCAGCAGGTCGAGCGCGTCCGGAAAGGCGCGCTTGATCGAGAGCTGGCGCTTGGAGATGGCGTTCTTGAGAAACAGCATCGGCGCCTGCAGGCCGAGATAGGCCGCGCCGATGCAGATGCCGATCTTGATCGGCATCGGCTTCTCCATATGGGCGATCAGGAACACGTAGAGGATAGCGCCGATGAACAGCACCAGCGGGGCGACCATGCGGGCGAACAGGAAGGTGATGTAGGGCGCGTGGCCGCGATAGCCCGCCATCACCAGCTTCTCGCGCGCGGCTTCCTGCGCCAGCCATTTGGTGAGGTTGAAATCCTCGACCACCTTGGAGACGAGCTGCTTGGGGGTCTGGCGCAGCGAGACCTTCTCGCCCTTGGAAAGGCGCTCGCGCTCGCGCTGCCGGATGCGCTCGCGCTCGCTCGCCACCGCCTTCATGCGCTTGGCGAGGCCTTCGCCGGCGAACAGCGGCATCACCAGCGTATAGACGGTGGCGCTGGCGGCGATGGCCGCCAGCAGCATGGTCATGAAGCGGACGTCATGCAGTTTCGCGACGAGAAATTCGACCATGCGGCACCGTCAGAAATCGAAGTTGATCATCTTCTTCATCACCATGATGCCGATCGACATCCAGACGACGCAGCCGACCAGCATGAGCTGGCCGGTGGGATGGGTCCACAGAAGCGAGATGTATTGCGGGGTGGTGAGATAGACCAGGAACATGACGATCGGCGGCAGCGAGCCGATGATGCCGGCCGAGGCCTTGGCCTCCATCGACATCGCCTGGATCTTCTCTTTCATTTTCTTGCGATCGCGCAGCACCTTGGAGAGGTTGCCGAGCGCTTCGGAGAGGTTGCCGCCCGATTTCTGCTGGATCGACACGACGATGCCGAAGAAGTTGGCTTCCGGCAGCGGCATGCGGTCGTAGAGCCGCGCGCAGGCCTCGCCGAGCGGCATTCCGATCGCCTGCGTCTCGATGATCGCCAGGAATTCGCTGCGCAGCGGCTCCGGCGAATCGGCGGCGACGACCTTGATCGATTCGAACAGCGGCAGGCCGGCCTTGATGCCGCGCACGATCACGTCGACGGCGTCGGGCAGGGCGGCCAGGAATTTGTCTTCGCGGCGTTTCTTCAAAAAGCTCAGCGCCCAGCGCGGTAGGCCGAAGCCGCCGGCAAAGGCGAGACCGGCGGCGCCGATCAGGCCTCCGCCGACGAACAGTGCGACTGCACCCAGCACGCCGCCCAACACGGCGGAGACGATCCAGAATTTCTGCGGCGTCCAGTCGAGCCCCGCCTGCGACAGGCGGACGCTGAGCGGAACGCTCTTCTCCTGCTGGCGCCGCGCCTCGAGATCCTTGAGCGTGGTCTCGACCTGCTCGCGGCGCGAACGTTGGGTCTTCTCGGCCGCGCGGGCCGTGGGGGCCTCGGCGCGGGCGATCGAGGCACGGCGGCTCTCCGCCTGCCGCTCGCCGGACAACAGCGGATAAAGGAAGACCCACGCGATGCCGCCGGCGGCGGCGGTCGCAAGGAAGGTGAAGGCGAGGACCTGCATGTTCATGGTGGCACCCTGCTCACGCCTTCGCCGCCGCTTCGGCCGCGTCGAGCGCTGCGGCCAGGCGATTCTCCTCGCCATAGTAGCGGGCGCGTTCCCAGAACCGCGGACGGCCGATGCCGGTCGAGCGGTGCCGGCCGATGATCTTGCCGTTGGCGTCCTCGCCCATGAGGTCGTAGACGAAGATGTCCTGGGTGATGATGGTGTCGCCTTCCATGCCCATCACCTCGGTGATGTGGGTGATGCGGCGCGAGCCGTCGCGCAGTCGCGCGGCCTGAACGATGACGTCGATCGAGGCGCAGATCATCTCGCGGATGGTACGCGAGGGAAGGGAAAAGCCGCCCATCGTGATCATGGATTCGCAGCGTGAGAGCGCCTCGCGCGGATTGTTGGCGTGCAGCGTGCCCATCGAGCCGTCATGGCCCGTGTTCATGGCCTGGAGCAGGTCGAAAGCCTCGGGTCCGCGGACTTCGCCGACGATGATGCGTTCGGGACGCATACGCAGGCAATTGCGCACCAGTTCGCGCATGGTGACCTGGCCCTCGCCCTCGATGTTGGGCGGGCGGGTTTCCAGCCGGACCACATGGGGCTGCTGGAGCTGGAGCTCGGCCGCGTCCTCGCAGGTGATGACGCGCTCGTCGTGCTCGATGTAGTTGGTGAGACAGTTGAGCAGAGTCGTCTTGCCCGAGCCGGTACCGCCGGAGATCAGCACGTTGCAGCGAACGCGGCCGATGATCTGGAGGATCTCCGCGCCCTCCGGCGAGATCGCGCCGAACTTGACGAGCTGATCGAGCGTCAGCTTGTCCTTCTTGAATTTGCGGATGGTAAGCGCGGGACCGTCGATCGACAGCGGCGGCACGATGGCGTTGACGCGGGAGCCGTCGGCGAGGCGGGCGTCGCAGATCGGCGAGGATTCGTCGACGCGCCGGCCGACCTGGCTGACGATGCGCTGGCAGATGTTGAGGAGCTGCTGGTTGTCGCGAAAGCGGATGCCAGTGCGCTGGATCTTGCCAGCGACTTCGATATAGACCGTGCCCGCGCCGTTCACCATGATGTCGGCGATGTCGTCCCGCGCGAGCAACGGCTCGAGCGGGCCATAACCGAGCACGTCGTTGCAGATGTCGTCGAGCAGCTCTTCCTGCTCGGCGATCGACATCACGATGTTCTTGATCGCGATGATCTCATTGACGATATCGCGGATCTCCTCGCGTGCCGATTCGGAATCGAGCTTGGCGAGCTGAGCGAGATCGATGGCCTCGATCAGCGCGCCGAAGATGGTCGCCTTGACCTCGTAATAGTTGTCCGAGCGGCGGGTCTCGATGGTCGGCGCGGGCTTGGCAGGAGCAAGCGGCGGCGAGACGACGGCCGGCGGGGGCGGCGCGCGCGACACCGTGGGCGCCGAAGCCTGGACAGGCTCTGGCGACACGGCACCGGGCTTGGGGGCCCGAAAGTCGGTGTCTGTTCCGCTACGCTTACCGAACACTTAACAACTCCATGCGGCGGCCTATTTTCCCCGCAACTTGTCAATCAGGGGTGAAAGCAGGGACGACTTTTGCTTCTTGGCCTCGCTGCGGCCGGTCAGGCGCTGGGCGATCTGCAGGAACATCTCGATCGACTTGTGGTTGGCGGAGATCTCCGCGATCATCTGGCCGTTGTTGGCGGCGGATCCGAAGATCTGCGGCTCGAACGGAATCGAGACGACCGGCTGGCTCTCGATCGCCTTGGCGAACTCGGCGGCGGCGATCTCCGGCCGTTTCGGAATACCGACCTGGTTCAGGCAGTAGAGCGGCGGCCGGTCGTTGGGACGCGCGGCCTTGAGCAGATCGAACAGGTTTTTGGTGTTGCGCAGGTTGGCGAGGTCCGGCGCCGCCACGATCAGGATGTCGTCCGCTCCGATCAGCGAGCGCTTGGTCCAGCCCGACCATTGATGCGGGACGTCGAGCACGATGCAAGGCATGGTGGAGCGCAGCGTGTCGAACACGGCATCAAAGGCCTCGCTGCCGAAGTCATAGACCCGATCGAGCGTCGCCGGCGCCGCCAGCAGGCTGAGGTGATCGGTGCATTTCGACAGCAGGCGGTCGACGAATGCGGTGTCGATGCGATCGGGCGAGAACACCGCGTCTGCGATGCCCTGCGGCGGATCCTGGTTGTAGTCGAGCCCGGCGGTGCCGAAGGCGAGGTCGAGATCGGCGACGACCGCGTCCATGGCGAGGTCGCGCGCGATCGCCCATGCGACATTGTGGGAGATGGTGGAGGCGCCGACGCCGCCCTTGGCCCCGACCACGGCGATGATGCGGCCGACCGCCTTGGCTTCCGGTGCCGAGAACAGGTTGCAGATCGATCGCACGACGTCGATGGCGCCGACCGGCGCGAGCACGTAGTCGCTGACGCCGCGACGAACCAGTTCGCGATAGAGCATGACGTCGTTGATGCGGCCGATCACGATGACGCGGGTGCCGGCATCGCAGACCGTGGCGAGTTGGTCGAGGCCGGTCAGGAGGTCGCTGCGGCCGTCGCTCTCCAGCACGATGACGTTCGGCGTTGGCGCGGAGCGGTAGGCTTCGATGGCGGCCGCCATGCCGCCCATCTGGATCTTGAGATGGGCTTTGCCGAGACGGCGATCCTCGCCGGCCGATTGGACGGCGGCGGCGGTCTCCACCGTCTCGCAGAAGGCCTGGACCGAGACGCGCGGCGCGGGCGCAATATGCTCCTCGACCGGCGGAGGAGGGGCCTCCGGCTGCTCTTGTTGAGTCTGGCGAGCGTAGCTGATCATCTGCCGGTGTCGCTGAGTTTGGCCTTGTCGGCTTCAGGATAGGTGATCGCCGTCGGAGTGCCCTTACGGTACTTCTCGAGAAGCGTCGTGCGCCGTGCCGTGTAGGACGGCGTTTCGGGCCGCGGCTGCTCCAGGTCCGACGGATTGTCGACCATGGCGGCGAGGTTGCGCTGATAGGCGCAGCCGAAGTTGTAATACTGCTTGTTCTCGAACCAGCCCCTGTTCTTCATCGAGGGGCCGATGTCCTCGGGCCACACGCCGCAAGGGCCGGCGACCGCCGCGATCTTCGAATAGGTCAGCCGGATCGGTGGCAGGAAGCGCCTGTCCTCGGGCTGATAAGGGCGCGCCATGACGGCGCGTGGCGGCACGCCGGCGGCCGCCATCATCGCCTGGATCTCGCGCAGCGTTTCGGCCGCCGGACGCGCATTCGGCGTGCCGGCCGGCACGTCGATATGGATCGCGCCGGTACCCTCGCGCAGCCAAGCCGACGCCAGACCCATGACGTCGGCGCGCTGAGCCGGCGTCAAGCCGCCGCGGGCATGGCCGACGAAGACGACGATCGAGCGGTTCTGCTCTTCGATCGCGATCGGATGGCGCTGCTTGTAGTCGTCGGGAATGGAAGCGGTGACCGCCTCGTCGTGCTGGCAGCCGCCGAGCGCCAGCGCCATACCGACGAGTGCGCCACCGAGGCGGATGGCGCCTTTGCGAATCTGGGGTGGTCTTGTGATCATAGCGAAGTCCCCGTTTCCGCCTCAGTCGGTGATGAAGCCGTAGGTGCCGCGATAATTCCGCGCCGGATCGGTCCGGCCAGGCACGCCGTAGATGCGATTGATGTTGCCGATCAGCTCGGCCTGCGGATCGGCGGGTGCGGCAAAGCCGTCATCCGGACGCGACAGGTCCTTCTGCGCCACCGCGCGCACGATATAGGGCGTCACGATCACGACGAGCTCGGTCTGATTGTTGACGAAGTCGCGGCTGCGGAACAGCGTTCCAAGAACCGGAAGCTGCATCAGGCCCGGCAATCCGCTGACCGCCTGCTTGGTCTGATCCTGGATCAGGCCGGCCATCGCCATTGCGCCGCCGGACGGAATTTCGAGCGAGGTCTCCGCGCGCCGGGTTTTGATCGAGGGCACCGTCAGCGAGTTCACCGAGGTCGAGGTCACGGCCTGCGACAGCGTGATCGCATTTTCGTTGGACAGTTCCGACACCTCGCTCATCACCCGCAGGCTGATCTTGCCCTCGGTAAGCACCACCGGGGTGAAGTTGAGCGAGACGCCGAACTTCTTGAAGCTGATCTGGGTAGTACAGACATGGGTGGTGGGATCGCACGCATAGCCGGCCGGCACCGGAAATTCACCGCCGGCGACGAAAGTCGCCGATTCACCCGAGATCGCGGTCAGGTTCGGCTCGGCCAGCGTGCGGATCACGCCGGCGGTCTCCATCGCGCGCAGAGTGGCCTGCACCGACGGGCCTCCGCCGAACTTCGCGGTCAGATTGTTGCCGTCCACGAGATTGCGGCCGAGGGCCGTGAACGGGTTGGAGTTGGTGAAAGTCACCACCGACGTGCCGTAGTTGAGATTCGCGGAGAGATCGATGCCGAGCTGCTTGACGATGCTCCGCGCGACTTCAGCGACCGTGACCTTCAGCATGACCTGATCGCGGCCGCGGACCACGATCGAGTTCACCACCTTGTCCGGGCCACCGGCGAGCCGGGCGGCGAGATCGTTGGCCTGCTGCGCCTCGATCGGGTTGGCAGCCGTACCGGTCAGGATGACGCCGTCGCCGAGGCCGTCGATCTGGATGTCGGAATTGGGCAGGATCTGCTTCAGCGCGGCGCGAGCGCCGTTGAGATCGCGCTTGACCGCGATGTCATAGGCCGCGATCTGCTGGCCGGCGGAATCGAAGAACACGATGTTGGTCTGACCGACGGTGGCGCCGATGATGTAGGCGCGCTGCGCCGAGCGCACCACCGCATTGGCGATCTTCGGGTCGGCGACAAGCACGTCCTTGATGTCGCGCGGCAGGTCGATCACGACCGACTTGCCGACGCCGAGCGAGAGGAAGCGCGCGTTCATCTGGCCGTCGGCCGCGATCGGCGTCACGGGGCGGTAGTCGGCGGCGAGCACGGGAGTAAGCATCGGGTTGAGCGTCAGCGCGGCCACGGCGGAAAACGACAGGGCGCGGACCACCGCGGTCCGCAGCTTCGCCGTGTTGACCCTGCATGTCATCTCGCAAGTCCTCATCGTATCTTTGCCGTCTGGCTGGGTACGCCGTAGCGAATGATCGAAATGCCGTCGCGCTTTTGCGCGGACTCGTCGAGGAGCGTGTTGTCGCTCATCTTGACGTCGGCAATGCTGCGTAGCGCCAGCGACAGCGTGCCGCTCTGGCGGGCGGCGGAAAGCGTCGAGGTCTGCGCGGGATTGAGCTCGAGGGTGACGGTCTTGCCGACCACCGCGTTCTGGCCGTCCTTTTCCTTCGGTGCCTGGTCGATGGCGAGCACGCGGACATTGGCCAGGATGATTTCGGAGGTGACGATGTCCGGCGCGCTGCCGCTCTCGTCCGGATTCTTGAGGCGCCGAGTGAGAAGCACGTCGACGCGATCGTTAGGCAGGATGAAGCCGCCGGCACCCGTCTCCGGCGAGATCTCGGTGGAGACGGCGCGCATGCCGCTCGGCAGGATTGCGGCCATGAAACCCGAGCCCTCGGCCTTGACCAGCTTCTGGTCGCGGATCGGCTCGCCCTGGATGAAGGGCGCCCGGGCGATCGAACCAGTGACCTGGGTCGCGCCATCGGGACGCTCATTGCGGCGGATGAAGGTGGCGCTGGCGGTCGCTGACGGCCAGGTCTGCCACTGCACGTCTTCGGGCTTCACGGTCTGGCCGAGGCCGATGTCGTTCTTGGCCACCAGCACGTCGACGGTCGGAAGCTGCGCGACCGGAGCGGGAGGCGGCGCAGAATTGTCCGAGCCGCTCGCGAGGTACGCGGCGACACCGCCGGCGCAGATCGCAACCGTCAGGACGACAATGCGTGCCCTATTCATACGCTTCACTTTCCAACAAAACGCCGCGACGCTGCCGCCGCCGTGATCGGCAGTTGACCAGCTATTCGTCAAAGCATGGTTAATGAGGCGTATCTAAATCGCCTTAACGCCCGGTGTATCCCGTGCGTTCAGCGCAGTGCGAGGTGGGCGAGGTCGATCGCCTTCACCCACTCGGTCTCCGGGTAGACCATCAATGCGCTCGTCGCGAGCGCAATGCCGTAGGGGATGCCGCTCTCCTTGGCATGCAGCCGCGCGAGCCAGGCTTGGCCGGCAAGCCCGTAAGGCAACGGCCATTGCCGGAATTGCAGCAACAGCAGCGTGAGCGCCCCGCCGAACAGCGAGGCGTAGAGCAGGAAATTCATCAACTGTGCGAAGCCGAACCAGAGCGCGACCGAGGCCGCGACCTTCGCGTCGCCGCCGCCGACCCAGCCCATCGCGAAGCAGGTGAAGGCCACGACCAGCATGAGCGCGCCGGCGCCGACATGAGCCAGCATGTCGTAAGGTGCCATGCCACCGGCAATGGCGAGCACGAAGAAGCCGGCGACCAGCGCCAGCGACACGCGGTTCGAGATGGTCATGGTGAAGAGATCGCTCGCCGCCGCGAACGCCATCAGGGCCGGGAACAGCAGAAGGCGCGCGAGGTCGAGAATCATGGGCTGTTTCCTGGGATCAGCGCATCTGTCGCGGGATCGGGGCGTCGCCGCACGCTAGCCGGCCAGTGCTAAACAAACCGACAACGGCGATGGCGACCTCGGCGCCGGGAAAACCCGGGGCGGGCGGCTTCACCAGATGCTGGCAATTCGCGCCGCGAGCGCGACCACCGCGAGCAGCAACGCAAGACAAACCCAGTAGGCCGGCGCGTCGGTCCGCACCGTCTCCGCCTGGTTTGCCGTGAACGCGGCATCGGTCCTGTACTTACGCAACACGACGGGAACTCGATGTGTCCAGAAAAACAAAGGCCCCGGCAATCCGGGGCTTTTGCTGCGGTCTGTCCGGCCGCTTACTTCAGCGAGGAGCTGATCGCACTGAACTTCGCGTTCAGCGTCGTGCCGAGGCTGTTGACCACGGTGATGATTGCGAGCGCGATGCCGGCAGCAATCAGACCGTATTCGATTGCGGTGGCACCGGATTCATCTTTCACGAAACGCGCAATCAAGTTCTTCATGAGCAAAACTCCATCTCGGGTGGGGCGGCCGCGGTCGGGCGCTGTCCTCTACGCGCTCGAACATGAGAGCCGAGCTCTTTCGGTAGAGTTAATCCGATCGGGGAAACTCGAATGCCGGGCGATGCTTTTCGCGACGGTGAATTTGACCTTAAGACGTCGCTCGCAATCCGCCTCCATTCGCGGTGCACCGAATGGATGCCGGAGCCGGCGGGCGGCTTCACCCTCCCTTAAATTTCGGGGAGTACGCCTGGAGGCGCCTCGAATTGGAAGGAAAGGCGACGAATGTCGAGCCTACCCATGCAAGTCGCCTTGATGCTCGGCGAAACCATCGAGAAGGTCGTTCCCATCACGCTCATGCTCGCGCTCGTCTTCACGGTGCTCGAGCATTTCTGGGCGTGCAATCCCGGCGCGCCGTGGTGGCGCAAGCGGGAGATCGTGACCGACATCTGCTACTGGTTCTTCGTCCCGGTGTTCGCCCGCACCATGCGGATCGGGCTATTGATCGTCGGCGCCGGCGTCGTCTTCAACATCCACGATGCCGACGAGCTCATCGCCTTCTACGACAACGGCCACGGCCCGCTATCGCAGCTTCCGCTCTGGGTGCAGGGCGCACTGTTCCTGATCCTCTCCGACTTCATGCTGTACTGGCTGCACCGGCTGTTCCACGGCGGCGGGTTCTGGAAATACCATGCGATCCACCACTCCTCGGAGGAGCTGGGCTGGATTTCCGCTGCTCGCTTCCATCCCGTCAATCTCGTGCTCGGCACGATCGGCGTGGATGTCGTGCTGCTGATGGCCGGCATTTCCCCGAACGTCATGATCTGGGTTGGCCCGTTCACCACCTTCCACTCGGCGTTCGTGCACGCCAACCTGAACTGGACCTTCGGGCCGTTCAGATACGTGCTGGCGACGCCGGTGTTTCACCGCTGGCACCACACCTCGCTCGAGCAGGGGGGCGATACCAATTTTGCCGGGACTTTCCCGATCTGGGACGTGCTGTTCGGTACCTTCCGGATGCCGGAGGGTGAACTGCCGCAGGGATACGGCAAGGACGAAGCGACCATGCCGAAGGAGATCGCCGGCCAGCTCGCCTATCCGTTCCGTCAATAGCAATGGTCCGGCCGAGGCGCCGTAACAGCGCAAGGCCATTCAAACAATAGTCGGCAAGTTTGCGGAACGTTCACGAATTAAGTGCAGGTTAGCGGGGTCGGGCGCCGGCTCCGCTTCGGTATCGCTTCTGCCGGTATGTGACGTCCCGGGAGTAGAGTATGCGTAAAGAGTTCCTGCGCCGTCATGCGCGCATCGGTCTTCTGGTTGCGGCCGCCATGCTGGCGTCACCCGCTGCCGGCCTTGCCGAATCCAGTGCCGACACCATTGCCGTCAATGTCGATCAGGCCAAGCTCGTGAGGCTCCCCGGCAAGGTGGCCACCATCGTGGTCGGCAATCCCCTGATCGCCGACGTCACGCTCCAGCCCGGCGGCATGATCGTCGTGACCGGCAAGGGCTACGGCGCCACCAATTTCATTGCGCTCGACAGGGCTGGCGAGATCCTGGTCGATCGTCAGATCCAGGTCGAAGGCCCGAGCGACCGGCTCGTCACCGTCTATCGCGGGATCGAGCGCGAGTCCTATAGCTGCATGCCGATCTGCCAGCGCCGCGTCACGCTCGGCGACAGCGACAAATACTTCAGCACCGCGATGAGCCAGGCCGGCTCGCTGAGCAGCACCGCCAGCGGCAGCGCCGGCGCGGCGGCTGCTGCCAAGGCGAACTAGCACGATCGGAGCTGGCGGGACGGGAAGTCCGCCTGCGGTTTTCCCTCAGTGCGCGATTTCGTCGCCGACCGGCGCGCACTCGCTGCGACTGAATTCGCGGTCATCGTGCCGCTGATGCTGGTGATGTTCTTCGGCACGGTCGAGTTTTCGTCGGCCATAGCGATCGATCGCAAAGTCACGTTGATTGCACGGACTCTGTCCGATTTGACGTCGCAGTCAACGACGCTGGCCGATACCGACATGCAGAACGCGTTCACGGCTAGCATCTCGGCTATCATGCCTTACGACGCTACCTTCGTGAAAGGCACGATCTCCGAGATCTATATCGATGCCAACAGCATTGCCACGATCCAGTGGAGCAAGACCGGCACCATCACGAGCGGCGCGATGCAAGCGACGCTGGCGACCTCGGCTCGGAAGGCCGGCGACAAAGGTCACCACGATGATTCCGTCGGCGCTCTTGATTCCGTCGAGCTACCTCATACTCAGCGAGGCGAGCTACACGTACACGCCTTCGGTGGGCTACGTGTTGAAGTCGAGCATACCGCTGAGCGATCTCTCCTACACGCGGCCGCGCCAGGTCACTTGTGTTCCCTACAACGGCGTACCGTCGTCGTGCTGAAATCTGCGAGCGGATACTGGAATCAAAAAAGGCCGTGCATCGCGCACGGCCTTTTCCTTGGTTCGTTCGCTTGAACCGGTCAGGGCGGTAAGCCCTTAAAGCTCAGCCTGCGGTGCGGAGGTTGTCCGCCGCCGACTTGCCGGAACGGCGGTCGGCCACGATCTCGTACGAGACCTTCTGGCCTTCGCGCAGCGTGCCGAGGCCGGCGCGCTCGACGGCGCTGATGTGAACGAACACGTCCTTGCCGCCATCATCGGGCTGAATGAAGCCATAGCCCTTGGTCGCGTTAAACCACTTCACGGTTCCCATGCTCACGGGGGTAGTCCCTTCTCAAGTACACAATGTCTGAGCCCGCTCGCGCAGGCAGGTTAGATCGAATTTTTGGAAGGGTCGTCAGCGTGTCTGAACCGGCTGTACCGGTGGATGCTAATGTCGTCCGGCCGAAAATCGATTAATTCATTTTATTGGAAATAGGGCCTCAAAACAATCCTGACGCGCACGATTTTTTGATCCGCCGCGATTTACGCGGCAAATCAGCATACAGGTCAGCATTTTAGTTCCGCGCCTTCCGCGCCAGAGGGCTCGCTAGCGGCGGCGGAACTGGCCTCCACGCTGCGCGCCGCCCCGCGGCGGGCCGCCGGGCGTCGAGGGACGTTCGTCCTTGTGGCGGAAAATCAGCCGGCCCTTCTCCAGATCATAAGGCGACATCTCGACCGTGACGCGGTCGCCCGCGAGGGTCTTGATGCGGTTCTTCTTCATCTTGCCGGCGGTGTAGGCCACGATCTCGTGCCCAGTGTCGAGCTGGACGCGGTAGCGCGCATCGGGGAGGATTTCGGTCACCAGTCCTTCGAACTGGATCAGCTCTTCCTTAGCCATGTGGTTGTCTCCAGGTCGTGGGACGACTAGTGCGAATGCGGATTGCGGTTCGGTCGGCCGTTGGGGCGACTCTCGCGACGCAAAAAGGCAACGCCTTGTATTCCATCAGGCTTGCCTGCGCTATGCGCGGGACGCTGTTCCGACCGATCGTTTGGTGGGGAATTCACCTTACCACCGGAACGGCGGCCGCGGCGAGACCCCTTCGATGCCTTGTGGCCGTCGGCGGCCCTGCCATCAACAGGTCTGCCCTCGACATGACGCCCCTCGCCAGGCCGTCCGTCACCGTACCTTGCGCCCTGCGGCCGCTGGCCGGAGCGACCGGACCGGCCCGGCCGGTGGTGCTGCGCAGCCGCGGCGGACGGAGCATGGGCGGCCTCGCGGCCGGCGTCGGTACGGTGATCCTCTCGCGGCAGCGCCACTCGGATCAATCGCTCAATGTCGCGGAGATAACTAAGTTCCTCTCCGCCCGCGACCAGCGAGATCGCGGTGCCGTCGGCGCCGGCGCGCGCGGTGCGGCCGATACGGTGCACATAGGTCTCGGGCACATTGGGCAGGTCGAAATTGATGACATGGCTGATGCCGTCGACATCGATGCCGCGAGCGGCGATGTCGGTGGCCACCAGCGTGCGGATCTCGCCGGAGCGGAACTGGGCCAGCGTGCGCTCGCGATGGTTCTGCGATTTGTTGCCATGGATGGCGTTCGCGGCGATGCCGGCCTTGGCCAGCGTCTTCACGACCTTGTCTGCGCCGTGCTTGGTGCGGGTGAAGACCAGCGCGCGGTTGATCGGCTCCTCCTTCAGGAGCTTGGTCAGGAAGGCGGGCTTGGCCGAGAAATCGACCTGGAGGATGCGTTGGTTGATCCGCTCGGCGGTCGAGGAGACCGGGGTCACCGCGACGCGGGCAGGGTCACGCAGCATCGAGTCCGCCAGCTCGGCGATGTCCTTCGGCATGGTGGCCGAGAAGAACAGCGTCTGCCGCTTGATCGGCAGCTTGGCGACGATTTTGCGGATGTCGTTGATGAATCCCATGTCGAGCATGCGGTCGGCCTCGTCCAGCACGAGGAATTCGACGCTCGAAAGCTTCAACCCGTTGCTCTGCACGAGGTCGAGCAGGCGGCCGGGGGTCGCGACCAGGACCTCGACGCCCTGCATCAGCGCGCGGACCTGACGGCCCATCGGCACGCCGCCGATGGCGAGCGCCGAGGTGAGGCGGACGTGGCGGCCGTAGGCGTTGAAGCTGTCGAGGATCTGGCCGGACAACTCGCGGGTCGGCGACAGCACGAGGACGCGGCAGGTCTTGGCTTGCGGTCTGATGCGGTGTTCGAGCAGGCGGTGCAGGATCGGCAGCGCGAAGGACGCGGTCTTGCCGGTGCCGGTCTGGGCAATGCCGACGACGTCGCGGCCGGTCAGTGCCAGCGGGATGGTCTGGGCCTGGACGGGCGTGGGTGTAACGTAATTTTCTTCACGAAGCGCGCGGGCGATGGGTTCGGCGAGGCCGAAGTCCTGAAACGAAGTCAAAAGATGGGTTCTTTCCATGTCAAAAGCGAACGCCCGGCGCAGTCGGCGGGGCGCGCGCAACAAGGTGTCGAGAAGACACCTGCGTGTTTGGGGTGTCGGATGGCTTGGGAGATATGGGCAAGCCAGAGGCCCGAAAGGGCTTAAGAACACGCGGCTCGCTACGATCCCTTGATTCGCAAGGGATCTCTGCCCCCATATGGAACATCGAGGGGGCGCTTTCAAGGCGCGGACGTTGCGGAGATCGATTGCGGCGCAAAAATTGTTATGCCGGAAATTTAGACAGAAATACCTTTTTGCTCAAAAATTAGACTGACTGCCGCATTGGCATACATTTCATTCGCCCAAGTTTTAAGCAGGCGCGTCGCCATGAAACTTCGATTTTTGCAAAATTCCTGAATAGAACCAGTGGCTTGCCGGATGCTCAACCCATGGCACGGTTCTTGCGATTCCATTAATCGCAGGCGGCCGTGGGGCCGTTTCGCAGCGTTCTTTCCACGTCTGCGTCAGGGAGATGATACAATCATGCTTACCAAATCCACTCACGATATAGCGGCGTCATTTAGCCGCCGCGGCGTGCTCGCCGCGACCGCCGGACTGATGCTCGGTCTGGCCTCATTGACCGGCGCGAAGGCCGCGGACGACACCATCAAGGTCGGCGTGCTTCATTCCCTGTCCGGCACCATGGCCATCAGCGAAACCACGCTGAAGGACACCATCCTCTTCCTGATCGACGAGCAGAACAAGAAGGGCGGCGTGCTCGGCAAGAAGCTCGAGGCCGTCGTCGTCGATCCCGCTTCCAACTGGCCGCTGTTCGCCGAGAAGGCGCGCGAGCTGATCACCAAGGACAAGGTCTCGGTCGTGTTCGGCTGCTGGACCTCGGTGTCCCGCAAGTCCGTGCTCCCGGTCTTCAAGGAGCTGAACAACATTCTGTTCTACCCCGTGCAGTACGAGGGTGAGGAGAGCGAGCGCAACGTGTTCTACACGGGTGCGGCGCCCAACCAGCAGGCTATCCCCGCCGTCGACTACCTGATGAAGGAAGAGAAGGTGAAGCGCTGGGTGCTCGCGGGCACCGACTACGTCTATCCGCGCACCACCAACAAGATCCTGGAAGCCTATCTGAAGTCGAAGGGGGTCGCCCAGGAAGACATCATGATCAACTACACGCCGTTCGGTCATTCCGACTGGCAGACGATCGTGGCCGACATCAAGAAGTTCGGCTCGGCCGGCAAGAAGACCGCGGTGGTCTCGACCATCAACGGCGACGCCAACGTTCCCTTCTACAAGGAGCTCGGCAACCAGGGCATCAAGGCGAAGGACATCCCGGTGGTCGCGTTCTCGGTGGGCGAGGAAGAGCTCGCCGGCATCGACACCAAGCCGCTGGTCGGCCATCTCGCCGCCTGGAACTACTTCGAGTCGATCAAGACTCCGGCGAACGAGAAGTTCATCAAGGACTGGCAGGCCTACACCAAGAATCCGAAGCGCGTGACCAACGATCCGATGGAAGCGCACGTGATCGGCTTCAACATGTGGGTGAAGGCGGTCGAGAAGGTGAAGTCGACCGATCCGGACAAGGTGATCGACGCGCTGCCCGGCATCGAGGCGCCGAACCTGACCGGTGGCGTGTCGAAGATGCTGCCCAACCACCACATCACCAAGCCGGTGTTCATCGGCGAGATCAAGGGCAACGGCCAGTTCGACGTGGTCTGGAAGACCCCGGGCCTCGTTCCGGGCGACGCCTGGTCGAAGGAGCTCGACGGCTCCAAGGACCTGATCGGCGACTGGGTCGAGAAGAAGTGCGGCAACTTCAACGTCAAGACCAACAAGTGCCTCGGCTCGGGATCCTGATCCAAGAGCACTCGACCAAGGCCTGACGGCCCATTGCACACTTGGAGAGGGCGGCGATCCCGCCGCCTTCTCCATCCATTTCTGCCGGGATTTTCACAGTGCCAGCCAAACTGTCCGCTCGTCTCTGCTCGCTTGCGCTCTCGCTGTTTCTGATCGCGTTCGCGCTGCCGGCTTTCGCCGGTCCGTTCGAGGATGCGGTCGCCAAATTTGCCAACGACGAATTCTCCGACACGGAGGAGGCGATCGGAGTGGTCGCGAGCAGCGGCAACCCGCTGGCCTTTCCGATCATCAGCGCGCTCCAGGACGGCCGGCTGATGGCCGATTCCGACAGCAAGAAGGTCTACGTCACCGGCACCGACGGCAAGTCGATCGACGCCGCGACCGGGCAGCCGGTCGCCAGCGTTCCCGACAGCGCCAGCGCGGTCCGCCTCAACAACCGGCTGCGCCGCAGCGTCGACGCCGCGCTTGGCAGCCTGACGCTGCAGTCGCCGGATGTCGCGACGCGCCTGCAGGCCGCGCAATCCGTGTTCAAGTCGCACGAGGAGACGGCGCTCGACGCCGTCGAGAGCGCACTCGCCAAGGAAACGAACAAGTCGGTCAAGTCAGCGCTGGGCGAAGCCCGCGCCGCGATTCTGCTCTACAAGTCCGACGCCACCGAGTTGCAGAAGCTCGAGGCGGTCGCCACCATCAAGGCGCGCGGGGACCAGGAAGCGCTGGCCCTGCTCACCGGTATCGGCAGCGACCAGCCGCCCTCGGTGACCAAGGCGGCGGCGAGCGGGATCGGCTCGATCCAGAACACGCTCGCGGTCTGGTCGACGGTGCAGAACGCCTGGTACGGCCTCTCGCTCGGATCGGTGCTGCTGCTGGCGGCGATCGGACTTGCCATCACCTTCGGCGTGATGGGCGTCATCAACATGGCCCATGGCGAGATGGTGATGATCGGGGCCTACACCACCTTCGTGGTGCAGGAGGTGATCCGCACCCGCTACCCCGGCCTGTTCGACTATTCGCTGCTGATCGCCGTGCCGCTCGCCTTCCTGGTCGCCGGTGCGATCGGTGTCCTGATCGAGCGCAGCATCATCCGCTTCCTCTATGGTCGTCCGCTGGAGACGCTGCTTGCGACCTGGGGCCTGTCGCTGGTGCTGCAGCAGGCCGTGCGCACCGTGTTCGGCCCAACCAACCGCGAGGTCGGCAACCCCTCCTGGATGAGCGGCGCCTTCGAGCTCGGTCAGATCACCATTACTTATAACCGGCTCTGGATCCTCATCTTCACGCTCGCCGTGTTCGCAATCCTGCTCGCCATGCTGCGCTACACCGCGCTTGGCCTTGAGATGCGCGCGGTGACGCAGAACCGCCGCATGGCGGCCTCGATGGGCATCGCCACCTCACGCGTCGATGCGCTGACCTTCGGCCTCGGTTCCGGCATTGCCGGTATCGCCGGGGTGGCGCTGTCGCAGATCGACAATGTCAGCCCCAATCTCGGCCAGAGCTACATCATCGACAGTTTCATGGTCGTGGTGTTCGGCGGCGTCGGCAATCTCTGGGGCACCCTCGTCGGCGCCTTCACACTCGGTATCGCCAACAAGTTCCTGGAGCCGGTTGCGGGCGCCGTGCTCGGCAAGATCGCGATCCTGGTTCTGATCATCCTGTTCATTCAAAAGCGCCCGCGCGGCCTGTTCGCGCTCAAGGGCCGTGCGGTGGAAGCATGACCCCTCACATGCTCACCCGATCGCTGGACCGCGGCGCGGCGATCTTCCTCGCCATCGTCGCGGCTTGCGGGATCCTCATCCCGCTGTCCAACATGCTGCTGCCGGCGGGCTCGTTCCTGCAGGTGCCGACCTATCTGGTTGCGCTCTGGGGCAAATATGTCTGCTACGCCATCCTGGCGCTGTCGATCGACCTGATCTGGGGCTATTGCGGCATCCTCTCGCTCGGCCACGGCGCCTTCTTCGCGCTCGGCGGCTACGCCATGGGCATGTATCTGATGCGGCAGATCGGCACCCGCGGCGTCTACGGCAACCCGATCCTGCCCGACTTCATGGTGTTCCTGAACTGGCAGAAGCTGCCGTGGTACTGGTACGGCTTCGACATGTTCTGGTTTGCGGCGCTGATGGTGCTGGTGGTGCCGGGACTGCTCGCCTTCTGCTTCGGCTGGCTCGCCTTCCGCTCCCGCGTCACCGGCGTGTACCTGTCGATCATCACGCAGGCGATGACCTATGCGCTGCTGCTCGCCTTCTTCCGCAATGATTTCGGCTTCGGCGGTAACAACGGCCTGACCGACTTCAAGGACATCCTCGGCTTCAACGTCCAGGCCGAAGGCACGCGCGCCGCGCTGTTCGCGCTGAGCTGCCTGGCGCTGATCGTCGGCTTCCTGGTCTGCCGCGCCATCGTCTCGTCCAAGCTCGGCAAGGTTCTGATCGCGGTGCGCGATGCGGAATCGCGGACGCGCTTCCTCGGCTACCGCGTCGAATCCTACAAGCTGTTCGTGTTCACGGTGTCGGCCTGCATGGCCGGCGTCGCCGGTGCGCTCTACGTGCCCCAGGTCGGCATCATCAACCCGTCCGAATTCGCGCCGGGCAACTCGATCGAGGCGGTGATCTGGGTCGCGGTCGGCGGCCGCGGCACCCTGGTCGGTGCCGCGCTCGGCGCGGTCGTCGTCAACTACGCCAAGACGTTCTTCACCTCCGGCGTGCTGGCACCGTACTGGCTGTTCATGCTGGGTGCGCTGTTCATCTTGGTGACGCTGCTCCTGCCGAAAGGCATCGTCGGCACCTTCAATTCCTGGTGGGAGGCGGCGAAGGAAAAACGCCCGGCCGAGACCGCTGCGAGCGCTGCGGCCGAAGATGGCATCGCGGAACCGAACATGGCGAAGGAGCGGTCATGAACGTGATGGATTCCCGCGCGACTTCCGCAATGCTCTATCTCGACGGCGTGCACGTCTCGTTCGACGGCTTCCATGCCATCAACAACCTGTCGCTGACGCTCGAGCCGGGCGAGATGCGCGCCATCATCGGCCCGAACGGTGCCGGCAAGACCACGATGATGGACATCATCACCGGCAAGACCAAGCCCGACGAGGGTACGGTGCTGTTCGACGGCGTCACCGACCTGACGCGGCTGGATGAGACCCGGATCGCCGAACTCGGCATCGGCCGAAAATTCCAGAAGCCGACCGTGTTCGAGAGCCAGACCGTGCAGGACAACCTGCTGCTCGCGCTCAACGTCGATCACTCCGTGCGCGGCACCCTGTTCTGGCGCGGCAGCAGGGCGGAGTCCGAGCGCATCGACAAGGTGCTGGAGACGATCCGCCTCACCGACGCGCGCAACCGCCTCGCCGGCAGCCTCAGCCATGGCCAGAAACAGTGGCTCGAAATCGGCATGCTGCTTGCGCAGGATCCAAAACTGCTGCTGGTCGACGAGCCGGTCGCCGGGATGACCGACGTCGAGACGCATCTCACGGCCGAGCTGCTCAAGGAGATCAACAAGACCCACACCGTCATGGTGGTCGAGCATGACATGACTTTTGTGCGCGAGCTCGGCGTCAAGGTCACCTGCCTGCACGAAGGCTCCGTGCTCGCGGAAGGCACCATCGACCAGGTCTCGTCCAACGAGCGGGTCATCGAAGTATATCTGGGACGCTGACGCATGCTCGAGGTCAAGGACATCAATCTCTTCTATGGTGCTGCCCAAGCGCTGCGCGGCGTCTCGATCTCGGCCGAGCCGGGCAAGGTGACCTGCGTGCTTGGCCGCAACGGCGTCGGCAAGACGTCGCTGCTGCGCGCCATGGTCGGCCAGTACCCGATCGCATCGGGATCGATCGTGTTCGACGGCAGCGACATCAGCTCGCTCAAGCCCTACGAGCGGGCGCGCAAGGGGATCGGCTTCGTGCCGCAGGGCCGCGAGATCTTTCCGCTGCTGACGGTCGAGGAGAACCTCAAGACCGGCTTCGGTCCGCTGAAGCGCGAGGACAAGCACATCCCGGACGATGTATTCTCGCTGTTTCCGGTGCTGCAATCCATGCTGGGCCGGCGCGGCGGCGATCTCTCGGGCGGTCAGCAGCAGCAGCTCGCGATCGGGCGTGCGCTGGTGATGCGGCCAAAACTGCTCCTGCTCGACGAGCCGACCGAGGGCATCCAGCCCTCGATCATCAAGGACATCGGCCGTGCCATCTCCTACCTGCGCAATCTCGGCAATATCGCCATCGTGCTGGTCGAACAATATCTCGACTTTGCCTGCGAACTCGGCGACAGTTTTGCGGTGATGGATCGCGGCGCGGTGAAGTACACCTGCGATCGCAGCAATCTCGACGCGAGCGAAATCAGCCGCCAGATGGCGCTGTAGGCCAGGAAATTCTGCGGCCACCGGCTGGGGGAGGCGGATGCGCAGCGAGCTATCAGGCAATTTGTCGGAGTTGGAGTCGTCGGTCTTCGAGGCCAACCGTGCCCGCGGCGCGGTGCGGTTCGACGTCCATGCCAGGGACGGCGTCACGCGCCGCGGCACCCTGCATGAGTCCGGCTCCCTGCGCGTGCGCTTTCCCTCGCCCGAGGACGAGGGATTATCGGGCGTGTTCGTCAACACGGCCGGCGGGGTTGCCGGCGGCGATCGCTTTGACATCGAGATCGCAGCCACTGATGCCGCTCGGCTGACGCTGACCACGGCGGCAGCCGAGAAGGTCTACCGTACCCCGGGACCGGCGGCGCAGCTCAACATCGCCTTGACGGTCGGGACCGGTGCGCATCTTTCCTGGCTGCCGCAGGAGACCATCCTGTTCGATCGTGCGCGCGTGCAGCGCCGCTTCGACATCGAGCTCGATGAGGCCGCGTCGCTTTTGCTTGGCGAGATCGTCGTGTTCGGCCGCACCGCCATGGGCGAGCGGATGGAGCAGGGCGAGTTCGTCGATCGCTGGCGGCTGCGCCGCGGCGGCAAGCTGGTCTTCGCCGAGACCGTCAGGCTCGACGGCGATATCGGCAAGAAGCTCGCGCGGCCCGCATTCGCCAAGGGGGGCGCCGCCATCGGCACCGCATTGATCGTGCCTGGTGATGAGGCCTTGGTCGAGTGTCTCCGCGAGGCGGCCGACTCGTTTGCCGGCGAGGTCGGGATATCCGCCTGGAACGGCTTTGCAATGGCGCGCTTCTGTGCCCAAGATGCGGCCCGTTTGCGCGCGGACATGATGGCGGTGCTGGCGCGCACGGATGCGGCCTTGCCGCGGTTGTGGCTGAATTGATGATGTGAACGGAAGAGAAGTCGCATGAACCTGTCTCCCCGCGAAAAGGACAAGCTTCTGATTTCGATGGCGGCCATCGTGGCGCGGCGCAGGCTCGAGCGCGGCGTCAAGCTCAACCATCCCGAGGCGGTGGCGATCATCTCCGATTTCATTCTCGAAGGCGCGCGCGACGGCCGCACCGTCGCCGAGCTGATGCAGACGGGTGCGCAAGTGCTGACCCGCGACCAGGTGATGCCGGGCATTCCCGAAATGATTCACGACATCCAGGTCGAGGCGACCTTTCCGGATGGGACAAAGCTCGTCACCGTGCATGAGCCGATCAGGTAGGCGCGCAACATGATCCCCGGTGAACTCTTCATCCAGGACGGCGAGATCGAGCTCAATGCCGGTCGCAAGACCGTGACGCTGACGGTCGCCAACACCGGCGACCGCCCGATCCAGGTCGGCTCGCACTACCATTTCTTCGAGACCAACCCGGCGCTGAAGTTCGACCGCAAGAAGGCGCGCGGCATGCGCCTCGATATCGCCGCCGGCACCGCCGTCCGCTTCGAACCCGGCCAGACCCGGGACGTCCAGCTCGTCGCGCTCGCCGGCAAGAAGACCATCTACGGCTTCCGCGGCGACGTCATGGGGAAGCTGTGAGGCAGGCTAAGGCGGGCGCAGTGATTCACTGTGAGGTGAGCGAAACTGGATCGCTCCCTCCCCCCTTGCGGGGGAGGGCCGGGGAGGGGGGTAAGCCCCGGGCTCCGGCAGCAGTGGTATCGCACGCTCGGGTAACCGAAATTGGCAACGTCATCGATGACGTCGAGAGTACGGTCCTCACGATACGTCGTGCAGCCGAGCAAGGTGCACCCCCCTCCCTGATCCTCCCCCGCAAGGGGGGAGGGAACGCATCGCGCGATACGTCAAACGATGTCGAGGAGGCCTAGATCATGCTGCCCGCCATTCGCCTCATCTCTGAAGCTGCCGAGCTTGCTGCGCGGCGCCATAACGGCATGGCGCGCAAGGCGCGCGGCAACGAGCCTTATATCAACCACCTTGCCGAGGTCGCGAACCTGCTTGCGGCTGCGACCGATGGTGCCGATGCCGAGCTGGTCGCGGCCGGCTGGCTGCATGATTCGATCGAGGATACCGACACCACGCGCGAGGAGCTGGCGAAAAAATTCTCCGAGCGCGTCGCTTCCATCGTGGTCGAATGCACCGACGATATGAACCTGCCGAAAGCCGAGCGGCGACGACGACAAGTCGTCGATGCGCCGAAAAAGTCGGCCGGCGCCAAGCTGATCAAAATCGCCGACAAGATCAGCAACATCGAGGCACGGATTCGTTCCAACCCCACTACTGAGGAGCGCGCCGACCTGATTGACTATACCGATTGGGCCGAGCAGGTGGTCGCTGGCTGCCGCGGAAGCAATTCCTACCTCGAGACGAAGTTTGACGATGCAGTGCAACGAGCGAGGGCCTCGCTGTGAGCACTCACACAACATTGAAACGCGAACGGGGCTTGTGATGTCCGTGAAGATGAAGCGATCCGTCTATGCCGACATGTTCGGCCCCACCACCGGCGACAAGGTGCGGCTGGCCGACACCGATCTCATCATCGAGGTGGAGAAGGATTTCACCACCTATGGCGAGGAGGTGAAGTTCGGCGGCGGCAAGGTGATCCGCGACGGCATGGGGCAATCGCAGGTCACGAGCCGCCAGGGCGCGGCCGATACCGTCATCACCAATGCGCTGATCGTCGACCACTGGGGCATCGTGAAGGCCGACGTCGCCATCAAGGACGGCATGATCTCCGCGATCGGCAAGGCCGGCAATCCCGACATCCAGCCGGGTGTCACCATCATCATCGGCCCCGGCACCGACGTCATCGCGGGAGAAGGCAAGATCCTCACCGCCGGCGGCTTCGACAGCCACATCCACTTCATCTGCCCGCAGCAGATTGAGCACGCCTTGATGAGCGGTGTCACCTCGATGCTCGGGGGCGGCACCGGTCCGTCGCACGGCACCTTCGCCACGACGTGTACGCCCGGCCCCTGGCACATCGCGCGGATGATCCAGTCGTTCGATGCCTTCCCGGTCAATCTCGGCATT
The DNA here is from genome assembly GCF_038085055.1 of Bradyrhizobium sp. ISRA442. Classification (NCBI taxonomy): domain Bacteria; kingdom Pseudomonadati; phylum Pseudomonadota; class Alphaproteobacteria; order Hyphomicrobiales; family Nitrobacteraceae; genus Bradyrhizobium; species Bradyrhizobium sp. ISRA442. Next base: position 110,510 of record NZ_JALGCN010000014.1, read on the forward strand.
TCCGGCAAGGGCAACGCCTCGCGGCCGGCGGCCCTGGTCGAGATGATCAAGGCCGGCGCCTGTGCGCTGAAGCTGCACGAGGACTGGGGCACGACGCCGGCCGCGATCGACAACTGCCTGTCGGTCGCCGACGATCATGACATCCAGGTCATGATCCACACCGACACGCTGAACGAATCCGGCTTCGTCGAGGACACCATCAAGGCTTTCAAGGGCCGCACCATCCACGCCTTCCACACCGAAGGCGCCGGCGGCGGTCACGCGCCTGATATCATCAAGGTCGCAGGACTGAAGAACGTGCTGCCGTCCTCGACCAATCCGACGCGGCCGTTCACCCGCAACACCATCGACGAGCATCTCGACATGCTGATGGTGTGCCATCACCTCGATCCGTCGATCGCGGAAGACCTTGCGTTTGCCGAGAGCCGCATCCGCAAGGAGACCATCGCCGCCGAAGACATCCTGCACGACCTCGGCGCGCTCTCGATGATGTCCTCGGACTCGCAGGCGATGGGCCGGTTAGGGGAGGTCATCATCCGCACCTGGCAGACCGCCGACAAGATGAAGAAGCAGCGCGGATCGCTGCCGCAGGACCAGGGCAAGGACAACGACAATTTCCGCGTGAAGCGTTACATAGCCAAGTACACGATCAATCCCGCGATCGCCCATGGCGTCTCAAAGCTGATCGGCTCGGTGGAAAAGGGCAAGCTCGCCGACCTCGTGCTGTGGTCGCCCGCCTTCTTCGGCGTCAAGCCGGACTGCATCATCAAGGGCGGCTCGATCGTGGCAGCTCCCATGGGCGACCCCAACGCCTCGATCCCGACGCCGCAGCCGGTACATTACCAGCCGATGTTCGGTGCCTTCGGCAAGGCGCGCACGGCATCATCCGTCGTGTTCACCTCGAAGGCTGCCGTCACCGCCGGCCTCGCGCGAAAACTCGGCATCGACAAGAAGCTCTATGCGGTTCAGAACACCCGCGGAAAGATCTCCAAGAAGAGCATGATCCACAACGACGCGACGCCCAATATCGAGGTCGATCCGGAGACCTACGAGGTCCGCGCCGACGGCGAACTTTTGACCTGCGCGCCGGCCGAGGTACTGCCGATGGCACAGCGATATTTCATGTACTGAAATAGCGCCTCGACACATGTCCCAAGAATAGGTCCCGAGCGATGTCCGGGGGCAGTTTTTCCGGTTTTGCGTTCGATCCCGCCTGGTCTAATGTCGCGCCCGGTATCTTACCTTAGAAAGAAAAGCCGGGAGGATTTCTCGTGATCTACGTTGTTGCCACCTTGACCATCAAGCCCGAAACGCGCGCCGAATTCATCGCAGCCGCCACCGCCTGCATCAAGGAGACGCGGAAGGAGCCCGGCAACATCGCCTATGATCTGCACGAGAGCGTCACCGATCCCACCAAGATGGTGTTCGTCGAGCAGTGGGAGAATGCCGAGGCGCTGGTTCCGCATCGTGCCATGGAGCATATGAAGACGTTCGGCCGCGTGGCGGTGAAGTGCTTCACGGCACCGCCGAAGATCGAGGTGATCACGCCGGAAAAGGTCGAGACCAGGTAATAGGGTAAAGCGCATGATCCGGGCGACGCAGGTACGGGGACAGCACCGCTTCACGGAGGCGCCGGCGGATACGGTCGTGCTCGATTTCGACGACCGGCACCGGCGCCGCATGGCGATGACGGGCACGCGCGGGCTCGAATTCCTGCTCGACCTCGAAAACGCCGTCGCGCTTCGCGGCGGCGATGCCCTGGAACTGGAGGACGGCCGGCTGATCGAGGTGGTCGCGGAGCCCGAGCCGCTGCTGGAAATCCGCGGCCGCGATCCGCACCATCTCATCCGCGTCGCCTGGCATCTCGGCAATCGCCATTTGCCGACGCAGATCATGGCCAAGAGCCTGCGCATCCGCCGCGACCATGTCATCGAGACGATGGTGAAGGGGTTAGGCGCGCGCGTGATCGAGATCGAGGCGCCATTCGATCCCGAGGGCGGCGCCTATGCCGATGCAGCTCATGCACATGACCACGCGCATGGACATGACGCCCATGCGCATCACGATCACGGACATCACCATCACGATCACGGCGACCATCACCACGATCATGATGGCCACGATCATCACCATCGCCACGACGAGCATTGCGACCACCCCGATCATCACCATGGCCATAGCCATGCTCATGACCACAAATGAGCCGGTCGAGTCCGGCTGCTTGACCGAGCGGGAGGCGGCGGCGCTGTACCGGTTGATGACCTGGCTGTCGCCGGCGTTTCCAGTCGGCGGCTTCTCCTATTCCAGCGGCATTGAATGGGCAGTCGAGGCGGGCGACATCACCGACACCGTGACGCTCGCCGACTGGCTCGGTGCGATGCTCGGCGACGGCGCGGGCATTTGCGACGCGATCTTTCTGGTCCATGCTTACCGCGCCGCCGAGGCGGTCGAGGGCGCCTCGCTATGCGAGATCGCGGAGCTCGCTGCGGCCTTCGTGCCTTCGCGCGAGCGGCAGCTCGAGACGACCTCGCAGGGGCGCGCCTTCATCGACATCGCGCGAGCGGCGTGGGATGCCGACGGGTTGGATGCCATGGTCGCGGCATGCCGTACGCCATTGGTCTATCCCGTCGCGGTCGGTGTCGTTGCGGCCGCCCATGGCGTGCCGCTGCCGCCGACGCTGCACGCCTTCCTGCACGCGCTGGTCTCGAACTGGATCTCCGCGGCAAGCCGGCTCATTCCGCTCGGCCAGACCGACTGCCAGCGCGTGCTGGTGATGCTGGAAGCTGCGGTCGCCGCGACTGCCAATCGTGCGCTGCATGCGCTACTGGACGATCTCGGCAGCGCGACGTTTCGCGCCGATCTCGCCAGCATGCGACACGAGACGCAATATACGCGGCTGTTCAGGTCGTGAGGGCTGCGCCGCGCACTCCGCCGTCGTCCAGGCGAAAGCCAGGACCCATAGCCACAAATGCCCGTGGTTATGCGTCCGTATGGCCTCAGCCTGCCGCGACAACAAAGTTCGGTGGTAATGGGTCCTGGCTTTCGCCGGGACGACGATAGGAAAGAGCAAGCTACAATGGCTAAATCTCATGGCCCCCTGCGTGTCGGTGTCGGCGGCCCCGTCGGATCGGGCAAGACAGCGCTGATGGACCTGCTCTGCAAGACCATGCGCGAGCGCTACGACATCGCTGCGATCACCAACGACATCTACACCAAGTGGGATGCGGAATTCCTGGTGCGCTCGGGCTCGCTGACGCCGGATCGTATCGCCGGCGTCGAGACCGGCGGCTGTCCACACACCGCGATCCGCGAGGACGCCTCGATGAACCTTGCGGCGGTTGCGGACATGCGTGCGAAGTTTCCCGATCTCGACTTGGTGCTGATCGAGTCCGGCGGTGACAACCTCGCTGCCACTTTTTCCCCGGAGCTCGCCGACATTACGATCTACGTCATCGACGTGGCCGCTGGCGACAAGATTCCGTCCAAGGGCGGTCCCGGCATCACCCGGTCCGACCTCCTGGTCATCAACAAGATCGACCTTGCCCCCCATGTCGGCGCCTCCCTCGAGAAGATGCAGACGGACGCCAAGCGGATGCGCGGCGAGCGTCCGTTTGTGATGACCAACCTGAAGAAGAGCGAGGGGCTCGACCGCATCGTCGGCTTCATCGAGGCCAAGGGCGGCTTGGAGCGCGGCTTGAAGGACGGCTTGCGGAGCGCGACGACATAGCGCAGTCTTTATGGCCGTTAACACCTGCGGCCAAACTGTATCCGCGGAACAAATTTGCGGCACAGCGATTAACGCACTTAGTGTCCGGAGCAAACCTCTTTGGCCGGACGATCGGCCGGGCGAATTAAGCTTTTCGGGCGACCCAAGTTGCGTACTGATGCCTCCTCCTTCATTATCTCCCCTACTGAGGTCCACTCTGTTTCGGCACTTGGCCGTTCGAGCGGCGTTCATATGCTTCGTGTTTATTGCCGACTTCCCACCTTCTCCTGAGTAGTCGCGTGGTCCGGCTGGGTTTCATCATCGGCTTCATCGCTCTGCTCGGAGTCCTGCTCTCCGGGCTCGCGGCCTATCGCGTTCACGACCAGGAGCTGGCGCTCGACCGCATCGCGCTGGCGCGCGCAATCGACGTTCACGCGAGCCTGGTCCAGGACCGGCTGACCGAGCGTGAGCTGCTTGCGCGTGTCGCCTCGGGCCTGTTCCGCGCGCCGTCCGTGATCAAGCCCAACATGCTGGAGCCGCTGCGCTCGGCCATTTACGCCTTCAAGACCGATTTCGTGGTGGCCGGCTGGATCGCCCGCCTCAAGCCGAACGAGCTGGCCGCGGCGCAGGCGGCGATCGCGGGCGCGGGCTTTCCAAATGCGAAGATCCGCACCTACGATGACAAGCCGATCGATCCGGCCACCGTCACCCAGCCGATTGACGTGCTGTTGGACCTCGAGCCGCGGAGCGACGAGACCAAGGCGCTGCCTGGCCGCAGCTACGACCAGGATCCGGTTCTCAGCGCCATGCTGGCACGTGCCAGGGTCGAGAAGAGGTCGGTTGCCTCCGACCCGGTCCCGCTGCTGCGCGGCAACGGGCCAGTCGGAGTCATCGTGGCCGCGCCCGTGATTCCCGAAGGCGCGACCGAGCCGGCGGGCTTCATCACGTTTTCCTACGAGCTCGCCTCGCTGATGCTGACCAACGACGACATGTCGTTGTTCTCCGTCGCGCTGAAGGATCCGCGCAAGGATGGCGGCGAGCTCGTGGCCAATGACCAGGGCGTGGTCTCCACACGCATGGCCTCAGCCGACGGACCGGCGCGGTCGGCAACGCGCACGCTGAGCTTCGGCGGCCGCGATTGGCAGCTCAGCTATTACGCGAAGACCAATTCGGCACGGCGCGCCGAGCAGACAGCCATCATCGTCGCGGCGATCGGTTTCGCCATCACGGCGATGGTGTGCGGCCTGTTCGGATATGTCGCCTACAACAATTTGCGGCTCAGCCGGGAAATCCAGGTGCGGATCGGCTTCGAGCGTCGGCTGACGGCGGTGATCGACGAGCTGAACCATCGCGTCAAGAACATCCTGGCTGTGATCCAGTCGATCGTGACGCGCACGCTGCGCCACGGCTCCGATATCGACGTCGCGCGCGAGCTGCTGATCGGCCGCATTCACGCCATGTCCAACGTCGTCTCGCTGCTGAGCGAGAGCCAGTGGCAGGGTGTCAAGCTGAAGGGCCTGTTCGAGGCGCGCGCCATCCCGCATGCCGATCGCATTGCCGTCAGCGGGCCCGACATCGCGGTGAGTGCGCGCGCAGCGCAAAGCCTCTCGCTGCTGTTCTTCGAGCTCGCTTCGCATTCCGACGAGGGGCTGTCGCTGGTCGGCAAGCATCCGCACATCACGGCGAACTGGACGGTGACGGGCGAAGAGGGCGAGGAGATGTTCCATTTCCGCTGGGAGGAGCTCAACACCAGCGAAGCGACGCGCCGCCCCGATTCCGATTTCGGTTTGATCCTGCTCGATCGAGTCGCCCCTGAAGCACTCGGCGGCACCGCCAAGCGCTACTTCACCGACGCCTCCTACATCTACGAGCTGACCGCGCCGATGGAGACGGTCGTCGACATGACGGAGCGCGATCGCACCGAGAAATTTTCGGCACCGGTGCGGCCGGTGCGCTAGAGCATGATCCGGAAAAGCGTGGAGCGGTTTTCCGAAAAAAGGTGGCGCGAAGCGCCGGATGAGGGGCTTTATCCGCGAGTTCAAATCGAGAGATTGATGCGCGGAGCGAGACCCCTCATCCGTCGCGCTTAGCGCGACACCTTCTCCCACAAGAAGGCGAGAAGGGAAGACACGCGCGTAGAGGCGGCCGCTCAAGCGGCCGCCTCTACCTTCGTGCGCTTGTTCTGACTGCCGGCCTCTAGCCGCCGCTGCCGCCGATCACGGCGCGCACGGTCTCGTCCGGGCCGAAATCCTCGGCGCCGTCGACATAGAGCAGGGCCGCGAGCTTCGAGCGGGCGCGGTTGACACGGCTCTTGATCGTGCCGACCGCGCAGCCGCAGATCGAGGCCGCGTCCTCATAGGAGAAGCCGGAGGCGCCGACCAGGATCAGTGCTTCGCGCTGGTCCTGCGGAAGCTTGTCGAGCGCCGCGCGAAACTCCTCGAACTCGAGATGCGCGTTCTGCGACGGCTGCGTCTTCAGTGTCTTGGCGTAGTTGCCTTCCGCATCCTCCACCTCCCGCCGCCGCTTGCGATAGTCGGAGCGGAACAGGTTGCGCAGGATCGTAAACAGCCACGCCGGCAGGTTGGAGCCGGGTTGGAACGAGTCGATGTTGGCGAGCGCCCGCAGCAGCGTTTCCTGCACCAGGTCGTCGGCGCGATCAGCGTTGCCGCTGAGTGAGATGGCGAAGGCGCGCAGGCTCGGCACGGCCGCCAGGATGTCGTCGCGCAGGGATTCCGTGAGGGGCATTAGTCCCTCCCATTGTTGTCATTGGTTCCCCCATCGTTTTCCACCTGGGGTGTCGCTCCCGGCGCATCAAGCTTTTTGATAAGCTCCGCGAACCGGTCGGGAACGCCCTGCCGCACGACATCGTCGTACATGGCGCGCAACTGGTGCCCAATCCGAGATTGAATCTCCGGCGTGAGGCCACCCTTGCCGGGGGTCGTGTTCTTGCTTGCTTGAGACTTTAGATCTTTCATGACCTGAGATCTTTCATGACCTGTTCCACGTTTCCCCGAGTTAAGTGACTGCAAAACAGAGGCTTTTTCTCAACCGGGAGCCGTTCCCTGGATAGGCCTAATGCAAGGGCGGAGGAAAAGTTCCAGCCGTCCCGGAACTTTTCTTGAGTTCGGGCGTAGACTGGGCGAGCAGGGGAGGTCCGGGCCGCCCTTGTGTGGGTCTCGTGCGGATTGGCCCGAAGATGAATGGAGTGGGGATGTCCCGTTCACAGCTTGTTGCTGAGCACTTGCCGTTATTGCGGCGGTATGCACGTGCCCTGACGGGCAGCCAGCCGTCCGGTGACGCCTACGTCGCAGCCATGTTGGAAGCCATGCTCGGGGATCCGTCGGTGCTCGACGAGAGCCACGGACCACGGGCCGGCCTGTTCCGGCTGTTCACCCAGATATGGAATTCGGTCTCCGTCAACGACGACGCCGAGGTCACGCCCTTGCCGATGCCGCCCGAGCGGCGGCTGTCGAACATCACGCCGCTGCCGCGGCAGGCATTCCTGCTGCTGTCGCTCGAAGGATTCTCCGAAGAGGAGGTCGCCTACATCCTCAATACCGATGTTGCGGAGACACGCCGGCTCGCCGACGCCGCGGGACGCGAGATGGCGGCCGAGATCGCTACGGATGTGCTGATCATCGAGGACGAGACCTTCATCGCCATGGACCTCGAGAGTCTGGTGAAGAATCTCGGCCACAACGTCGTCGGTGTCGCCCGCACCCATTCGGATGCGGTGGCGCTCGCCAAGAACAAGCGGCCCGGCCTGATCCTCGCCGACATCCAGCTCGCCGATGGCTCCTCGGGCCTCGATGCGGTCAACGAGCTCCTGCGCACTTTCGAAGTGCCGGTGGTGTTCATCACCGCCTATCCGGAGCGCTTCCTCACCGGCGAGCGCCCCGAGCCGGCGTTCCTGATCTCAAAGCCGTTCCAGCCAGCGATGGTGTCGGCAGTGGCGAGCCAGGCGCTGTTCTTCCAGCGCAACTCGCGCAACCGCACGCCCAAGGCGCCGGCGGCGTAGAGAAGGCGCCTGCAGCGTAAGGAAGGCGCCTCGGCGCTTGATGACGATCAGATCCGGCGTGCCGAAGGTGCGCCGGATTTTTGTTGCCGGCTTACCGCGCTTGACGGCCACCGAATGCATCGCTCATACCTCGTGGAGCAGCCGCGTTGCGGCCGCTAGGCAACCGGAGACGTGTTCATGGACCAGCCGCAGCTCGATCGCCTCGCCATCCGCGACCTCGTCGAGAACTGGGCGGTGTGGCGCGATGCCGGCGACTGGGAGCGCTTTGCCACCGTCTGGCATGAGGAAGGCTGGATGTCCGCCACCTGGTTTCAGGGGCCGGCGAGGGATTTCATCCGCGTCAGCCAGGAAGGCTTTGCGAAGGGCGTACGCATCCTGCATTTCCTCGGCGGCACCAGCATCGATCTCTCCGGTGAGCGCGCCGTCGCGCAGACCAAGATGACCATCTCGCAGCGCGCGGCCGTGCATGACGTGCTCTGCGACGTCGTCTGCACCGGGCGCTTCTATGATTTCCTGGAGAAGCGGCAAGGCAAATGGGGCATCGTCCGCCGCCAGCCGATCTACGAGAAAGACCGGATCGATCCGGTCGATCCGTCGGCGACGCTCCGCCTCGATGCGCACGCTCTGGCGGCACTGCCCGAGGGCTACCGCCACCTCGCCTACATGCAGGAGCTGATCGGCTACAAGGTCAAGCGCGACATGCTGGGCCTGACCGGCGCCGAGGTCGAGAAGCTTTATGCCGAGGGACGCGAGTGGCTTGTCGCGAAGGCCAAGGAAGGCCACGTAGGCCGCACATGAAAGTCAGCCGCAGATAAAAGTAAGGCGCGACTGGCATCACCACAGTCGCGCCCTACGTCGCCGGTTTATGGGGCAGGGGGGAATAACCGGCTGCTGAGACGACTCCCAGGCGCGAAAGTCGTTCCAAGCCATTCCAAGATTTTTTGCACCCCGCGATTTTTTCGCACACGGTTAAGTGATCGTAACAGCCAAGAACTTCGGACATTCCGGCAGCGTTGTTCCGTCGATCGCCATGGGGCGAGGGACGAACACTCATGTCACAGATTCAAAAGGTATTTTTGAGCGCCGTCGCAATTGCCGCGACGCTTGGTGCAATGCAGTTGGCCTCCGGCCATGATCTCGCCGACCGCTGGCAGGCGATTTCCGACAAGCCAGGCCACCTCGTCAATCGTGCCGGCAAGGCGGATCGGCTCGCCGAGCCGAAGCCGGCGGCGGTTTCCACCCGGACCGTCTCGATGCGGCTCAACGATCTCGCCGACACGTCGATCCTGCTGCGGGTTCCTGCGGTAATCGAGACCGGCAACGCCAAGCCTTCGCTTCTGCTGCAGAAGCAGGGTCGCAGCAAGCCGACGGTCGCCTGCGAGCCGATGGTGAGTTCGCTCACCGAGGTCGCAAAGCTGCTTCAGCCTGGTCGCTGCGTGACCTGATACCGCTCGTTGCGAGCCAAGAACGCGGTTCACCTTTTCCCGCTCGGGAGAGGTACCTGAGCAATAGGTCGTATTCAATTTGCTCTGGCGTTCATTCGGCCGGCTCGGCCGAGGCGTCTTCAGGCGCGCCAGCGCGGCTCGCCAAGATTCCGAGCGCGACGCCGCCGATGGCCAGGATCGGCAGCAGGCGCTTGACGCCGATGGCACGGACGATCTGAAGCCCGGTTGCGAGCAGCATGGGATCGGCCAGCATGCTGTGCGCCGCCGACTTCGCTGCGCGCTCGGCGGCGATGCGGGCGCGATTCTCCACGGCCCGCTTGTAGCCCAAATACGTGCCGGCCGCTGCGAGCGTGAGCAGGAAGAAGACCCCGGCGCCGGTGAGGCACGCCTGCACCGGACCATATTTCTCCAGGACCGCGATGAACGCTGCCGCGCACAGGAAGCTTGTCGTGATGAAGAGCGCGAGGGCGGCGCCTGCAGCAAGCGAGGTCAGCCGCAGCGTCGTGCCGGTCGAGGCGCTGATGCTGTCGATGATGCGCTGAAACATGGCCTTGCTCCTCAACCCCCACACGCCGGCGGCGGCGCGGAGCGCCGCCATCAATTCAATGAACGGTCGTTCCGCATCGTCAGCGACGCCAGGCGATGCCGATCAGGAAGCCGATGCCGAGTGCGAGCCCGACGGTCGCGAGCGGGCGCTGCGTGATCGCGTCCTCCAGCGTCTCCTCGATCGAGCCGTAGGCGTCCTGTGCAGCGTCCATCATCGCGCTGCCGCGGTCCGACATGTCCTCCATCGTCGAATCCATGTTCTGGCGCGCCTGGCGATAGCCGCGCCGCGCCTGCTTGCCGGCGGAATTGGCGAAGGTGTTGAGCGCATCGGTGATCTGTTCTGTGAGGGTTGCGATATCGCTTTTCACGGCTGCTACATCCTTCTCGAGGCGTTCTCTGGTGGCTTTGTCGGTCCAGTCGCTCATCCCGGTTTCGCCATTGGTCGTCGACATCACGAGCTCCGAATTGTTGGCGGCTGAGATGACCGGGAAACGTTTCGCCATCGCGTAAGTTCCGTTACCGGAAACCGGTCAGTCCTGCGGAAGCTGCGGCGAATCCGCCGGCAAAAGATGCTCCTTCACGATCAGGGCGACGATCAGCAGCGGCGACGACAGGAAGGCGCCAACCGGTCCCCACATCCAAGTCCAGAACGCCAGCGCGAGCAGGACGGCCAGTGCGTTCAGCGCCAGGTGCCGGCCGATGATCGTCGGCGTGACGAAGTGCCCTTCCATGAAGGTGATGCCGCCGAAGGCGAGCGCGGCGGCGAGGCCGCCGCCGATGGTCGGGAAGGCGACAAGCCCCACCACCACCAGCACCGCGAACATCGCGATCGGCCCGATGATCGGGATGAAGTTCAGCGTCGCGGCGAGTGCGCCGAGCCCGGCGGGATTGGGCATGCCGGTGAGCGCGCAGACGATCCCGGTGGCGATGCCGACGCCGATATTGATGACGGTCACGGTCAAGAGGTAATTGCCGAGATGAATCTCGATCTCGTTGAGGATCCGAAGCGTGCGCAGTCGCGCGTCGTGGTCGCTGAAAGTCATGATCAGCGCCCGCCGCAGGTCGCGCCAGCTCGCGATGAACAGGATCAGGGTGGCGAAGAACAACAGGAATTCGGTGAAGGTCGGTGACAGGAATTCCAGCGTCGGCTGCACCCATTCAAATTTCGGCATCTGGAAGCTCGGCAGCCCATCCGGGCTGCCGCCGACCATCGTCTGCAGCTCCTGCCAGAACGCGAGCGGCCGATCGAAGACGTGCAGCTTCTCCTTCAGCTCCGCACCCAATTCCGGCAGGCGCGAGCGCCACTCCATCGCCGGCGAGGCGATCAGCGCGACGACGAAGGCGACGACGGTGGTCACCGCGATCACGATCAGCACCGCGCCGAGCGCGCGCGGTACCTTCCGCCGCTCCAGGAAGCTCGCCGCCGGCGACAGCATCGTGCCGGTGACGAAGGCCATCACGACGGGCAGGAAGAACGCCTTGCCGACATACAGCACGGCGGCGATCGCAATCACCAGCAGCCCCGCCAGCGCAAACGCGACGAACTCGGTACGACGGATGATGGGCGGCAGCTCGCGGTGGCTGTCGGAAAGTGGTGCGCCCTCGCCGTTGCCGGGAATGAGACGTTCACTGGGAAGGACGCGCACAATACCTCTCCCGCACGGAAAATCTGCTCCGCGCGCCCATTGATGAAGCCACAACGCGCCAGGCGTATGTGGGTTCCGTCGCGCCTTCGCGAAGAAGCACTCGCTTGACTGTGACGTCGCTGCCGCAAATGGCCTCGGAACCTGAGTCGGTCCCGCGGCGTTTGTTGGGGCAGTGCGTCATCACCCAGATGCACACATCCCATGGGGCAGCACATGACAAAGTTATCTGCAGTCCGCCGCCGCTTCTCGCCGCGCGCCGCCACCGCGCTTGCCTTCGCGACCGCATTGTTGACCGCGCCGTTCGGCGCCGCGCACGCCCAGATGTTCGGTTATGCGCCGATGCAGCCGCTGGCGTATTCGCACGGCCAGGCTGCTCCGCAGGCCACCCTGAGCGAGGAGCCGCAAACCTCCGACGATACCGCGCTGCCCGAGCGCCTTCGCCGGCAGATCGTCAGCTTCGACCGCAGCGAGCCGGCCGGTACCATCGTCATCGATACCGGCAACACCTATCTCTATTATGTGCTCGGCAACGGCCGCGCCATTCGCTATGGCGTCGGTGTCGGCCGCGAGGGCTTCACCTGGTCGGGCGTGCAGAACGTCGCGCGCAAGGCGGAATGGCCGGACTGGCATCCGCCGGCCCAGATGATCGCGCGCCAGCCCTATCTGCCGCGTTTCGTCGCCGGTGGCCCGGGCAATCCGCTCGGCGCACGCGCGATATATCTCGGCTCGAGCGAATACCGGATCCACGGCACCAACGATCCCACCACGATCGGCAAGTTCGTCTCCTCCGGCTGCATCCGCATGACCAACGAGGACGTCATCGACCTGTTCGGCCGCGTCAATCTCGGCGCCAGGGTCGTGGTGCTGCCGAAGAACGCGCCGCTGATGGCCAAGGGAAGCGGGGGCGACAGGAGCGGCGATCCCGTGCGCAAGCGCCCGGCGGTGACGACGCAGCCTTCCGGCCGCCAGGCCCTGAACATCTCGGCGTCGTCGTGAACTGAAGAGTACATGAGGTCGCATGACGAGACGTTCGATCAGCAAACCGGCCCTGACCGCGGCGGCGCTATTTGCCGCCGCCTCCCTCAGCCTCGCGCTGACGACGCCGCCAGCGTATGCGGAGGATTTCTTCTCGGCGCTGTTCGGCGGTTTCCGCCTGCGGCCGCCGCCACAGATCCAGTTGCCGTTCCCGACCGACGACATGCCGCGTTACGACACACCACGCTCGCGGGCGGTCTACGGCGGCGGCGCGGCCTATTGCGTGCGCGGTTGCGACGGACGCTACTTCCCGGCGCAAGGGAATGACGCCGAGAGCAAGGCGCAATCCTGCAAGAGCTTTTGCCCGGCCGCGGAAACTTCGCTGGTCTATGGCAGCAACATCGACGACGCCACGACCGACAGCGGACAATCCTATTCCGACCTGCCGAACGCATTCCGCTATCGCAACGAGATCGTGACGGGCTGCACCTGTAACGGCAAGGACACGGTCGGACTCGCGCCGGTCAAGGTCGAGGACGACCCGACGTTGCGCAAGGGCGACATCGTCGCCGGCCGGAACGGCCTGGTCGTCGCCAATCGCAACGCCGACGATCGCGGTGGCGGCGCGATGAACTTCTCCCCGCTGCCGGCGAAGGTCCGCGCCAAATTCCGCCATCTGCCGGTGGTCGCGAAGGAGTAGGGACGGTGGGGTAGGGCGGTCGGGTCATCGCTCCACCGTCGTCCTGGCTTTCGCCAGGACGACGTCGCGTGAGTTGCGACACTCCCGCCTCAATCTCCGCCTTCGCCGGGACGACACTGAGGGTGTGACGCCGCCGCGCCCTACGCCGCCCGGATCTTGCCGAGGAAGTCGCTGACCTGCTGGTCGAGCTGATGGCTCTGGGTTTCCAGCATCTCCGAAGCCTGTCTCACGTTCTCCGCCGCGCCGGCCGCGGTGTCGGCGTCGGCTTTGACGCCGGTGATGTTGTCCGAGACGTTCTTGGTGCCCTGCGCCGCATATTGCGTGCTGCGGGTGATCTCCTGCGTTGCCGCACCTTGTTCCTGCACGGCGGCGGCGATGGCGGTGGCAACCTCGTTGACCTCGCCGATGATACCGCCGATTGCCTGGATCGCGTTGATGGCGTCGCCCGCGACCCTCTGGATGTCGGCGATCTGCTCGGAGATCTCCTCGGTCGCTTTCGCCGTCTGGCTCGCCAGCGACTTCACCTCGGATGCAACCACCGCAAAGCCGCGGCCTGCCTCGCCGGCGCGCGCCGCCTCGATCGTGGCGTTGAGCGCCAGCAGGTTGGTTTGGGCCGCGATGGTGTTGATCAGGCCGACGACCTCGCCGATACGCCCGGCAGACTTCGCCAGGCCCTGCACGGTGCCGTCGGTCTCGCGCGCCTGGCTGACGGCGCGGCCGGCGATCCCTGCGGCATGCGCGGCCTGCTGGCTGATATCGTTGATCGAGGCGCTGAGCTCCTCGGCCGCCGAAGCGACGCTGTCGACGCTCATGGAGGCGTCGCCTGAGGCCTTGCCGGCCATCTGTACCCGTTCGTTGGTCTGACGCGAGACCGCGGAGAGTTCTGAAGAGGTCTTGCGCATCTCGCCCGAGGCCTGGTTTAGCCGGTCGAGGGTGTTGCGCACCATGCCCTCGAACTCGCCGACATGAAGCTCGATTGCCCGTTGACGCGCTGCCGCGACCGAATTGTGCTCGCGCTCCTGCGCCTCGATTCTCAGCTTGTCGGCCGCCTGCTGCTTGAATGTCTCCAGCGCGCCGGCGAGCGCGCCGATCTCGTCCTGGCGGTCGAGATAGCCGCTGTCGACCGTCAGGTCGCCGCCAGCGACCTTGAGCACGGCGTCACGGATATTGTGCAGGGGGCGGATGACGCGGCGGGTGACCGTGATCATCGCGCCGGCCGTCAGCAGTATTGCGAACAGCAGCATCGCGAGCTGCACCGCGAGCGCACGACCCGCCGCCGCGTACTGGACGGCAGAATCGTCGCGGGCCTCGTCGAGCGCGCGCTCGGCCACCGCGACCGCGGTGCCCATGCGCTGCGAGGTCAGCGGCGTCCACTGATCGGCGCTCATGTCGGTTTTCGAGCCGACCATGATCTGGTCGATCAGCCGGTCGCGTAGCGCGAGATAGTCCGGATTGAAATAGGCGGCCTTGGCCGCGCCCATCGCGCTGGCGAGCTCCGGAGACAGCTTCATGCCCAAGGTCGAGGATTCCAGCCCGCTCCATGCGTTCTCGATCGCGCCGACGGATTTGGTGTAGGTCTGCTGCGCTTCCAGCGGCAGGCTCCCGGTCGCGACCAACCCGCTGGCGACGAGGTCCGAGGCCTCGCCAGCGGTATTGCGCAAGAGCCAGGCGGCCTGCTTGATCGACAGGAGCTGGTCGATCAGCGGATCGTTGTGATTGACGACTGCGGTCAGTCGCGCCGAGATCGTCTCGAGCGTTCCGAGCAGTGCGCCGGTCTGGTCCGTGTACTCCTTCGACAGCGCCGCCCGCCGCGCCTTCTTCGGCTTACGCATCTCGTCCCAGGCTTCGGTCTGGAGCGCCCCCAGCTTGTCGAGTTGCCGGTTCAACTGATCCAGCAGCGTCGCCTCCTCGGCGAACGGGATCGACGGCAGCAGCGCAGCGGTGGCGCGGATCGCCGGCACCTCGGCGTCGTGAATGCCACGGAGGAATTTTTCGATCTCGGGTGACACCGGCGCCTCGCCGTTCAGCACCCGGGGCGTCGACGAGCGGTCGGTGCGCAGATTGTGCATCGCCTTGAAGGCATTTGCGGAGGCCTCGGCGACGGCCGCGATGTGGCCGGTCGCGCGCAGCCGCTCCCAGGATTGCCAGGCGGTCGTTACCAGCAGCGCCACCACGCAAGCGGCGAGAAGTGCGATGACGGACTGGAGCAGCGCCGAAACAGTCAGACGTCGAAGCATGATGGAATCCCCCCGAACCCCGCATTTTTTCGCAAAAAGGGATAAATAGACCTGTAACGCGCACGTTACGTGCTCGACGAAGCCTGCGACTTGTGCGCGGAGAGCGGACAAGTCGCGGGCTTAACAGATCGTTACCGGTGAATTCTGCGAGCGCTCCGCCCGACGCCGGCTTGGCAACCGGAAATTGCAGTGACTTGCCGACGTGGAACCGGGAATGCGTGGCTCGCGTTAGGACATCGTTAGGAATCGCCTGAAGGGGGCTTTGCAATGCTGATCGGCGTACTTGTCACCTTTCTCGTCGTTATTCTCGTTCTTTATCTCATCAACATGCTGCCGATGTATGGCCGCGCCAAGCAGATTGCGCGCATCATCGTCATCATTATCGGTGTCGTGTCGCTGCTGAAATATCTCACGGTGTTCTAGCGGAGCAGCGAATCCAAGCTCAATTTGTTCGATGTCGTCCTGGCGAAAGCCAGGACCCATTACCCCAGGATTCAGTTGCGGCGCGGCACTGCGAGCAGCAAGTGTGCTAGCACGCAGAGCGGTGGTAATGGGTCCTGGATCGGCGCTCGCTATTGGACAACGCTGCGCGTTGCCAAGCGCTCGCTTGCCCAGGACGACGATGATGGATTCATCGGCGCAGCTACGAGCCTTCCAACAAAAAAGCCCCGGCGTGCGCCGGGGCTGGTTGCATGCCGCTCTAGTGCAGCGACTTGAGCCAGTCGTCGACGTCCTGACGAACCTGGTCCTTGGCTCTGCCGTAGCGTTCCTGGAGCCGGCCTTCGAGTTGTTCGCGACGGCCCTCGATCAGCCTGAGGTCATCGTCAGTGAGCTTGCCCCACTTCTCCTTGGCCGAGCCCTTGAACTGCTTCCAGTTTCCTTCGATCCGATTCCAGTCCATGACCATCTCCAATCGGTTGATGGCCGGACAACGCGACCGGCGCGCCGCCGTTCCGCTGCGCGCCGCGACGTTTCGCCTGATCAGCCCAGGGCCTTGGCCTCGCGGCGGCGGGCGGTGAGGATGTATTCGGTGTAGCCGTTCGGCTGCGTACGGCCCTTGAAGACGAGGTCGCACGCGGCCTTGAAGGCGACGCCGTCGAAGGACGGCGCCATCGGCTTGTAGAGCGCGTCGCCTGCGTTCTGCTTGTCGACGACGACGGCCATGCGCTTCAGCGATTCCATCACCTGTGGCTCGGTGATGACGCCCTGATGCAGCCAGTTGGCGAGATGCTGGCTGGAGATGCGCAAGGTCGCACGGTCTTCCATCAGGCCGACGTCGTGAATGTCGGGCACCTTGGAGCATCCGACGCCCTGGTCGATCCAGCGCACGACATAGCCCAGAATGCCCTGGCAGTTGTTGTCGATCTCCTGCTTGACGTCGTCGGGCGCCCAGTTCGACTTCGACACCGGAATGGTGAGGATGTCGGAAAGTTTCGCGCGCGGACCGCCCTTGGCGAGCTCCTGCTGGCGCGCGATCACGTTGACCTGGTGATAGTGCAGCGCATGCAGCGTGGCTGCGGTCGGCGAGGGCACCCAGGCGGTGGTGGCGCCGGCCTGCGGATGTGCGAGCTTCTGGGCCAGCATGTCCGCCATCTTGTCGGGCGCGGCCCACATGCCCTTGCCGATCTGGGCATGGCCGGGCAGCCCGTCGATCAGGCCCATGTCGACGTTCCAGTCCTCATAGGCCTTGATCCACGCTTGCGCCTTCATCTCGTTCTTGCGGATCATCGGACCCGCTTCCATCGAGGTGTGGATCTCGTCGCCGGTGCGGTCGAGGAAGCCGGTGTTGATGAAGACGATGCGCTTCAAGGCCTGCTGGATGCAGGCCTTGAGGTTGACGGTGGTGCGCCGCTCCTCGTCCATGATGCCGACCTTGAGCGTGTTCTCCGGCAGCGACAGCATCTTCTCGACGCGCCCGAAGATCTCGCAGGTCAGCGCCACCTCGTCGGGGCCGTGCATCTTCGGCTTGACGATATAGACCGAGCCGGTGCGACTGTTCTTGACCTTGGACAGGCCCTTGAGGTCGTGGATAGCGAGAAGGCCGGTGACGGCGGCATCGAGGATGCCTTCCGGAATCTCCTCGCCCGTCTCGTCCAGTACCGCGTCGGTGAACATGTGGTGACCGCAGTTGCGGATCAGGAGCAGGCTGCGGCCATGCAGCTTGACTTCGCCCTTGCCGTCCGGCGTCTTGTAGCTGCGGTCGGCGTTGAGCGCACGCGTCAGCGTCTTGCCGCCCTTTTCGAAATCTGCCGACAGCGTGCCGTCCATCAGGCCGAGCGTGTTGCGATAGACCAGCACCTTGTCCTCGGCATCGACCGCGGCGACCGAGTCCTCCATGTCGAGGATGGTGGAGACCGCGGCCTCCATGATCATGTCGGCGACGCCGGCCGGATCGTCCTTGCCGATCGGGTTATTGCGGTCGATCTTGACCTCGACGTGCAGGCCGTTGTTGACGAGCAGCACCGCGGAAGGTGCCGCCGTATCGCCCTGGAAGCCCGCGAACTGGCCTGCGTTCTTCAGCGCGGTGGCATTGCCGCTCTTCAGCTTCACCGCGAGCTGGCCGGCGACGACGCTGTAGGCGGTGACGTCGGTGTGGCTGCCGGTCGCCAGCGGCACGGCAGCATCGAGGAACGCCTTGGCCTTGGCGATCACCTTGTCGCCGCGCGCCTTGTTGTAACCCTTAGCCGTATTGGAAGGATCATGCGGGATCGCGTCGGTGCCGTAGAAGGCGTCATAGAGCGAGCCCCAACGCGCGTTCGCCGCGTTCAGCGCGTAGCGCGCATTGGTGAGGGGCACGACGAGCTGAGGGCCGCAGATATTGCCGATCTCCTCGTCGACATTGGCTGTCTCGACCTTCTGCGTCGCCGGCTCGGGCAGGAGATAACCGATCTCCTTCAGGAACGCGGTGTAGGCATCGATGTCGAACGGCTTGCCCTTGTTGGCGCGGTGCCAGTCGTCGATCTTGGCCTGGAGCGTGTCGCGAACCGCAAGCAGCGACCGGTTTTTCGGCCCAAGATCCCCAAGGATGGCGGCCAGCCCGGCCCAGAACGCGTCCGGCGCGATGCCTGTCTTCGGGGCCGCTTCCTTGGCGATGAAATCAAACAGGACCGGGGCGATCTTCAATCCATGGGCGTCGACGCGTTTCATGATGGGCTTTCTTGTTGGAATTGGCTGTTTTGGGCTGCTTTTGACCCGACAGCAGCAAAATGCGCCCGCAAAGGACGGCTTCGGGGCCCTATTAGCCCCAAAACCGGGGCCGTGAGAAGGCCCCTAAACGCTTGTCAAAATGTCAAGAAGTGGTGCGGCTTAGCGTGCTGAGCTCTTGCTCAGAAGGGAGCCTCGATCGCGAAGCAGGCACAGTGCGCTCCCTCCCCCTTGCAGGGGAGGGCGGGGGAGGGGGTAGCCCAAGAAAAGGTGTGTCCGAAATCGACGGAGCGAGCGCTTCGCTTAATGATTGAGAGAGTATGCCGTGTGGCACCCCTCCCTAGCCCTCCCCCGCAAGGGGGGAGGGGACGCGGTCGCTTGTGCGGATCAAGCGCGACGCCTCTCGCGAAAGAGCCGCCTCAAATATTCGCCGCGAGGTCGACCATCTCGTCGAACAGCACGCCGGTCGCCTTGAGCATGCGCTCGATCTCATCCGTCGCATCCGCGACCGTCCGCGCCGAGGTGTCGATCACGAGCTCGGCGGCCTTGGGCGTCTCGTAGTCGTTGCCGATGCCGGTGAAGGCGGCAAGCGCGCCGGCTCTAGCCTTCTTGTAGTGGCCTTTGGGGTCACGCTCCTCGCACACGGCTGCCGGCGTTGCGACATGGATCTCGCGAAACGCGGTGTCGGCGATGCGGCGCGCGGCGGCGCGGTCCTCGCGGGCCGGCGAGACGGCGGCGACGATCGCGATATGGCCGTTGCGCGCCAGATGCGTGGCGACTTCGGCGAGGCGGCGGATATTCTCGCTGCGATCGGCGGTGGAGAAGCCGAGATCGCCGTTGAGTCCGGCGCGCAGCGTGTCGCCGTCGAGCAGGATGGGAGAGCCGCCATTCGTAAACAGCCGCCGCTCCAGCGCCTTCGCCAGCGTCGACTTGCCGGATGCGGGCAGGCCGGTGAGCCAGATCACCGCGCCGTTGTGACGGTAGCGCGCGGAGCGCTCGTCGGGCCGCAGCGCCGATTCCACCGGCACGATGTCGACGGGCACGGCGCGCTGGCCGGCATCGACGGACAGCACCAGGCCGCCGCCGGCGATGCGTCCCGACACCTCGATCACGAGGCGCCCGGTGCGCGGATTCTCGGTGTAGGGATCGGTTGCGATCGGATTGGAAAGAGAGATGTCGATCTCGCCGACATGGTTGCGGCCGATCGCCTTGTTCTCGGTGCTCGACAATTCGCCGGGATCGACCGCCTTCTCGATCGCGACAACCGTGGCGCGGCTCTCCTTCGGTCCACAGCGCACCAGGAGCTGGTCGCCCTTGGCAAGCGGCTTGTCGTGCAGCCAGAAGATACGCGCGCGCAGCCGTCGCGTGTCGCGCGGCGCGGTGCCAGCATGCGCGACGATGTCGCCGCGTTCGACGAACAGTTCGCGGTCGAGCGTGATGCCGACCGATCGTCCCGCGCCCTGCCGCGTCGCGACCGGCGTCACCGGCCAGCTCTCGACCGTCTTGATCTTCGCGATCTTGCCGGCGGGCATGATCACGATCTCGTCGCCCGCTTTGAGGCTGCCGGATTCGATGCGGCCCGCGACGATGCGGCGGTCGTCGAACTTGTAGATCGCCTGAACGGGCAGGCGCAGTGCCAGCGTTTCGAGCGGGCGCGCAGGCTCGAGCCGGTCGAGCGCCTCGACCACGGTCGGACCTTTGTACCAGCCGATGCGGTCGGTAC
This sequence comes from Bradyrhizobium sp. ISRA442, assembly GCF_038085055.1. Classification (NCBI taxonomy): domain Bacteria; kingdom Pseudomonadati; phylum Pseudomonadota; class Alphaproteobacteria; order Hyphomicrobiales; family Nitrobacteraceae; genus Bradyrhizobium; species Bradyrhizobium sp. ISRA442. The sequence goes on from NZ_JALGCN010000014.1 coordinate 130,650, forward strand.
GTTCGGCGACGCCGTCGCCGTCACGGGCGGAGATCGGGATGATCGCGGTCGGCGTCACGCCGAGGCCCTCGAGATGTGTGGAGATCTCGTCGCTGATCGCCTTGAAGCGGTCGGCGGCGAAGTCGACGCGATCCATCTTGTTGACGACGATCGCGACCTGCTTCACGCCAAGCAGATGCAAGAGATAGCCGTGCCGCCGGGTCTGGTCGCGCACGCCTTCGAGCGCGTCGATGATCAGCACCGCGCCGTCGGCCTGCGAGGCACCGGTGATCATGTTGCGCAGGAATTCGGCGTGGCCGGGCGCGTCGATCAGCACGATGTCGCGCGAATTGGTGCGGAATCGGATCTGCGTGGTGTCGATGGTGATGCCCTGGTCGCGCTCGGTCTGCAGCGCATCGAGCAGGAACGACCATTCGAACGGCATGCCGCGCCGCGCGCTGACGGCTTTGAGCATCTCGAGCTTGCCTTCGGGCAGGCTGCCGGTCTCGTGCAGGAGACGGCCGACCAACGTCGACTTGCCATGGTCGACATGGCCGACGATGACGATGCGGACTTGCGGTCGCGTCGTGCCATTTGGCATCGACGTGGTGCCGTTCGGAGTGGCGGGCGAAGCCGTGGTGACGATCATGTTCATAGCCGCGTTACGTCCTGAGGTCAGAGATAGCCGGCGACGCGCAGGCGCTCGAAGGCGTCCTCGGTCTCGTGGTCGAGCGCGCGGCCGGCGCGCTCCGGCACCTTGGTCTGTTCGAGCTCGATCAGGATCTCGTCGATGTTCGCCGCCGTCGAATTCACCGGGAAGGTGATGTCGGCATCGCCCAATGAGCGGTAGCGCTTGCCGTTCTGCGACAGATAGAGCGGGATGATCGGAATGTTCTCGCGCTTGGTGTAGGCCCAGATGTCGGCCTCGGTCCAATGCAGGATCGGATGGATGCGCAGATGCGCGCCCGGGGGCGGCGAGGCGTTGAACTGGTCCCAGAATTCCGGCGGCTGGTCGCGCACGTCCCAATTGCCTTCGAGCCCGCGCGGCGAGAACACGCGCTCCTTGGCGCGCGTCGCCTCCTCGTCGCGACGGATGCCGGCGATCAGGCCGTCGAAGCCGTATTTGGCGAGCGCCATCTTCAGACCTTCGGTCTTGCGCGCGGCCGACCGCGCCGCCGGCGGCAAGGTCGGATCGACGGCATCGATCGGCGGGCAGGGATCGACGCGGAGGTCGAGCTCCCACTCTTTCCCGTAGTGATCGCGGAAGCGATACATCTCCGGAAACTTCTTGCCGGTATCGACGTGAAGGGCCGGGAACGGCATGCGGCCGAAGAACGCCTTGCGCGCCAGCCAGATCATGACGTTGGAATCCTTGCCGAGCGACCACAGCAGGGCGATCTTCTTCAGCCGGGCGAAGGCTTCCCGGAAGATGTAGATGCTCTGCGCCTCGAGCTGATCGAGGTGGTCCATGCTCGGGGCAAGGTCGGCAGAAAATTCTTGCGCGCGCACGCGCTCGGCGAGCGCTGCGCTGCTCAGTCCGTCGGCTGCGGAATCGTCCTTGAGAAGATGCATCTCTGCCACTTTGCGTTTGGAGGCGAAAATTCTATAGTTGCAGTGCAGAAGAGAAGAAAAAATTTTCTCTTTGCGCGCTAGAAACGACACATATATAGAAAATAATTCCAGTCAACCCCGAATTGGGGGAAGCGAGTATCGCATGCGGTTCTTGCCGGTGTTCCTCGATCTCAAGGCCGGTCCGGTGGTTCTCATCGGCGCGGGCGAGCTTTTGCGCGCCAAGCTGCGCGTGCTCGCCGCAGCCGGTGCGCGCATCCGCGTGCATGCGATCGACGGCAATCATGACCTCGGCGGGCTTGCTCCCGACGACGTGGCGCGCATCGAATTCGCTGTCGGCGATCCGTTGACTGCCGACCTTGCTGGCGTCATCGCCATCGTCTGCGCCGGGGCGGGCGACATTGGGGTGGCGATGTCGGTTCGCGCCAAGGCGCTCGGCCTGCCCGTCAACGTGATGGACGACCTCGAGCATTCCAGCTTCATCTTCCCGGCAATCGTCGATCGCGGCGATGTCGTGGTCGCAGTCGGCACCGGCGGCACCTCGCCGGTGGTCGCGCGGCGCGTCCGCGAGAAGATCGAGGCACTGCTGCCGGCCCGCATCGGCGAGCTCGCCGAGTTCATCGGCGGCTTCCGCAAATCCATCAACGAGCGCATCGCCGAGTTTCCGCTGCGCCGCCGCTTCTGGGAGCGCGTGATCGATGGTCCGATCGGCGCCTCCGTGCTCGCCGGCCGCAAGGGCGAGGCGGAAGCTGCGCTTGCGCAAATTTCCGATCCGTCCGCCTTCGCACGCGCTGGCAAGCCGGAGGGCTCCGTGACGCTGGTTGGCGCCGGCCCCGGCGATCCTGATCTGCTCACCATCAAGGCGCTGCGCGCGTTGCAGGATGCCGATATCGTCTTTCATGACGAGCTGGTCTCGGTGGAAATTCTCGACCGCATCCGCCGCGACACCACCCGCGTTGCCGTCGGCCGCCGTGTCGGCAAGCCCGGCATCGGACAGGACGCCATCAACAGGCGGATGATCGAGGCCGCACAGGCCGGACAGCGCGTGGTGCGGCTGAAGGGCGGCGATCCCTTCGTGTTCGGCCGCGGGGGTGAAGAGATCGAAGCGCTGCGAGCGGCTGGCGTTGCCTATTCGATCATTCCCGGCATCACCGCTGGCATCGGCGGCGCCGCCGATTTCGAGGTGCCGCTCACCTACCGCCATGAAGCGACCCGCGTCACCTTCCTTACCGCGCACAAGGCGCGCGACGCCGAGACCGTCGACTGGTCGACGCTGACCGACACCAGGATGACCGTCGTCGTCTACATGGGCATGACTGCAGCGCCCGCCGTGCGCGCAGGCTTGTTCGCCGCGGGACGTTCACCAGAGACGCCGGTCGGCGTGTTTGCCCGCGTCACCCGGCCCGATGCACAAGCCGCGATCGGCACGCTGCGTGACCTGCCCGAGCTCGTCAGGCGGACCAATGGCGGTCCTGCCATTCTCATCATCGGCGAGGTGGTCCGGCATGCCGGTTCCCTTCGCCGTGAAACCCCCAAGCAAATCATCTCAGACCTGTTGGATGCAGCCGAATGACCTCCCCACTTGAACAGAAGAAGATCCGCATCGCCGGCCCCTCGGTCGTCACTGCCAACCGCACCTGGGATGGTGCGGTGGTCTATCGCACCGCCGCCAAGGACTGGTCCGCCGACCTCTCGCAGGCCGCGATCGTGTGCAACTCCGATGACGCGAAAGCGTTGCTCGCGGAGTCCGTTGCTGATGACGTCGGCGCCGTGGGCGCCTATATCGCCCCGGTGCAGGTCGGCGACGACGGCAAGATCGAACCCGGCAATCTGCGCGAACAGATCCGCCGCACCGGTGTGACCATCGGGCAGCCGGTCCAGGCTTAAGGCACTTTTTATGTACGCTTACGATGAAATCGACCGCACGCTGGTCAACGAGCGTGTCTCGGAATTTCGCGACCAGGTGAAGCGGCGCCTTTCCGGCGAGCTCACCGAGGACGAATTCAAGCTCCTGCGGCTTCAGAACGGCGTCTATCTGCAACTGCACGCCTATATGTTCCGCGTCGCGATTCCCTATGGCACGTTGGCGTCGAAGCAGTTGCGACGACTGGCGCATGTCGCGCGGACCTACGATCGCGGCTACGGCCATTTCACCACGCGGCAGAACATCCAGTTCAACTGGATCAAGCTCGCCGAGCTGCCGGATGCGCTGGCCGATCTCGCCGAGGTCGGCATCCATGCGATGCAGACTTCCGGCAACAACATGCGCAATGTCACCTCGGACCAATGGGCCGGCGTCGCCCCGGGCGAGATCGAGGATCCCCGCATCTGGTCGGAGCTGATCCGCCAGCACACCACGCTGCATCCCGAGTTCTCGTTCCTGCCGCGAAAGTTCAAGATCGCGATCACCGCGTCGGACCATGACCGCGCCGCGATCAAGATTCACGACATCGGCCTCAGGCTGGTCAGGAACGAGAAGGGCGAGACCGGTTTCGAAGTGCTGGTTGGCGGCGGTCTCGGCCGCACGCCGTTCATCGCCAAGACCATCAAGCATTTCGTGCATGGCCGCGATATCCTGAGCTATATCGAGGCGATCTTACGCGTCTACAACCAGTACGGCCGCCGCGACAACATCTACAAGGCGCGCATCAAGATCCTGGTGCACGAGCTCGGCATCGAGAAATTCTCCCGCGAGGTCGAGGACGAGTGGCAGCACATTCGCAACTCCTCGCTCCAGATCGACGATGAGGTGATCGAGGACATCCGCTCGCGCTTCACCTATCCGGCCTACGAGAAGCTCCCGCACATGCCGGACGAGCTGCGCCAGGCCGCGGCCGATCCGGACTTCGAGGCGTGGCGCAAGAACTCGGTCGCCGCGCACAAGGTCCAGGGCTATTCCATCGTCACGATCTCGCTGAAGCCGACCGGCAAGCCTCCGGGCGATGCCACTGCCGAGCAGATGGATGCACTCGCCGATCTCGCCGACAAATATTCCTTCGGCGAAATCCGCGTCGGCCACGAGCAGAACCTGGCGTTGCCGCACGTCGCCAAGCGCGACCTGCCGGCGCTGTGGAAGGCGCTCGACAAGCTCGGGCTGGCTACGCCGAACGTCAACCTGATCACCGACATCATCGCCTGCCCCGGGCTCGACTATTGCTCGCTGGCGAATGCGCGCTCGATCCCGATCGCGCAGGAGTTGACGCGGCGGTTCGCCAATCACGAGCTCGCCAACCTGATCGGGCGGCTGCACATCAACATCTCGGGCTGCATCAATGCCTGCGGCCATCACCATGTCGGCCATATCGGCATTCTCGGCGTCGAGAAGAACGGCGAGGAGGTCTATCAGATCACCATCGGTGGCCGCGCCGACGAGAATGCCGCGCTCGGCAATCTGATCGGCCCCGGCGTGAAATTCGACGAGGTCGCCGACGTCGTCGAGGACGTCGTGGAAGCCTATCTCGCGTTGCGCGAACGTCCGGAAGAGCTGTTCATCGACACGGTGAAACGTCTCGGCGTCGAGCCCTTCAAGGAGCGTGTCTATGCCACTCGTTAACGGCGGAAAGATCGTCGACGACAGCTTCACCAAGCTCGCCGTCGACACGCCGCTGCCCGAAAGCGGCGACATCCTGGTGCCGGCTGAGCGCTTCCTCAGCGATGCGGAGGCCTTCCTCGCGCGCGCCGGCAAGGTCGGCGTGATCTGGCCGAACAACCGCGACGTCGACGAGCTCGTGCCCTATCTCGGCAGGCTTGCGGCGGTGGCGCTGGTGTTTCCGACCTTCCGTGATGGACGCGCCTACAGCCAGGCGCGGCTCTTGCGCGAGCGCTTCGACTATCGCGGCGAGCTGCGCGCAACCGGACAGGTGCTGCGCGACCAGTTCGTGTTCATGCTGCGCGCGGGCTTCGATGCCTTCGACGTCAAGAAGCAGGCCGACGCGGAAGCCTTCATGCAGACCGCCAAGCGCTATTCGGTGTTCTATCAGCCGACCGGAGATGGCCGCATCACGGCGCTGCACCGGCGCATGCAGCTCCGCCATTCCGAGGGTGTTGGCACGTGAACGCGATCGCGCCTCAGGTTTCGTCCACGCCGGTATCCGCATTGCCCTCGGCGGAAGAACTCGCCCGCAGCCTGCGCGATGCGTCACCCGCGGAGATCATCGCCGCGGCGCTGAAGGCGGTTGGCCGCGACAAGCTCGCACTGGTCTCGTCCTTCGGCACGGAATCGGCAACGCTGCTCAAGGTGATGGCGGACGTCGATGCCGCCATCCCCGTGATCTTCCTCGATACCGGCTGGTTGTTCGAGGAGACGCTGGCCTACCGCGACACGCTGATTGCGACGCTCGGGCTGCAGGACGTCCGTTCGATCAAGCCGGCGGAGGAGACACTGTCGCGCGAGGATCCGGACCGCGAGCTCTGGTTCTCCGATCCGGACGCCTGCTGCCGCATCCGCAAGGTCGAGCCGCTGGCGCGTGCGCTAAAGCCGTTCTCGGCCTGGATCAATGGCCGCAAGCGCTTCCAGGGCAACGCGCGCGCCGACATTCCAGTGGTCGAGGACGATGGCGCGCGGTTGAAGTTCAATCCCTTCGCGAATGTCTCGCGCGAGGAGTTGGAAGCGATTTTCATCCGCGCCAAATTGCCGCGGCACCCTTTGGTCGCGTCAGGATTCCTGTCCGTTGGCTGCATGCCTTGCACCAGCCGGACGGCCGAAGGCGAGGATTCCCGCGCCGGCCGGTGGCGCGGCCGGACCAAGACAGAATGCGGCATTCACACGATGAAGATTTCGTAGCACAGTCGGGCTGCCACGCTGCGAACAAGGAAATCCGGTTCCGTTGACTTAAGCGCATTTCGCCCCGAGTTATGTCTGCACGCCTTCGCTGACACTGACGTCACCGAAGTGAATGGAGATGGATATGATGCGTCGTATCGTTCCGCTCGCTGCAGGACTGCTCTGGGCAAGCTCGGCTCTCGCCGCTGACATCAATCTGTTGAACGTGTCGTACGATCCGACGCGCGAGCTCTACGTCGAATTCAACAAGGCGTTTTCACGCGTCTATCAGAAGGAGACCGGCAAGAGCGTCGAGATCAAACAGTCGCACGGCGGCAGCGGTTCACAGGCGCGCGCGGTGATCGACGGATTGCAGGCCGATGTCGTGACGCTCGCGCTCGCCTACGACATCGACGCCATTGCCGCCAAGGGGCTCACTGCCGCCGACTGGCAGAAGCGGTTGCCGCAGAATTCATCACCCTACACCTCGACCATCGTCTTCCTGGTGCGCAAGGGCAATCCCAAGGGCATCAAGGACTGGGACGATCTGCTCAAGCCCGGCGTTGCCGTGATCACGCCGAACCCGAAGACCTCGGGCGGCGCGCGCTGGAATTATCTGGCGGCCTGGGGTTTTGCGCAGAAGAAGTATGGTTCGGCCGACAAAGCCAAGGACTTCATCGGAAAACTCTACCAGCAGGTTCCGGTGCTCGATACCGGTGCGCGCGGCGCGACCGTGACCTTCGTCGAGCGCGGCGTCGGCGACGTCTTGCTCGCCTGGGAGAACGAGGCGTTCCTCGCCCTGAAGGAGTTCGGCGCGGAGAAGTTCGAGATCGTGGCGCCGCCGCAGTCGATCCTCGCCGAACCGCCGGTCGCGATCGTCGACAAGGTTGCCGACAAGAAGGGCACCCGCAACGCCGCCGATGCCTATCTCCAGTACTGGTACACGAGGGAAGGCCAGGAGATCGCCGCGCACAATTTCTACCGTCCGCGCGATCCGGAGATCGCCAAGAAGTACGAAAGCTCGTTCGCCAAGGTCGAGCTATTCACGATCGATGACGTGTTCGGCGGCTGGACCAAGGCGCAGCGGGAACATTTCGCCGATGGCGGCGTCTTCGATCAGATATACAAGAACTGATCGGGCATTGCGCAACGACGGCTGTCACAGGGGTTCTGGTGAGCGCAATCGCAACACGACGCCGGACGTTGCCGGGCTTCGGTCTCACGATGGGACTGACGCTGTCCTGGCTGTCGATCATCGTCCTGATTCCGCTCGCCGGGCTGTTCCTGAAGTCGCTCGAGCTTAGCCCCGAGCAGTTCTGGAACATTCTCTCCAGCCGCCGCACCCTGAACGCATTACGGGTCTCGTTCGGACTCGCCTTCGCGGCGGCCTGCGTCAATCTGGTCATGGGCAGCATCATCGTCTGGGCGCTGGTGCGCTACCGCTTCCCCGGCCGGCGGCTGTTCGATGCCATTGTCGACGTGCCGTTCGCGCTGCCGACGGCGGTTGCCGGTGTCGCGCTGACCTCGCTGTTCGCCGAGAAGGGTTGGCTGGGCGCACCGCTCGCTGCCCTCGGCATCAAGGTGGCGTTCACGCCGCTCGGCATCTTCGTTGCCATGATCTTCATCGGCATTCCCTTTGTGGTCCGCACCGTGCAGCCGGTGCTCCAGGATCTCGATCCCGAGATCGAGGAGGCCGCAGGTAGTTTAGGGGCGAGCCGCTGGCAGACCATCGTCCGCGTGATCCTGCCCTCGCTCGCGCCCGCGCTGCTGACTGGACTTGCGCTCGCCTTTGCGCGCGCCGTTGGCGAATATGGCTCGGTGATCTTCATTGCCGGCAATCTGCCCAACGTCTCCGAGATCGCGCCGCTCCTGATCGTGATCCGGCTCTCCGAATTCCGCTATGCCGATGCGACCGCGATCGCGGCCGTCATGCTCGTCGTGTCATTCGTGGTCATCTTCGCGGCGAACCGGTTGCAACGCTGGGCGCATACCCGGATTCCGGCACGTTGAGGCGGATGCGATGACCATGCAGATCGCAGATATCGTCTCGCTCTCGTCGTCGCAAGCGAAGGCGCGTGCGCACGCGGCGGCCGCGCAGGACAACCTCCGCACCGAACCGAAGGCGGTGCGCATCGCCATCATCACGCTTGCAGTCCTCTTCCTTACCGTCTTCGTCGTGCTGCCGCTGGTGGTGGTATTCACGCAGGCGTTCTCGAAGGGCATCCTGGCCTATCTTGCTGCGCTCTCCGAGCCCGAGGCGCTGGCTGCGATCAAGCTGACGCTGCTGGTTGCCTTGATCTCGGTCGGCCTCAATCTCGTATTCGGCCTGGTCGCGGCCTGGGCGATCGCCAAATTCGACTTCAAGGGCAAGACCTTCCTGATCACGCTGATCGACCTGCCGTTCTCGGTGAGCCCGGTGATCTCGGGCCTCGTCTTCGTGCTGTTGTTCGGCGCGCAAGGCTACTTCGGCGGTGCCTTGCGCGAGCACAATATCCAGATCCTGTTCGCGGTGCCCGGCATTGCGCTGGCGACCACCTTCGTGACCTTCCCGTTCGTCGCGCGCGCGCTGATCCCGCTGATGCAGGAGCAGGGCACGCAGGAGGAGGAGGCCGCGATCTCGCTCGGCGCCTCGGGCCTGCAGACCTTCTTCCGCGTCACGCTGCCCAACATCAAATGGGGCGTGCTCTACGGCGTCCTGCTCTGCAACGCGCGCGCCATGGGCGAGTTCGGCGCGGTGTCGGTCGTCTCCGGCCACATCCGCGGCGAGACCAACACCATGCCGCTGCTGGTCGAGATTCTCTACAACGAGTACCAGTTCGTTGCCGCCTTTGCGATCGCCTCGCTGCTCGCGATGCTGGCGCTGATCACGCTGATCGCCAAGACCGTTCTCGAACGTCATCTGCGCGAAGGACACGACGACCGTGACCATTGAAGTCAGGAATCTCGTCAAGAAGTTCGGCAGCTTCGCGGCGCTCGATGGCGTCGACCTCAAGGTCGACAATGGCGAATTGCTGGCACTGCTCGGCCCATCCGGCTCCGGCAAGACGACGTTGCTTCGGATCATCGCCGGACTCGACTGGCCTGATGCCGGCGAAGTCTCCTTCAATGGCGAGGACGCGCTGGCGCAGGGCGCGCGCGAGCGCCACGTCGGCTTCGTATTCCAGCACTACGCGCTGTTCCGCCATATGACGGTGTTCGAGAACGTCGCCTTCGGCCTGCGCGTGCAGCGGCGCGCCATCCGCAAGAATGAATCGACCATTCGTGCGCGCGTCAAAGAGCTGCTCGACCTCGTGCAGCTCGACTGGCTCGCCGACCGCTATCCGAGCCAGCTCTCCGGCGGCCAGCGCCAGCGCATCGCGCTTGCCCGTGCGCTCGCGATCGAGCCGCGCTTTCTGCTGCTCGACGAGCCGTTCGGCGCGCTCGATGCGAAGGTACGAAAAGAACTGCGCAAATGGCTGCGCTCGCTGCACCACGAGATCAACGTCACCTCGATCTTCGTCACCCACGACCAGGAGGAGGCGCTCGAAGTCGCCGACCGCGTCGTGGTGATGGACAGGGGCAAGATCGAGCAGATCGGCTCGCCCGACGAGGTCTACGACAATCCCGCCACCGCCTTCGTGCACGGCTTCATCGGCGAATCCATCGTGCTGCCGGTCGAGGTGGCGGGTGGAGCAGTCCGGCTCGGCGATCGCCCGCTCAATCTGATAGCCGAGGGCATCACGCCTGGCGCGTCACGACTGTTCGTGAGGCGACATGACATGCTGGTCGGCCCGGCCGGCAGCGGAGCCTTTGAGGGCGCCGTGCAGCAGGTCCGGAATTTCGGCCCGGTGCAGCGAGCCGAAGTGGCGCTGTTCGGTGGCGAAACCATCGAGATCGACGCCCCCCGCGACAAGGAACTTCGCGCCGGCGACACGATCGGCCTCGAGCCCCGTCGTTACCGGATATTTGCGGGCTAACCTCCGGTCATTCCGGGGCGATGCCGCCGGGTCCGGCGTTCGGCCGGTCCGATGACAGGCTCTGCATCGAACCCGGAATCCCGAGTTTGTGGCGCGAGATTCCCGGTCTGCGCGTCGCGCAGCCTGGAATGACGTCGGGTGCAATTTTCTTCAAAATTCACCTTTCAGCCACGGTTGGTATGCAACAACGGCCCCCTCATTTGGGGGCCTTACTCATGCGCGCCGCGGCCGCAATTCTCATTCTTTTGCTGCTCTCCGGCTGTGCGGGCAACGAAGCGCCGATCCAGCAACCGTCCATGTATGCGGACATGGCGGTCCCGGGCGCGAAGCTCGATGCGCAGGCGGCCGCAGTGATGATCTCGCAGTACCGGCAGAACAACGGGCTCGGCACCGTCATCATCGACCCCGACCTGACGATGCTCGCCGAATCCCAGTCCAACGCCATGGCGGCGGCGAACAAGATGGACCATGACGTCCGCGCACCCCTGGGCAAGCGCCTCAATGCAGGCGGCTATCCGGCCACCGTCGCGGTCGAGAACATCTCGGCCGGCTATCATACGCTGGCAGAAGCGTTTTCCGGCTGGCGCGACTCGCCTCCGCACCGGGCCAACATGCTCAAGAGCGGTGTCACAAAATTGGGCATAGCGGCGAGCTACGCTCCGGGCACCAAATACAAGGTGTTCTGGACCATGATCCTGGCCTCGACCGACCCCCGATAAGCCAGACTTGATCCCGGGATGCATTGACGCCGCGGCGGACTGTCGCCACGGTGGCTCGCCTTTTGCTATTGTTCCCGCATGACCGATCATAGCCCGGAAGTCGCCAGTGTCCCCGCAAATGCGCAACGTGTCCTGGTCTTGCAGGGCGGTGGCGCGCTCGGCTCCTATCAGGCCGGTTCCTATCAGGCGCTGTGCGGCTACGGCTTCGAGCCGGAATGGGTTGCCGGCATCTCGATCGGCGCCATCAACGCGGCCATCATCGCCGGCAATGAGGGCCTCACCCGCGTCAAGCGGCTGAAGGAATTCTGGGAGATGGTCTCGGCGCCGGTGCCCTGGAAGCCGATCGGCAAGAGCGATCACAGCCGCGAACTGTTCAACTCCACCAGCGCCGCACTGATCGCGACCTTCGGCGTGCCCGGCTTCTTCGTCCCGCGCGTCCCGCCCGCGCCGCTCTGGCCGCCGGGCCATCCCGAAGCGGAGAGCTATTACGACACCGCGCCGCTGAAGAAGACGCTGGAACGGCTGGTCGATTTCGACCGCATCAACGACCTGAAGACGCGCCTGTCGGTCGGCGCGGTCGGCGTCACCTCGGGCAACTTCAAATATTTCGACAATTACGAGTTCAAGAAGCTCGGCAAGAAGATCGGCCCCGAGCACATCATGGCCTCCGGCGCGCTGCCACCGGGCTTTCCCTCCGTCATGATCGATGGCGAGCATTATTGGGACGGCGGCATCGCCTCCAACACGCCGCTCGACTACGTGCTCGATGCCGAATCCCAGCGCGACATGCTGATCTTCCAGGTCGACCTGTTCAGCGCGCGCGGGGATTTGCCGACCTCGCTGCTCGAGGCAGCCGAGCGCGAGAAGGACATCCGCTATTCCAGCCGGACGCGGATGAACACCGACAAGAACAAGCAGCTCCACAATGCCCGCCGGGCCGTGCGCGACCTGATCGGCAAGCTGCCGGACTATCTGAAGAACGATCCGTCCGTCGAATTCCTTTCCAAGGCGGCGTGCGAAAGCACCGTGACCGTCGTGCACCTGATCTATCGCAGCAAGAACTACGAATCCTCATCCAAGGATTACGACTTCTCGCACGTCGCCATGGTCGAGCATTGGGAAGCCGGGGTGCGCGACGTCCATCTGTCGATGCGCCACAAGGATTGGCTCGAGCGGCCGCAGTCCGGCGAGACCATGGTGACCTACGATCTCACAGGGGACGTCTCCGCGCCCCCGGCCAAAAGGAGCGAACAAAATGGGTAGTCTGTCAGGCAAGAACGCCGTCGTGACCGGATCAACCAGCGGCATCGGGCTCGCTTATGCACGCGCCTTCGCCAGCGCCGGCGCCAACGTCGTCATCAACGGCTTCGGCTCGCCCGAAGACATCGAGAAAGAGCGCGCGAAGATCGAGTCCGACTTCAAGGTGAAGGCGATCTATTCGCCCGCCGATATGAGCAAGCCGGCAGAGATCGCGGAGATGATAGCGCTCGGCGAAAAGACATTCGGCTCGGTCGACATCCTCGTCAACAATGCCGGCATCCAGTTCGTCTCGCCGATCGAGGAATTCCCGATCGAGAAGTGGGACCAGATCATCGCGATCAACCTGTCTTCGGCCTTCCATGCCATCCGCGCCGCGGTGCCAGGCATGAAGAAGCGCGGCTGGGGCCGCATCATCAACACGGCGTCGGCGCACTCGCTGGTCGCCTCGCCCTTCAAGTCGGCTTACGTGTCGGCCAAGCACGGCATCGCCGGCCTGACCAAGACAGTGGCGCTGGAGGTTGCGACGAACAAGATCACCTGCAACTGCATCAGCCCGGGCTATGTCTGGACACCGCTGGTGGAGAAGCAGATCCCCGACACGATGAAGGCGCGCAATCTCACGCGCGAGCAGGTCATCAACGATGTGCTGCTCGACGCGCAGCCGACCAAGGAATTCGTCACCTCCGAGCAGGTCGCGGCGCTGGCGCTGTTCCTGTGCAGCGACGATGCCGCGCAGATTACCGGCACCAACCTCTCGATCGACGGCGGCTGGACGGCGGAGTAACGGACTGGCTCCTCGTCATGCCCCGGCTCGCCGCCTTCGCCAAAGCTTCGGCGGCCGAGCACCCTCGTGGCCCGGCGTAGCCTTGGCGGAGCCGGGACCGATGCATCCAGTACGCCGCGGCTTCTCCGTGTCCTCGTGCTGTCTCTGGAATACTGTCATCGCCCGCCTGCGCGGGCGATGACAGTGAGAGTGAGGCGCGCCGTTCGTTTAATGGCTCCAGGCCAGAGCCGTCACGATGGCGGATGACAGGTTCAGTTCCGTGAACATGATCTTGCTGGCGACCACGACGAGTACGCAGGCCAGTGCGAGGCGCAGCACCGTTTCCGGCATGCGGGTCGCGCTGTAGCTGCCGACGATGATGCCGGGCAGCGAGCCCATCAGCAGCACGCCCATCAGGTGCCAGTCGACCGAGCCGAGGATCCAGTGCCCGGTGCCGGCCACCAGCGTCAGCGGCACCGCATGCGCGATGTCGGAGCCGACGATGGTCGCCATCGGTAGGCGCGGGTAGAGCAGCAGCAGCACGGTCACCCCGACCGCGCCGGCCCCGACCGAGGAAATCGACACGAGCACGCCGAGCACGACGCCGGTGACGACAGTCGCAATCGCCGTGGCGCGGTCATCGAGCCGTTCCAGGCGCCGGCGATAACGCTCCATGATCGACTTGCGGAAGATCAGTGAAATCGCGGTCAGCATCAGCGCAAAGCACAGCACCAGATTGACCAGATTGCGCTCGGCATCGCTCTTGAGATCGAGCTCCCACAGCACGAACAGCGTCAGCGCGCTCGCTGGAATGCTGCCGCTGGCGAGCCGCAGCACCGCCGGCCAATGCACGCTGCGCGACCAGCCATGCACCACGCTGCCGCCTGTCTTGGTGCCGGCGGCATAGAGCAGATCGGTCCCGACCGCGGTCGATGGATGGACGCCGAACAACAGGATCAGGAGCGGCGTCATCAGCGAGCCGCCCCCCACGCCGGTCATGCCGACAAGCAGGCCGACACCGAATCCGGACGCGACGTAGAGTGGATCGATCATGCGAGGGAATCTTAGGTTTATCTCGTCATTTGGGCAATATGACGTAGAATAAACTTTCCCTGCGGCGCAACCGCTTGGATCAAATAAGAAAAATCATGCTGCGGGTCGGAGATGGGCAGCCATTTTGCCCTGTTCGCGTGCGTCCGGCGAAATCACTGTTCCCTATGGGGCAGGGCAGCCCCCACAGCCTGTTTGCCGAACGCCAGCACATGCAGCCCCAGCCGCTGCCTGACGATCCAGAACAGCAGCACCGTCTCGAAGGTGAGCGAGATCGAGGTCGCGGCCGCGGCGCCATGGCCGCCGAAGCGCGGCACCAGGGTCACGCAGAGCACCAAGTTCATCACGAAGGCCAGCGCATAGGCTAGCGCACAGATCCTCTGCTGGCCGAGCATGTTGAGCAGACGCTCGACCGGGCCGATCGCGGCGCGCACCACGAGCCCGATCGCGGCGACGAACATGATGTCGTAGCCGCCCACGAATTGCCGGCCGAACAGCCAGAGCAGCGGCCTGCCGAGCGCGAGCAGCACGATGGTCGCCGCCAGCGAAGGCCAGAAAGTCCAATTGATGGCGTGCGCGACGTAAGCCGACAGGCGCGCCTTGTCGCCGAGTGCGTTGTATTCGGCGAAGCGATGCGCCGTCGTCGCCGACATCGCATAGTGAATGAAGGAGACCAGCGCCAGCGTCTTCACCACCGCGAAATAGACGCCGACTTCGTTGGAGGGACGGAACTGCTGAAGGACCAGCACGTCGGTGTAGGAGAGCAGCAGGTAGAAACTCTCGACCAGCAGGATCGGCAGCGAGACGGCGAGCCAGCCGGTGACGTCATAGGCCTTGGGGCCGGGCTCGACGTGGTCGGCGAGCTTGCGGTTCAGCGCCACCATCTGGCCTGTCATCGCGATCCACACAGCGCCGGCGCTCGCGACCATGGCGGCAACGGCGCCCAGATGATAGCCGAGCAGGAAGGCGCAGGCCGTGATGCCGATGACGAGCGCCTGGCGGATGATGAATTGCGGCATCAGGCCGAGCTGCATCCAGTCGTGCGAGCGGGCGATGCCATCCTGGGTATTGGCAACGACGAAGGCAGGCAGCGTCATGCAGCCGATGTAGAGCGGAAGCTCCTCGGCGGGATCGATCCACGGCGAAAGCAGTTTTACGATACCGGCAAGTCCGAGCGAGGCCAGCGTGGAGACGGCGAAGGTCAGCCAGCGGCCGCCGGAGAGAAAGCCGCGCAGCAGCGCATGCTCGCCGCTGGTACGATACTCCGGAATGATCTTCTGCGCGGAGGCCGAGATGCCGAAATCCATCATGCTGCCGAGCAGCAGGACCCAGGTCCAGACGTAGACGTAGATGCCGTAGTCGGATGTGCCCATCCAGCGCGCGAGCAGCACCTGCGAGAAATAGGCGAGGCCCGCGCTGATCACGCGGATGACGAAGATGGTGCCTGCAAGCCGCCGCGTCAGCGACGCTTCGCTCGAGCCGCCCACCAGTTTGCCGCGCAGCCGCGCGATCAGGCCGGCCGGTCCGGTCGTTGCGGGTTGGGTGTCCGTCACGGCCACGTCGAAAATCCCTGGGCGAGCCGCATGCTGCAGCAGCCTTCGACCTAGCAACCATTCGTTAAGATTCGGTTGGGTGCGGGCATGCTGCAGCCCCAACGTCGTCCTGGCGAAAGCCAGGACCATTACCCCGGGGAGATGTCGTTTGAACGAGATAATAGACGCCGCGCCGCCAAACCGCCGCCGGTGGTCATGGGTCCTGGATCAGCGCTCGCTATTGGACAACGCTGCGCGTTGCCAAGCGCTCGCTTGTCCAGGACGATCTTACTGCAGATTGACGTTGAACTCGTACGACTTCTCCGGCCCGACCAGCGTGAACTTCAGCGCGGCGCCATCAGCCTTGGCGCCTGGAGGCAGTCCATCGAGTTCGAAAGAAAAGCGCTTGACGCCGGAGGGGCTGTGCTCGACCAGGGCCGGAATCGGCAGCGCCCAGTCGGGCGTCGGTCCTTCCACGAACAGGTTGACGTTGCGCGCATCCGCCGGCGCGACCACGTCGACGATCACCTTGGTGGCGCCGTCGCGCTTGACGTCGCGGATGGTGAGCGGATTGGGATCGCCGATATTGCCGGGCTTGGGTACCGTGTCCAACGCTGCACGCAGATTGGCGTCCTCGGTCGAGGCGACGCTGTTGAAACCGAGCTCGGCGCTGGCCTCGACGGGAATGCAGAGCTTCTCGCACACCGCGTAATTGATCTCGGCGCGCAGCGTCACCGGCTTGTCGGCCGCCTTGGCCACGATGCGCAGGGGCAGCACGACCTGGTCGTGGTAGCCGATCGAATGGCCGCCGGCACCGTCGTCGAATTTCTGCGGCGCCGGCCACATGACCGTCACCGCCTCGACATTGTCCGACTTCGAGAAGTCGAACCGCGGCGGAACACCGGAATCGCCGGGCGTGCGCCAGTAGGTCTTCCATCCCGGCTGGATCTGAAAAGCAATGCCGCCGAGCAGGACCGAGCCGCTGCGCGATCCCGCCAGCAGCCGCACCGCGGAATGTGCGTCGCGCTGCCAAGGCGAAGCGTCGTCGGCGTGGGCCGCAAACGCCAGCGACGACGCAAGCAGGGTTGTTGCGACGCCAATCGCCGCACGCATGGGAACTCTTGTGAGCATAGCACGTCTTTACAGGGTCACCCCGGGGCAAACCATTGAATTGCTTGTGATGGATGCACTTGAATCGGGTCTCTTCAAGCCTTGATTTGACAGCCGCCGGGCCCGACATCAGGATAGGAATTGAAACCGGAGTGCTTCCCATGGCTCCTGAAGGCAAAAGGACTGGCGAGAGCACCCAGACTGCGGGCTCCGCGCCGCATAATTCGGCCGGCTATCTCGACGGCCGCCTTCTGATCGCGATGCCCGTCATGGGCGATCCCCGCTTCGAACGCTCGGTGATCTATCTCTGCGCCCATTCGGCGGAAGGCGCGATGGGCATCATCGTCAATCATCCTGCCGGCAGCATCGATTTCCCCGAACTTCTGGTGCAGCTCGGCATCATCAAGAAGGGCGAGCAGATCAAGTTGCCGGAGAATGCCGAAAGCATGAAAGTGCTGCGCGGCGGCCCGGTCGACACCGGGCGCGGCTTCGTGCTGCATTCCAGCGACTTCTTTATCGAGAACGCGACGCTCAGGATCGACGACGGCGTTTGCCTCACCGCAACCGTGGACATATTGCGAGCGATCGCCAACGGCTCCGGGCCGAAGCACGCCATCCTCGCGCTTGGCTATGCCGGCTGGGCGCCCGGCCAGCTCGAGACCGAGATCCAGAGCAACGGCTGGCTGCACTGCGATGCCGATACGGATCTGATCTTCGGCGACGACGTCGACGACAAATATGCGCGCGCCCTGCGCAAGATCGGCATCGATCCCGGCATGCTCTCGAACGAGGCGGGGCACGCGTAAAAGCGCGAGCTGTCATGCCCCGGCTTGCCGCCTTCGCTGAAGCTTCGGCGGCCGAGCACCCTTGTGGCCCGGCGTAGCCTTGGCGAAGCCGGGACCGGGGCATCCAGTACGCCGCGGCTGTTTGACGACGACTGTCTCTGGAATACTGGATCGCCCGGTCAAGCCGGGCGATCACCACGTCTGCTGACTGAACCCTACTCCGCCGCCTGCTGTTGCACCGTCGGCTCGGTGCCGGCCACCGTTGCGCGGCGCATGTCGCGGGGCTGCGACTGGTCGTAGCGGCGGACGCGGTGCATGGTCTGGCGATTGTCCCACATCACGAGATCATGCAGCTTCCATTTGTGGACGTAGACGAACTCTGCTTGCGTCGCGTGCTCATTGAGGTCGCGCAGCAGCAGCCGGCCTTCGGGCACGCTCATGCCCGCGACCTTGCCGGCATGCGATGAGAGATAGAGCGACTTGCGGCGATGGACGGGATGCGTGCGCACCAGCCGCTGCAGCACCGGCTTGAACATTTGCTTCTCCTCGTCGCTGTATTCGGTGAAGCCGAGCGAGCCGCGCGAATACATCAGCGAGTGCTCGCAGACGAGATCCTCGATCTCCGCCTTGGTCTCGTCGTCGAGCGCGTCATAGGCCGCCCGCATGTCCGCGAATTCGGTGTTGCCGCCCTTCGGGTTCACCACGCGCGCCGACAGCAGCGAGAATTTTGCCGGGATCGGGCGGAACGAGCTGTCGGAGTGCCAGAGGCAGTTGCCGAGATTGAACAGGTGCGTGCGGCTGTCCTTCGCCAACGGCTTGCCGTCCTTGCCGAGATTGCTGACGTCGTTCAGGCCCGAGTTGAGCCGGTAGTCCTTTTCCTTGGTCACGGTGCCGCCGCGCGCGTCCTCGCGCTGGCCGAAATTCAGCGCAAACGCCATCTGCTGCTCGTCGGTGATGTCCTGGTCGTGGAAGACGAGCACGGCGTACTTGTCCATCGCGGCCTCGATCTCGCGCGCCTGCTCCGGGTTAAGTGGCTGACGCAGGTCGAGGCCCGAAACCTCGCCGACAAAATGCTTTTGAAGCTGCCGGATGGCGATCGTCATGGCGTTTCTCCCGCGGACCGCGAGCGGTTGGTCCCGCTCTGCTATCGAAAAAGGCTACTCACGCACCCGCCGATGTCAACGCCAGGCCTGCATGGCTCTTACGCGTTGCGCGCCATCAGGCCGCCGTCGACCGGGATCACTGCGCCGGTCAGGAACGATGCGGCCGGCAGGCACAGGCTCAGCGTCATGTGCGCGACTTCCTCGGGATCGCCGTAGCGGCCGAGTGCGGTGCGGCGCTTGGCATAGATGGTCTTGTGCTCCTCCGGGATGCGATCGGTGATCGCGGTACGGATCGGGCCCGGGCAGATGCAGTTGACGGTGATGCCTTCGCGGCCGAGCTCCACCGCGAGCGAGCGGGTGAGGCTCGCCACCCCGCCCTTCGCCGCCGAATAGGGGCTGTGCAGTGCGGTGGCGCCGAGCGCCTCGGTGGAGGCGATGTTGACGATGCGCGGGCTCTTCGATTTGCGCAAATGTGGAAGCGCCGCGCGGATGATGCGCGGATGCGCCGTCAGCATCACGGCGATGCCCTTGGCCCAAGCGTCCTCGTAAACTTCATCGTCGATCGCGACGCGCACGGAGATGCCGGCATTGTTGACGATGATGTCGAGCCCGCCGAAATGCGCCGCGACATCGCCGACCACACGCTTGATCTCACCGGCATTGGCCACGTCGAGCTTCCAGGCCCGCGCCGCGCCGCCGCTCGCGACGATCTCCGTCGCAACCGCCTGCGCGCCTTGCTCGTCAAAGTCGGTGACGGCGACGTTCGCGCCTTCGGCGGCGAACACGCGCGCCGTCGCGCGCCCCATGCCGCTCGCGGCACCGGTGACGAGAACGCTCAGGCCGTTCACGGACCGGCTGAGCTGCTTGAAGTCGGACATGCTGTTTCCTCGGACCTGCTTGCTTCTTGTTGCGAGATTGACAAGGCTTGCATCGATCCGCAGACAGGTCAAACAAGCAAAAGCAAAGGGAGAGCGGCGCGATGACGAACGAGCTCGATTTTACAGGCAAGCAGGTGCTGGTCGTCGGCGGTTCCAGCGGCATCGGCAACGGAATCGCGCAGGCCTTTCGCGCCAGGGGTGCGCATGTCGCGGTTTGCGGCACCCGCACCCACGCCACGGATTATTCGGCGGAGGAAGGCTCCGACCTCACGGGTCTCGCTTACGCGCAGCTCGATGTCAGTAGTGCCGGTGCGATCGAGACCTTCAAGCCGTCCTTCGAGCGGCTCGACGTGCTCGTGCTCGCGCAGGGCGCGGTGCTCTACCGCCGCGGCGAATTCGAGATGGCGGGCTTTCGCAA
Source organism: Bradyrhizobium sp. ISRA442 (assembly GCF_038085055.1). Classification (NCBI taxonomy): domain Bacteria; kingdom Pseudomonadati; phylum Pseudomonadota; class Alphaproteobacteria; order Hyphomicrobiales; family Nitrobacteraceae; genus Bradyrhizobium; species Bradyrhizobium sp. ISRA442. The sequence goes on from NZ_JALGCN010000014.1 coordinate 150,534, forward strand.
GGTCGTCGAGGTCAACCTGATGAGCCTGATGGCCTGCGCGAGCCGATTTCATTCCATGCTGCGGGAAGCCAAGGGATCGCTGATCATCGTCTCGTCGACCGCAGCCTATCACTCCACCATGGGCAATCCCGCCTACAACGCGTCGAAGACCGGCGCGGTCGGATTGACGCGGACGCTGGGCGAGGCCTGGGCCGAGGATGGTATCCGCGTCAACGGCATCGCACCCGGACTGGTCGACACCAAGATGACGAAGGTGACGACCGACAATCCCAAGCGGCTCGAAGGCGCGCTGGCGCATTCCGCTGCGCCGATTGGGCACGCCGGCCGATATGGCAGGTGCGGCGCTGTTTCTGGCATCGCCCTTGTCATCCTACGTCGTCGGCCAGACCATCGTCGTCGATGGCGGGCTCATTCTGTAGGCGAATACAAGGAACCGCGCTCAGCCTGATCGGTTACTTCGGCGGATCACCGAGGAGGAATATCATGGACCCGGATCGGATTATCGGATCGGCCAAGGAAATGGCGGGCGGCGTGGAAGGTACCGTGGGTGAGATGGCGGGAGATGCAAAGACGCAAGCGTCAGGCCGGGCACGCGAGGCTGCCGGCACGGTGCAGAACCTGTACGGCCAGGCAAAGGACACGGCGCGCGAAGCAGCGAACACCGCCACCAGCTACGCAAAAGATGCCTATGAGGCGAGCGGCGACACGTTCCGCGACGGCACGCAGGCCATCGCCAAGAGGGTGCAGGACAATCCGCTCGGCGCGCTCTTGATCGCCGGCGGCATCGGCTTTGCGCTCGCCTTGCTGATCTCGCGTCCTGCGCGCCGCCCGCCGCCGTCGCGCTGGCGCTACTACGGCTGAGAGCCCATCACGTCGTGTCTCGTGCCCCGGACGCAGTGCGGCGTGAAACGCGGCGCTGCTGAGCCGAGCCCATTCCTTTGTTGATGTCGCACGAAACTGGGTCCGGCTCTGCGGCGCATCACCCATAGCGTGTTGAAGACGCGCGCAAACGCGCTGATGGCGCTGCGCCGCGTCCGGGACAGGTCTCAGCGAAAAATCACCGGATCACTTCCGCCGCTCGTCCCACGTTCGCCGGCGGACGCGGGATCGCCGGGTTCAGATTCGGATTGCGCGGTGCGGGCGTGAACTGACGGGGCGGTGACGGAGACCCGAAGCCGAAGAAATCGCGGAATGAGGGCGTTGCCTGCGCCGGCTGCTGCTGTTGCTGCGGTGGTGCCGGAGGCTTCTTCGGCGCGGGCTTCGGCGGCGCGATCGCCGCGGCTGCGCCCGGCGAGCCCGAGGAACCGGGCGTGGCGCCGCTGCCCCCAGGTGTCGTCGTCGCCATCGGGGTATCGCCCTTGGCCTGCTCGCGGCCAACTTCGCGGCGCGGCCAGGAATAGTCGTCGGCACGGCCCGCAGGCGCCGTCAGCGGTTCGCCCTTCACCAGCGTCCTCGCAGCGAGCGCATCGACGGCGGCGGGACGCGAGCCCGGCCCGCCCAGCAATTGATCGGTCGAGATCGAGGCGGCAACCAGCGGCACGATCGGGCCCGCCAGTGGCCGCGGCGCAGGTTTGCCGGGCTCGGCGCTGGTGTCGGGAGTCGCCGGCTCGCTCGGCAACGCAATCGGACCGGAACGTCCTGCGAGCAGGCGCGTGATCTCGCGCTCGACATAGTGCGCGAGCTTGCGTGCGCCGGCCTTGGTGAAATAGACGCCGTCATAGCTGCGGAGCTGACGGATCTGGCCTTCGAAGTCGGGGCCCTTCTGCAGGAAGCGGCCGGCTTCGTCGACAAAACCGTCCCAGACGTCGACATAGGTGATGCCGGCCTTGCCCGCGCCCTCGCGATAGAGCGAATCCAGGAACAGCATGTCCGCCGTTCCCTTCTGGCCGCGGATCGCTGGCAGGCCGACCCAGAGCACCGGCACGCCCTTGGCTTTGAGGACGGCGGCCAGCTCCTCGATCTTCTTGCTGTAGAGTTCGACCCAGCGGTCGTCGCGGAATTCATAGACGCCGTTGGGCGAGCGCGCGGCCTTCTCAGGTGCCGGGGTTTGCGGCGCATCGGCGCTATCGGCGTCGTCTTGCGGCAGGTCACTGTCGGCCGGCTTGTCCTCCGGCTTGGCGGCGGTGTCGGGGCCGCTCGGTTTGGTCTCGCCGGGCTTTCCCTTGACGCGTGCGCCCTTGTCGTTCTTCTTGTCCGATGCCTTCTCCGTTTTGTCGGATGCAGGCTCGCGGATCTGGATGCGGTCGTTGAGGCCGAGCATCACGACGATGACGTCGGGCTTTTCGGTCTCGAGAATGCCTTTGGCCGCGGCTGCCCAGTCGGAGGGCTCGCCGCGCGGCTGATACTTGATCAGGCCGGACGTGGTCTTGTGCTTGCGGATAACGCCCATGTCGGGCTGTTCGGTGTAGGCGTCTTCGAGGCCATAGGCGAGCCAGTCCGCCATGGCATCGCCGATCACCAGCACGTTCTTCTCTGGCGTCGTGTCGCGCTTGGCCGGCGCGGGGGCGCGCGAAAAATCCTGACGCGGTGCCTGCTGTTGCTGCTGTGGCTGCTGGAACGGCGCGAAGAAGTCGCCGCCGAACCAGCCGCCGCCATGGCGCGGTGGCGGGGCCGAGCGCTGCGGAGGGCCGCCGCCGAAGCCGCCGAAACCTGGGAAGTTGAAGAACTGCGCCGAGGCGGGTCCTGCAACCGAGACCAGGATCGCAAGCGCCGTCCCCAGCGCGATCAACGGGCCGGTCTCGGTCAGCGCCTTGAACAGGGACTTTGGCTTCGACATGCGATCTCGGGCCGCAGCAACGGCTGTTGGAATAGGCTCGAATATAATAACGGAATCGGGCCGCAAACGGGCAGATTCTCTTGCAGATTCTTTGGGCCATACACGGGGATCGGCCGTCCCCGTCAAGGCCGGCCGTCAAAATTCCCGTTCAGGGTTACTTTCGCCTCGGTTTCAGCGTCCCCGCAGCCGTTCCAGCATGTCGGAGGAGGCAAATCCGTCCGCAGGCGCCCCGATCGAGGCCTGGAAGTTGCGCAGCGCCTCCCGGGTCTGGCCGCCGAACTGGCCGTCCGGGGTGCCCTTGTAGAAGCCACGCTGGGCGAGAAGCTGCTGCAGCTCGAGCCGTTCGGCGCGGGACAGTTCCCGTTCCTGCCGCGGCCAGGACTGGGTGAAGGGCTGGCCGCCGCGCAGGCGGTCGGCGAAATGGCCGATCGCCAACGCGTAGGCCTCGGCCGGATTGTATTTCATGATGACCCGGTAGTTCTGCAGCATCAGGAAGCCCGGCCCCTCGGCGCCGGCGGGCGCCAGCAGATAGGCCTTCTCGGCCGGATGCGGGAACGGCTGCCGGGTCGGACGGGTGATCCCGAGCTTCTCCCACTGCGCGATCGTCATCGCCTTGGCGCGATCGGCCAGCATGTAGTTGAAGTCCCTGGGCACGACGACCTCGAAGCCCCAGGTCTGGCCGGCCTGCCAGCCGTCCTTCTTCAGATTGTTGGCGGTGGAGGCGATCAGGTCCGAGGGATCGTCGACCACGTCGCGCCGTCCGTCGCCATCGGCATCGACGGCATAGCGCTTGAACGCGGTCGGCATGAACTGCGTCGGGCCGAACGCGCCGGCCCAGGAGCCACGCATCTGCTCCGGACTGAGATCGCCGCGGTTGAGGATCTCCAGCGCGGAGAGGAATTCATCCTTGAAATAGGCCTGGCGGCGGCCGATGCAGGCAAGCGTCGCCGTCGATTGCAGCACGCTGCGGTCGCCCATCTGCGTCGAGTAGTTGGATTCGATGCCCCAGATCGAGGCGACGATGTAGCGGTCGACGCCATAGGCCTTTTCGGTGGCGTCGAACTGCGCCTTGTACTTGGTGAGGATCTCGCGGCCCCTGGCCAGGCGGTTGTCGCTCACGAGGATGTCGAGATAATCCCAGATCGACTTGGTGAACTCCGGCTGTGAATCCAGGAGATCCATGATGCGCAGGTCGGGCGACAGGCCCGCGGTGAAGCGCTGGAAATTCTCCTGCGTGATGCCGCGCCGTGCGGCATCGGGCCACATCCCGGCAACGCAATTGTTGAAATTGCCCGCCGCCTCGCGGATTGCCGCCGCCGTCATCAGCGGATGGCCGGAGGCACCGTCTTCGCCGCTCCAGGGCTGGGCACCGCCGGGCGCTCCTTGCGAAGGCGCCGGGTTCGAGCCGGAAAAAATGCCGCCGAACAGATTCGACAGGCCGTTCTGGGCCTGCGCATGTGTGGGCAACGGGAACAGCAGTGCGGCGCCGAGCATTGTTGCGCCGGTCAAAGGCCTCGCGAATTTCGCCATTCCTGCCACTGATTGCCTCATGTCCCACCCGTCCGGCCGAAAATCCGCCTTCAGGAGGCCTCGTTACGGTTGCCAATATCTTAACAAAGGTGAAGTTTTGTAGGCGGCCTTGTTATCAAATCCGCCGGGCAAGGGCCCTACATCCGCCTTTGTTAGCGGCTGCAAACCGTCTAGCAAGCCGTCATTGCTCACGCGTCTCTCGAGGTATTCGATCAATCCCATGAAAATCCGCAAAGCTGTATTCCCGGTCGCCGGCCTCGGCACCCGTGTCCTGCCCGCCACCAAGGCGATGCCCAAGGAGATGCTGACCATCGTCGACAAGCCGCTGATCCAGTACGTCTATGACGAGGCCAAGGAAGCGGGCATCGAGCATTTCATTTTCGTCACCGGCCGCAACAAGAACGTCATCGAAGATCATTTCGACCGGATGTTCGAGCTCGACACCACGCTCGCCGCGCGCGGCAAGAAGGCCGAGCAGGAGATTCTGACGCAGAACCAGCCGGATGCGGGCGCCGTCAGCTTCACCCGCCAGCAGGCACCGCTCGGCCTCGGCCATGCGGTCTGGTGCGCGCGCGACATCGTCGGCAACGAGCCGTTCGCGGTCGTGCTGCCCGACGAACTCGTGCTCAATGCGCCCGGCTGCCTGAAGCAGATGATCGACACGGCAGCGACGCTCGGTGAAAAATCCAACCTGCTCGCGGTCGAGGCGGTGCCGGATCATCTGACCCATCAATACGGCATCTGCGGCGTCGGCAAGCGCAACGGCAAGATGTTCGAGGTCGACGGCATGGTCGAGAAGCCGCCGAAGGGCACTGCGCCCTCCAATCTGTCGATCACCGGCCGCTACATTCTCCAGCCCGAGATCTTCAAGATCCTGGAGACCCAGGAGCGCGGCGCCGGCGGCGAGATCCAGCTCACCGACGCCATGATCGGGCTCGCCAAGTCGCAGAAGTTCTACGGCGTCGAGTTCGAGGGCGAGCGCCATGATTGCGGCTCCAAGGCCGGCTTCCTGCGCGCCAACATCGCCTACGGCCTGAAGCGCCCCGACCTGCGCGACGGCCTGATCGCGGAGATGAAGAAGTATCTGGGGCAGTAGCGGGAGGTATCTCGCCACGCGTTATTTCGAATCCAACTCGCCAATCTCTCCTGGCGTCGTCCCGGCGAAGGTCGGGACCCATAACCACAGGGAGTAGTTTGGCGAAGACTCGTTGTTCGGTAGGACGACCGTGCGCAATCGATGGACTCCCCGGTATGGGCCTTCGCCGGGGCGACACCGAAGATGCGGGGATTGCTTCGCACTCAAAATGACTGCGTTGCGCCGGAGACTCACGCCACCAGCGACAGCTTCGGCAGGCTCGCGACCACGGACTGGTTGCGGCCGCCGGCCTTGGCGGCGTAGAGCGCCTTGTCGGCGGCGTTCACCAGGATCGACCAGTCCAGGCCGGCAGTGGGAACGATGCTCGCAACACCGCAGGACACGGTCGACATCGTCTGGTCATCGGACCAGCCTTGCACCTTGGCGCGGATCATCTCGGCGATCTTGAACGCGTCGGTCGCCGAGGTGTTCGGCAGCAGCACGGCGAATTCCTCGCCGCCATAACGCGCGGCGCAATCGCCGGCGCGACGCACCGAATCGGAAATGCAGATGGCGATGCCGATCAGCACCTGGTCTCCGGCCTGATGGCCGAACGTGTCGTTGTAGGCCTTGAAGTGATCGGCATCGATCATCAGAAGCGCGACGGGCGTCTGCTGGCGCATGGCGCGGCGCCATTCCTGGTCGATGACGGAATCGAACTTGCGCCGGTTGCGCAGGCCCGTCAGCGCGTCCGTCGTCGCCATCTCCTCGAGCTTGCGCTCGGCCTCGGCGCGCCGGCCGATCTCGCGGGCGAGCACGACCGTCGAGCCCAGCATGAAAAGTGCGAGCACCAGCACCACGACGCCGATGCGCAGGGCCTCCGTCTGCCACAGCGCAAAGACCACGTAGAGCGGCTTGCCGGCCACCACGAACAGCGGACTGGCCCCGCTGCTGCGGACGTAGAGGCGTGGCGTTTCGTCGATCGGTCCCTGTCCTGCGAACGAGCCGCCGGCCTTCAGATTGTCGGCCTTCCAGTTCTGGCGCTCGGACAGGTTCTTGCCGATCACGTCGAGGTCGAACGGCCGCCGCATCATGATGGTGCGGTCGCGCTTGAGCACGGTGATGGTGTCCTCGGGCCCGAGGTTCAACCGCTCGAACAGCTCGTGGAAATAGCTGAAGCGGATCGAGCCGGCGACGACCCCCATGAAGCCGCCATCGGTGTCGCTGATGCGTCGGCTCAGCACGATCGAATAGGCGCCGCGGAACAACATCGGACGGCTGATGAACAGTCCGGCGCCGGGATTGTCGCGGTGAACCCTGAAATAGTCCTCGTCGCCGCGGCTCTCCGGCAGCGGATCGAGCGTGGAGGCGTCGATGGTCAGCTTGCCTTCGGCATCGAACACCTGGATGGCGCCGAAGTGCCTAGCCGTAGTGGCATGATCGAACAGGATGAGCTGGCGGATCGGCTTCGAAACGGTCCCGATCTCGGGCAGCAGCATGCTGCTCGCGACCGCCTTCAGCGACAGGTCATAGATCTCGATATTGCGGCTGATGTCGGCCTCGATGGTGGTGGCCAGGTTTTCCAGCGTCTGGCGCGCGAGCGCCTCCTCGCCGCGCCGCATGTCCAGCATGACGTTGACGCAAATGGCGGAAAAGCCGATCACCGTCACGACCGACGAGATGATCAGCAGCTTCGCCGAAATCCGCCACGGCCGGCGGGCCATGGCTTCGCGCCATCCAGACAGCATCGCTTGCTCCCGACATTAGTGGATGCGCCCGAATGATTGCGTAGTGTTTAAGTCGGGACGGCGGTGGTGCAATGAGTTAAGAATTGGTTTCCGAAGCTCACGCTTTTGCGCAAAGCAGAGCTTCGGACCAGCGAGATGAGGACGGCGGTGAACGACTACGACGCGCTACGCGATTACCTGATGCGACAGAAGCAGACGGAGTTCGTGCTGAGCTTTGAGCAGATCGAGGAGATCATCGGTGCCGCGCTGCCGCGCGCAGCGCAGCGCGCCTCATGGTGGGATAGCCTGCGCAGCCCCGACATCCGGATGCCGCAGCGCGAAGCCTGCCTTGCCGCCGGCTTCGTCGCGACGCGGATGCCGGACGGCCAGAGCGTGCGGTTCAGGAAGCAGAAATCGGCGCAGAGGTGAGGGCGCGCTGTCTTTCCCTCTCCCCTTGTGGGAGAGGGTGGCTCGCCGCGTAGCGGCGAGACGGGTGAGGGGTCTCTCTCCGCGCGTCAATTCGTCGAGTTGAGTTTGCGGAGACAGACCCCTCATCCGGCGCTTCGCGCCACCTTCTCCCACAAGGGGAGAAGGCAGAAGAGCCCGCCTGCGTCGAGATCAGCTCGCCGCTTCCAGCCGCACTTCGGTGAGCAGCCGCATCGCGGCGTCGGCATCCATCGGCTCGCCGAAGGCAAAGCCTTGCGCGTATTCGCAGCCCATCTGGTACAGCTCGACCGCGTCGGAATCGGTCTCGGCGCCTTCGGCGACAACATCCATGCCGAGATCGTGCGCAAGCGCGATGATCGACTTCAGGATCACCGGCCGCGTGCCGCGGCTGGTGGTGCGGACGAAGGACTGGTCGATCTTGATTGTGTCGAACGGGAATCGCTGCAGATAGGCGAGCGAGGAGTGGCCGGTGCCGAAATCGTCGAGCGAGAGCCCGGTGCCGAGCTCGCGAATCCGCGTCAGCATCTGCGCCGCATGCTCGGGATTCTCCATCACCAGCGATTCCGTCAGCTCCAGTTTCAGCGTGCCGCGCGCGACCGAGGAGCGCGACAGCACGGTGCGGATGTCGTGGATGAGATCGTGGCGCAGCAACTGCCGCGAGGAGACGTTGACGGAGGCGAAGATCGGATCGCGCGAGCGCATCGCGCGCTGCCAGATCGCGAGCTGCTTTGCGGTCTGGTCGAGCACGAACATGCCGAGATCGACGATCAGGCCGGTTTCTTCCGCGATGCTGATGAACTCCGACGGCGACATGCGCCCGAGCTTGGGATGATCCCAACGCGACAGCGCCTCGAAGCCGGCGATCGAACGATCCTCCAGCCGCACGATCGGCTGGTACAAGATCGTGATCTCCTGGCGCTCGATGGCGCGGCGCAGCTCGCTTTCCAGCGTCAGCCGGTCGGTCTTGCGGGCGCGCATCACCGGCTTGTAGACGTCGATGCGGTCGCCGCCGATGCGCTTGGAATGATACATCGCAAGCTCAGCATCCTTGATGATCTCGTCGGTGAGCTGCACTTGCGGATCGGACAAAGCGAGGCCGATCGAGGCGGTCAGGAAGATCTCGCGGTCGTTGAAGGCGATCGGCGCGCGGATCGTCTTGCGGATGGTCTCGGCGAAGGCGGTGATGCGGGCGGGATCCTGCTCCGACAGCAGGATCAGGCCGAACTGGTCGCCGGCAAGCCGCGCCAGCGTATCCTGCGGCTTCAGGATGCGGGTGAGGCGGCGGGCGAGCGTTAAGAGGATGGAATCGCCGACCGCGATACCGACGGAATCGTTGACCTGCTTGAAGCGGTCGAGGTCGATCACCATCAGCGTCGGCCGTAGCGTCGGCATGGTCTTGGCGAAATGCGCGACCGCGCCGAGCCGGTCCATGAACAGTTTGCGGTTGGGCAGGCCGGTGAGGTTGTCGTGCACGGAGTCGTGCAGCAGGCGCTCTTCCGCGTTGCGCAGCTCGGTGACGTCGGTGAGGGTGCCGACCACGCGCGAAACCTCGCCGTCCGAGCCGACCACGGGACGCGCCTTCAGCGCGAACCACATGAAGTGACCGTCCGGCGTGCGCAGGCGGAAGTCCTGCACCAGGCGGCCGCGGCGCTGGTCGAGCACGCTGTCGAGCGCGGCGCGGAAGCGATCCTGGTCGAGCGGATGCAGCACCTCGAGCCACGACGCGGCCGGACCTTCCAGCGTGCCGCGCTTCAGGCCGAGCAGGGCCTCTGTCTCGGGGCTGGTGAAAACCTTGTCGGCCGACACGTCCCAGTCCCAGATCAGGTCGCCGGAGCCGGCCAGCGCCAGCGCCCGCCGCTCGATGTCGGAGACGACGCCGGTGGTGGCGCCACCGCCGGCGAAGGCGTGCTGCATCACCGTGAATCCGATCAGCATCACGATCAGTACGAGGCCGCCGAGCAGCGCCGGACCGACGATGTCGTTGGTGACCGAGCCGGCGACCGTCATACCGGCCGCGACCACCCAGACCACCAGCAGGAACCAGGTCGGGATCAGCAGCACGGCGCGGTCGAAGCCGTGGGTGGAGAGATAGACGATCAGCGCAAAGCCGGCGAAGGCAATCAGCACCAGCGACATGCGCGCGATGCCGGAGGCCACGGCCGGATCGAACAAAGCGAGCGCGACCAGCGAGCCCAGGAACGCGAGCCAGCCCACGGTGATGTGCGAATAGCGCACATGCCAGCGGCTCAAGTTGAGATAGGCGAACAGGAACACCAGCAGCGTCGCCGCGAGGATCGCCTCGCCCGCCGCGCGCCAGATGCGCTCGGCGTTGTTCGACATGTCGAGCACCTTGCCCCAGAAGCCGAAATCGACGCCGATATAGACCAGCACCGCCCAGGCCAGCGCCGCGGCCGCCGGGAACATGATGCTGCCCTTCACCACGAACAGGATGGTCAGCACCAGTGCAAGCAGGCCGGAGATGCCGATCACGATGCCCTGGTAGAGCGTGAAGGAGTTGACCTTGTCCTTATAGGCCTCCGGCTCCCACAGATAGAGCTGCGGCAGCTTGTCGGTGCGCAATTCCGCGACGAAGGTGACGACGGCGCCGGGGTCGAGCGTGATGCGGAACACGTCTGCGGTCGCGCTTTCCTGACGCTCCGGTCGGTCGCCGACCGAGGGCGTGATGGTCGCGATGCGCGACAGCCCGAGGTCGGGCCACAGCAGGCCCGATGACACGATGCGATAATGCGGGGCGACGATCAGGCGGTCGAGCTGGTCGTCGGTATTGTTGGCGAGCGCGAACACCACCCAGTTCTGGCCGCCTTCGCGGGCGCGTACCTCGATGCGGCGGACGATGCCATCGGTGCCGGGCGCGGTGGAGACCTGGATGCGGTCGGTGTCGCTGCGTTGATGTTCGAGAACGCCGGTAAGGTCGATCGCGGGCGCGTCGCTGCGGACGCTGACGGCGTCAAGCGCGCGCGCCGGGCACGCGCCGACAAGAATCATGAGGCCCAGCGCTATGGGCGCGAGGCACCTGATCAGACGCAAGGCCAGTTCTCCGCGTTCGACGCAAACTCTTCAGTGCAAGGCGTTTGTCCGAACGAACGAGACGGTTCGGCGCTCTGCGATAGATGCCACGAAAGCGAGGAAAATCAAAGGGTTTCCGCTTATCCCCTGTGGGCCGTTGGCCTAGACCTCCAACACAATTTTGCCAATATGTGCGCTGGTCTCCATCCGCCGGTGCGCGTCTGCGGCCTTTTCCAGCGGGAAACTGCTGTCCATCAGTGGCTTGACGCGGCCCTCGCTCAGAAGCGGCATCACTTTCGCCTCGATCGCGGCCACCATCGCCGCCTTGTCCGCATTACTACGGGGGCGCAGCGTCGAGCCGGTATGCGTCAGGCGCTTGACCATCACCTTGGCGATGTTGACGTTGACCTTGGGGCCGTTGAGGGTCGCGATTTGCACGATGCGGCCGTCGACCGCTGCGGCATCATAGTTGCGATCGACATACTCGCCGGCGACCATGTCGAGGATCAGGTTGGCGCCGGCATTGTTGGTCTCCGCCTTGACCACAGCGACGAAGTCCTCGGTCTTGTAGTTGATGGCGCGGTCCGCGCCGAGCTTCAGGCAGGCATCGATCTTGTCCTGCGAGCCGACGGTGACGATCACCTTCGCGCCGAACGCTTTCGCAAGCTGGATCGCCATGGTGCCGATGCCCGAGGAGCCGCCATGGATCAGCAGCGTTTCGCCGGCCTTCAGCCCGCCGCGTTCAAACACGTTGTGCCAGACCGTCATCAAGGTCTCCGGCAGCGCGCCGGCTTCCTTGATCGACAACGCCGGGGGCACCTTCATGGCCTGGCCGTCCTGAGCGATGCAATACTGCGCATAGCCACCGCCGGCGACGAGTGACATCACCTTGTCGCCGATCTTGTGCCGCTTGGCGTTGCTGCCGACAGCCACCACCTCACCGGCGACCTCGAGTCCCGGCAGGTCGCTGGCGCCGGGCGGCGGCGGGTAAGACCCGGAGCGCTGCGCCACGTCGGGCCGGTTGACGCCCGCGGCCTGCACCTTGATCAGGATCTCGTCGGGGCCAGGCTGCGGCAGCGCCCGCTGTTCCGGCACCAGCACCTCGGGTCCGCCGGGCTTGGAGATGGCGACCACGGTCATTTGCGCGGGCAGCTTTTCCATGATTTGTCCTTGCAAGGGTGCGAGATGGAAATGTGGGCCATTGATTAGCCAGCGCGCTTCACGCTGGCAACCGTCTCAGCCTCGTTTGGCCGCGCGAACGCAGGAGGAACGACGATGCCGATGGAAGACGACGACCGGCCTCGCAAGAAGATCAGCCACGAGATCGGACAGGATCTCTCACTATTGTCGGTGGAGGAGCTGACCGAGCGCGTCGCGCTGCTGAAGGCGGAAATCGCAAGGTTAGAGGAAGCCGCCACCAAGAAGCGCGCCTCGCGCGATGCGGCGAATAATTTCTTCAAGTCGTAGCAACGCGCGCATTTTGCGACGCGCGGCGTCGAACATCCCTGCGTCATTCCGGGGCGGCGCGCCAGCGCCGAGCACGGAATCCAGGCCTTTGAAACAGGCAGGCTGATAGGGCCGGGCCATTCCGTCCGCTCGTGGCTATGGATTCCGGGCTCGCGACTTCGTCGCGTCCCGGAATGACGGCGGGACAGAGAAACGCGCGGACCCCGCTCGGCCAATGACCGACATGGCTAACGAACTCTCAAAATATTTGCTCGTTTACGGTCGATTAAGCTTTCGGGTTTATGACTGGAACCGTCCTCGTTTGGACACCGAGTGGCTCCTGTCCACTCTGTTTGACGCCTCCCTGTTATCAACTTTCAAAGCCGCCGGTCTCCGGCGGCTCTTTTTTGTCTCGCGTCGGTTGTATTCCGAGGAAAGACCCGCGGAAACCATATCCGCGCTTGCCGCTGGACTCCGCCTCCCGCCCGCGCAATGATTTGTTCATCATAAGCCGGCGCCAAAGCCGGACGGTAACAGTTGCGTAAGGGGCGTTAACCATGGAACGTTTGCAAGCCGACGGCGCTCTCGTTCAACTCAGCGAGCGGTTCACCAATTCTGCGGCGTTCGGCGCCCTGTTCCGTGAGGGGATGGACCTCGTCGAAGAAACCGCCGCCTATCTCGACGGCGCCGGCCGCACTGAGGCCAAGGCGCTCGATCGTGCCGTCAGCCTCACCTACGCGACCGAGAGCATGCGTCTCACCACGCGCCTGATGCAGCTCGCCTCGTGGCTGCTGTTGCATCGCGCGGTCAAGGAAGGTGAGATGACGCTCGTCCAGGCCAACCGCGAGAAGACCAAGGTCAAGCTCACCGCCGCCGATCCCGGTCCCGCCGATACCATCGAGAAGCTGCCGGCGCAGTTGCAGGATCTGATCCACCGCTCGATGAGCCTGCAGGCGCGTGTGCGCCGTCTCGACACCACCATCCACACCCCGCCGACCGATCACGCCGCGATCGGCAACCCGCTGGTGCCGCACCTGAACGCGCTCAAGGCCGCGTTCGAGCGGTAAGTCCATTCACCGTCATTCCGGGCGCGCGAAGCGCGAACCCGGAATGACAACCCGGAAAACAAAAACGCCCCTGGTCTCCCAGGGGCGTTTTGCGTTCGCGGCCGAAGTGGCCGGATCAATCCTTTTTGAGAAAACCGGAAAATTTCTTCTGGAAGCGCGAGACGCGGCCGCCGCGATCCATGATCTGCTGGGCGCCGCCGGTCCAGGCCGGATGCGACTTCGGGTCGATGTCGAGGTGGAGCTTGTCGCCTTCCTTGCCCCAGGTGGAGCGGGTCTGGTACTCGGTTCCGTCGGTCATCACGACCGTAATCGTATGATAATTCGGATGAATTTCGGCTTTCATGGCAATTCGCCGGCGCCCGGCGCCTCTCACTTGAGTGACTATCGATGACGGATTTGGCCGGCTCTATACCGCACGGAAACCCCTAAAACAAGCCACTGCCGGACAAGCAGAACCGGGCTGTCACTTAAGGGACATCCCGGATTTGCCACTCCCCCGGCAACCGGCCTAGGTGGAGCGGAGTTGTCTATCGGGTCGGGATGTCATGAGCGCAGTGGAACGGCTTGACCATCGGTACCATGAGGGCGAAGCCGGGCCTGCCGAGACCCCGTCGATCGAGGCGGAGCTGATCGAGCAGCCGGCGAAGGGCCGGGCGCGACTGCGTCCGCTGCTCGCGCTCGCGCCCTATGTCAGCCGCTATCGCGGCCGGGCGGCGCTCGCTTTCGTCGCGCTGACGATCGCGGCGCTGACGACGCTGCTGGTGCCTGTCGCGGTAAGGCGGATGATCGATTTCGGCCTCACGCCGGAAGGCATCGCGCTGATCAACAGCTACTTTGCCGTGATGATCGCGGTGGTCGCCGTGCTCGCGCTCGCAAGTGCCTCGCGCTACTACCTCGTGATGACGATCGGCGAGCGCATCGTCGCTGACCTCCGGCGCGACGTCTTCGCCCATCTGCTCTCGCTGTCGCCGGCCTTCTTCGACTCTGCGCGCAGCGGCGAGCTGGTGTCGCGCCTCACCGCCGACACCACCCAGATCAAATCCGCGGTCGGCGCGTCCGTCTCAATCGCGCTGCGCAACCTCATGATGTTCCTCGGCGCCGCGGCGATGATGGTGATCACGAGTCCGCGCCTGTCCGGCTTCGTGCTGCTGGCGATCCCCCTGATCGTGCTGCCGCTGGTCGCGTTCGGACGCTGGGTGCGGCGGCTGTCGCGCAACGCGCAGGATACGCTCGCCGATGCCTCGGCCTATGCCGGCGAGCTGGTCGGCGCGATCCGCACCGTGCAGGCCTATACCAGCGAGGGGCTGGCGGAGAAGCGGTTCGGCGGCGAGGTCGAGCAGGCCTACGAGGCCGCGCGCACCTCGACCCAGGCGCGTGCGGTGCTCACCGCCATCATCATCTTCATCGTGTTCGCCAGCGTGGTCGCGATTCTCTGGATCGGCTCGCACGACGTGCTGACCGGCGCCATCACGCCGGGCCGGCTCGGCCAGTTCGTGCTCTATGCCGCGTTCGCGGCCGCCGGTCTCGGCCAGCTCAGCGAGGTCTGGGGTGAGGTCTCGGCCGCCTCGGGCGCCGCCGAGCGCCTGTTCGAGATTTTGCATGTGCAGCCGGAGATCACCGCGCCCGCTTCTCCGCGGGCGCTGCCGACGCCGGCGTGCGGCGAGGTCGGCTTCGATCATGTCAGCTTCGCCTATCCGGCGCGGCCCGACGTCAATGTGCTGGACGCCGTCTCGTTCACGGTGCGCCCCGGCGAGAAGGTCGCGATCGTCGGCCCGTCCGGCGCCGGCAAGAGCACGATCTTTCATCTGTTGCTGCGCTTCTACGATCCGCGGGGCGGCGCGATCTCGCTCGACGGCGTGCCGGTCATGGCGGCCGACCCGCGCGATTTCCGCGCACGCATCGCGCTGGTGCCGCAGGAGTCGACTGTGTTTGCCGCCAGCGCCCGCGAGAACATCCGCTTCGGGCGACCCGATGCGACCGATGCCGAGGTCGAGCGCGCCGCCGAGCTCGCCCACGCCGCCGAGTTCATTCGCCGCCTGCCCGACGGTTTCGAGACTCCGCTCGGCGAGCGCGGCGTGACATTGTCCGGCGGCCAGCGCCAGCGCATCGCGATCGCGCGCGCGATCCTGCGTGATGCGCCGCTCTTGCTGCTCGACGAGGCGACCTCGGCGCTCGATGCCGAAAGCGAGACGCTGGTGCAGACCGCGCTCGAAGAGCTGATGAGCCACCGCACCACGCTGGTGATCGCACACCGGCTCGCAACCGTGCTCTCCTGCGACCGCATCCTGGTGATGGACCAGGGCAGGATCGTCGAGCAGGGCACGCATGCAGAGCTGGTCGCGGCGAACGGGCTTTATGCCAGGCTGGCAAGGTTGCAGTTCGAGGGCGCGTAGTTCGAGAGCGCGTAAGGCGTTCTGACCGCGCCCCACTCACGGTGTCATCACCCGCGAAAGCGGGTGATCCAGTATCCCAGAGGCAGTGCGAGGATACGGGGAAGCCGCGGCTTACTGGATGCCCCGCCTGCGCGGGGCATGACTGCGGAGAGGACCTGGATTGCTCCATTGCGCCCGTAAATGATTGGGCTTGATGCACTTACGTCCCGCCGCCGGCGACTGCGGTTCTACTTTGCATGGGGTTGTTTTCGAGATTTTAGTTGGGACGCGGCGCGTTACGGCTTCCACGCCATCCGCAGCACCGGCCGTCCTGAGGTTGGGTTCACGTCGTCGCCCGCATGCGCAAAGCCGTTGCGCTCGTAGAAGCGGATGGCGCGGGCGTTGTCCTTGTTGACGAGCAGGGTGACGCCGGTCGGTGACAGGCGCTTGGCCTCATCCACCAGCAGCCGCGCTGCATCCGAGCCCCAGTGGTCGGGATCGACCACGAGCTGGTCGAGATAGCCTTCGCCGTCGATGGTGACGAAGCCGATCAGCGCGGCGTCCTGTTCGGCGACCACGATTGAGGCCTTCGGCACCAGGTCCTTGCGCCAGCGTTCGCGCCACCATTCGAGGCGCGCCGCGAAGTCGATCTGCGGATAAGCCTGTTGCCAGGTGCGATGCCAGAGGTCGATGGACGCGGCCTCGTCCTCTGCGCGGTAGGGGCGGAGGCGGAGGGCGCTCACTACCGCTCCGTCAGCTTCAGCTCGATGCGGCGGTTGCGCTTGTAGGCCTCTTCGGTGTTGCCGGGGTCGAGGGGCTGGAATTCGCCGAAGCCGGCGGCGACCAGGCGCTGGGCCGGCACACCGAGCGAGATCAGATATTGCACCACCGAGATGGCGCGGGCCGCGGACAGGTCCCAGTTGGACTTGAAGTTCGGGCCGTTGACCGGCCGCATGTCGGTATGACCATCGACACGCAGCACCCAGGCGATTTCCGTCGGGATCTTCTTGTCGAGCTCGATCAGCGCGTTCGCCACGGTATCGAGCTCGGCGCGGCCCTCGGGCAACAGGGTCGCCTGTCCGGTGTCGAAGAACACTTCCGACTGGAACACGAAGCGGTCGCCGACGACGCGGATGTCGGGACGATTGCCGAGAATGGCGCGCAGGCGGCCGAAGAATTCGGAGCGATAGCGCGACAATTCCTGCACGCGCTGCGCCAGCGCCACGTTGAGGCGCGCGCCGAGATCGGCGATCCGGCTCTGCGATTCCTTGTCGCGCTTCTCGGAGGCATCGAGCGCTTCCTCGAGCGCCGCGAGCTGCCGCCGCAGCGCGCTGATCTGCTGGTTCAGCACCTCGATCTGGGCGAGCGCCCGGGCCGAGACGGCCTTCTCCGAGTCCAGCGCCTTGTTGAGCTCGGTGGTCTTGCCTTGCGCGTCGTTGCCGGCACTGGCGAGCCCCTCATAGAGGCCCTTCATGCGGTCGCGCTCGGATTCGGCGGAAGCGAGGCCGGCCTTGAGCTGTGCCACCTGGTCGTCGAGGCTGAGCTTGCCCAGCTTCTCCAGCGACAAGAGTTCGTTGAGCTGCGCGATCTTGGCGTTGAGCTGTTCCAGCGCCTTGTCCTTGCCGGTCACCTCCTGCGACAGGAAGAACTGCACGACCAGGAACACCGACAACAGGAACACGATCGACAGCACCAGCGTCGACAGCGCGTCGACGAATCCGGGCCAGTAATTGAAGGGGCCGTCGCTGCGGCGGGCGCGGGCTAGAGCCATTTCGTTTATCTCCACTTCCGAGTCCCGGACGCGGCGCAGCGTGCAACGCTGCTCCGCAGAGCCGGGACCCACATCTTAAGTAACGCGCTGGGCTCAGCGAATCCTCAACTCTTCTCCGGCTGGCGCGCGATGCGTTCCAGAAGGCGCCGGATCTCGCGGTTCTGCTCGCCCTGGCCGTCGGCCCATTCGCGGATCATCTGCTGCTCGGTGCGCATGTGCGAGACCAGCGCCTGGATGGCTTCGGCAAGGCTTGCCATCGCGGCCGTGGTGCCGCGGCTCGCGCTGCCCTCTTCCAGCACCGAACGCAGCCGCTCGACCGCGGCCTGCAGCTCGCCGCCGGCGACGCCGCCGCCGGCTGCGACGGTCACCTCGCCGCGGCCATATTCGCGCACGGTGGTGGCGAGCCAGTCTTCGAGGTCGGTGTAGAAGCGGTTCTGGGCCTGGCTCGATTGCAGGTCGAGAAAGCCGAGGATCAGCGAGCCGGCGAGGCCGAACAACGAGCTCGAGAACGAGATGCCCATGCCGCCGAGCGGGGCGGCGAGGCCCTCTTTCAGCGTGTCGAACAGCGCGCCGGCATCGCCGCCGACCTTCAGGCCGCCAATAATCGCGCCAACCGAGCCGACCGTCTCGATCAGGCCCCAGAAGGTGCCAAGCAGGCCGAGGAAGACCAAGAGTCCGGTCAGGTAGCGGGAGATATCCCGGGCTTCGTCGAGGCGCGTCGCGATCGAGTCGAGCAGATGGCGCATGGTCTGCTGCGTGATCGTCATGCGTCCGGTCCGCTCGCCGCCGAGGATCGCCGCCATCGGCGCCAGCAACCGCGGGTGGCCGCTCGGCACCAGCCCCGGGTCGGCAATCCGGAAGCTGTTGACCCACCTCACTTCTGGATAGAGCCGGATGACCTGCCGGAAGGAGAGAATGATGCCGATGACAAGGACCGCCCCGATCAGCGCGTTGAGGCCCGGATTGAAGAAAAAGGCATTCGCTATCTGCTTGTAGAGCACCACGGAGATCAGAGTGCAGAGCACCAGGAAGACGAGCATCCGCACGAGAAACACGCTGGGCGACGACAGTTTGGTGAGTTCGATGTCCATGTGAGGCGAGGTGCCTGACGGCGTGCGCATAGCCGATGTCATCCGTTACGAAAGCCTGAGCGGCCCGCACTATGGCACAGCGCGAGCCCAAAAAAAGCGCCCGATCGCCGAATTCGGGCAGGCAGGGAACCCAAGGCCGAAACCGCACTTCGATCGCGCAGCATTTCCTCAGCGGCGCGTCGGCCACGATCGGACGATGGCAGCCGAATTATTGCGATGTTCTGTCGCAGCGCGCAGCGATGGAACCCGACTCACAATCCGGTGAATCCAGAAAAGCGGCCTGAACTCAGCACGATAGGCCGTGTGACATTGAGCCGCCCGGATCATGCGTTGCGTCGCAGCACGTCCATTCTATTTTGACGGCATCAACCGCGCGGAATTGCCCAGAACGGGCTCGCGCGGAGCGTGATTCAGTATCAACAACTTCGGGGCACTTCTCTCCATGTCAGGACTTCGTGCGCGATCGGCATGCGTTGCATTGATGCTCGCGGCCCTCGCGCCGCTGCTTGCAGGTTGCGACGAATCCAGCTCAGCCATCTCCTCCGCCACCCAGCCCGCCGACCCCGATGTCAGCATCGTCGTCGTCAAGCCGCAGCCGCGCGCCGTGGTGCGCGAACTGCCCGGCCGCATCGCGCCGACGCGCGTCTCCGAAGTGCGGCCTCGCGTCTCCGGCATCGTGGTCGAGCGCCTGTTCCGTCAGGGCAGCGAGGTGAAGGCGGGTGATCCGCTCTACCGGATCGATCCGCGCCCGTTCGAGGTCGAGGTGATGGCCAACGAAGCGGCGCTCGCCAAGGCCGAGGCGGCCTTGATGCAGGCGCAGCAGCAGGCGCGCCGCATTGCCACGCTCACGAGCCAGCGCGCTGCCCCCGAAGCCGAGAATGAGAAGGCGGTTGCGGCCGAGCGCCAGGCCCATGCCGAGGTCGAGGGCCGCAAGGCCGAGCTCGCGCGCGCAAAACTCAATCTGGACTACGCCACCGTGCGCGCGCCGATCGACGGCGTGGTCGGCGCGGCCCTGGTCAGCGAGGGCGCGCTCGCGGTCCAGAACGAGACCAATCTCGCCACCATCCAGCAGCTTGATCCGATCTATGCCGACTTCACCCAGTCGGTGACCGAGCTCAACCAGCTCCGCCGCGCCTTCGAGAGCGGCGACCTCGAGCGCATCGCCGCCGATGCCGCCAAGGTGCGCCTCGTGCTCGACGACAACACCCTTTATTCGCTCGACGGCAAGCTGCTTTTCTCCGATGCCAAGGTCGACGCCCATACCGGGCAGGTGACCCTGCGCGGCGAGTTCCGCAATCCCAAGCGCGAGCTCTTGCCGGGCATGTATGTCCGCGTGCGCATCGACCAGGGTCTCGACTCCGACGCGATCGCGGTGCCGCAGCAGGCGATTCAGCGCAATGGCGGCGGCGGCAGCGAGGTGTTCGTCGTCAAGGACGACAATCGCATCGCGGTGCAGGCGGTGCGCACCGGTTCGGTGCAGGACGGCATCTGGTTCGTCACCGACGGGCTGAAGGCCGGCGACAAGGTCGTGGTCGAAGGTTTCCAGAAGTTCGCGGCCGGCGACAAGGTCAAGCCGCAATCCTGGTCGGAAGCGGATGCGACCGCGGACAACCGGCACGCGCAGCAGGTCACGCGGTAACGCGCCATGCCGAGCTTCTTCATCGACAGGCCGATCTTCGCCTGGGTCGTCGCGCTATTCATCTGTCTGATCGGCGCGATCGCGATCCCGCTGCTGCCGATCGCGCAATATCCGATCATCGCGCCGCCCTCGATCTCGATCTCGACGAGCTACCCGGGCGCCTCGCCGGAAAACCTCTACAACAGCGTTACGCGCCTGATCGAGGAGGAGCTCAACGGCGCCTCCGGCATCCTCAATTTCGAATCCACCAGCGACTCGCTCGGCCAGGTCGAGATCATTGCCAATTTCGTGCCGGGCACCGACACCGGCGCGGCCTCGGTCGAGGTGCAGAACCGCATCAAGCGCGTCGAGGCGCGCCTGCCGCGTGCGGTGATCCAGCAAGGCATTCTGATCGAGGAAGCCTCGAGCGCAGTGCTTCAGATCATCACGCTGAACTCGACCGACGGCAGCCTGGATGAAGTCGGGCTCGGCGACTTCATGATCCGCAACGTGCTCGGCGAGATCCGCCGCATCCCCGGCGTCGGCCGCGCCACGCTTTATTCGACGGAGCGGTCGCTTCGCGTCTGGGTCGATCCGGCCAAGCTCGTCGGCTATGGGCTGACGGCCGACGACGTCAACAAGGCGATCGCGGCGCAGAACGCGCAGGTCGCCTCGGGCAGCATCGGCGCCGAGCCGTCGACCGCGAACCAGCGCACGTCCTCGCTGGTGCTGGTCAAGGGCCAGCTCTCCTCGCCCGATGAATTCGGCGCCATCATCTTGCGCGCCAATCCCGATGGCTCGACCGTGCGCCTGCGCGACGTCGCGCGCGTCGAGGTCGGCGGCCTCAGCTACCAGTTCAATACGCGGCTGAACGGCAAGCCGACCGCGGGTCTTTCGGTGCTGCTGTCGCCGACCGGCAATGCGCTCGCGACCGCGAGCGCGGTCGAAGAGAAGATGAAGGAGCTGTCGCGCTTCTTCCCGGCCAATATCAGCTACGAGATCCCCTACAACATCACGCCCGTGGTCGAGGCCTCGATCAAGAAGGTGCTGACGACGCTGGTCGAAGCCGTGGTGCTGGTGTTCGTGGTGATGTTCCTGTTTCTCCAGAACATCCGCTACACCATCATCCCGACTATCGTGGTGCCGGTGGCGCTCCTGGGCGCCTGTACCACGCTGCTGCTTGCCGGCTACTCCATCAACATGCTCTCGATGTTCGGCATGGTGCTCGCGGTCGGCATCCTCGTCGACGACGCCATCGTCGTCGTAGAGAACGTCGAGCGTATCATGGCCGAGGAAGGCCTGCCGCCGAAGGAGGCGACACGCAAGGCGATGTCGCAGATCACCGGCGCCATCATCGGCATCACGCTGGTGCTGATGGCGGTGTTCGTGCCGATGGCGTTCTTCCCGGGCTCGGTCGGCATCATCTACCGCCAGTTCTCCGTCACCATGGTCGCCGCGATCGGCTTCTCCGCCTTCCTCGCGCTGTCGCTGACGCCGGCGCTGTGCGCGACGTTGCTCAAGCCCGTTGCGGCCGGCCATGGCCACGCGCGGAAGGGCGTGTTCGGCTGGTTCAACCGCATGCTCGAAGGCGGCAAGGAGGGCTATTCCCGCACCGTCGCCTTCTCGCTCAAGCGCACGGGCCGGCTGATGCTGGTCTATGCGGCACTACTGGTCGGCCTATCCTGGGCCTTCATCAACCTGCCTGGCGGCTTCCTGCCCGTCGACGACCAGGGCTTTGTCACCACCGACGTGCAGACGCCGTCGGATTCGTCCTATGCCCGCACCGAGGCCGTGATCGAGAAGGTCGAGAAATATCTGGCGCAGCGGCCAGGCGTGAAGGATGTCACCTTCCTCACCGGCTTCAGCTTCTCCGGCCAGGGCATGAACACGGCGCAGGCCTTCATCACGCTGAAGGACTGGTCGGAGCGCGGGCCGAAGGATTCGGCAGCCGCGATCGTCTCGGACATCAACCGCGACCTGTCCTCGATCCGCGATGCAAAAATCTCGGCGCTGCAGCCGCCGCCGATCGACAATCTCGGCAACTCCTCGGGCTTCTCGTTCCGCCTTCAGGACCGCGGCCAGAAGGGCTATTCGGCCCTGATGCGCGCCGCCGACCAGCTCATCGCGGACGCCAATGCGAGCCCGGTGCTGCAGAAGGTCTATATCGAGGGCCTGCCCGAGGCGGGCGTCGTCAATCTCGTGATCGACCGCGAGAAGGCCGGCGCCTTCGGCGTGACGTTCGAGGACATCAACAACACGATCTCGACCAATCTCGGCTCGAACTACATCAACGACTTCCCGAACCGCGGCCGCATGCAGCGCGTCGTGGTCCAGGCCGACAGCCGCGACCGCATGAGGACCGAGGACATCCTCAACTACAACGTCAAGAACAGCCGCGGCCAGCTCGTGCCGTTCTCGTCCTTCGCAACCGTCGAATGGGCGCGCGGTCCGACCCAGATCGCCGGCTTCAACTACTATCCGGCCGTGCGCATCTCCGGCGAGGCGAAGCCCGGCTTCACCTCGGGCGATGCGATCGCCGAGATGGAGAAGCTTGCGGGCAGGCTGCCGCGCGGCTTCGGCTATGAATGGACCGGACAGTCGCTGCAGGAGAAGCTGTCGGGCTCGCAGGCGCCGTTCCTGCTGGCGCTGTCGGTGTTCGTGGTGTTCCTGTGTCTGGCCGCGCTCTACGAGAGCTGGACCATTCCGCTCGCGGTGCTGCTCACCGTGCCGCTCGGTGTCACCGGCGCGGTGATCGCGGCGATGCTGCGCGGCCTGCCGAACGACGTCTATTTCACCGTCGGCCTGATCACCATCATCGGCCTTGCCGCCAAGGACGCGATCCTGATCATCGAGTTCGCCAAGGACCTGCGCAAGGAAGGCAAGCCGCTGCTGGAAGCCACCATCGAGGCCTGCCGCCTGCGCTTCCGCCCGATCCTGATGACCGGCCTTGCCTTCATCTGCGGCGTGCTGCCGATGGCGATCGCCCACGGCGCCGGCGGTGCCAGCCAGCAATCGCTCGGCACCGTCGTGATGGGCGGCATGATCGCGGTGGTCATCCTCGCGCTCTTGATGGTGCCGGTGTTCTTCGTCTCCGTGCAGCGCGTGCTCGCAGGGGACCGGGAGCCGAAAGCGGCGAAGGCGGAAGTGTATGGACCGCCGGCACCGGTGAAGCCATAACGCATACTGTCGTGCCCCGCGAAGGCGGGGCATCCAGTACGCCGCGGCTTCTCGATCCTAGCTGCGCCGTCTCTGGAATACTGGATCACCCGCTTTCGCGGGTGATGACAGTACGCGGCGCGGCCTTCGCCCTAAGCCGCCTTCCGCAAGATCTTCACCAGCTCGCCGTGCACGAACTCGTTGCCGCACACGACGTGGCCGGTTGTCAGCGCATCGCCCGGCGTTTCGATGTCGCTCACGGTGCCGCCTGCTTCCTTGACCATGATCTGGCCGGCGGCGATGTCCCACGGGGAGAGGTTGCGCTCCCAGTAGCCGTCGAGGCGGCCGGCGGCGACGAAGGCGAGGTCGAGCGAGGCGGCGCCGAAGCGACGCAGGCCTGCGACGCGGTTCTGGATCGCGGTCATCTCGCGGCGGAATTCCTCGTGGTCGCCGCGGCCGATATGGGGCAGGCCGCAGGCCACCACGCATTCGTTGAGCTGGCGGCGGCCGGCGACGCGCAGGCGCTGGTCGTTGAGGAAGGCGCCCTTGCCGCGCTCGGCGATGTAGAGCTCGTCGTTGGCGGGATTGTAGATCACGCCCGCGATGACAGTACCTTCGCGCGCGAGCCCGATCGAGATGGCGAATTGCGGGATGCCGTGCAGGAAGTTGGTGGTGCCGTCCAGGGGATCGACGATCCAGGTGTGGCTCTTGTCGGTGCCCTCACGGGTGCCGCCCTCTTCGCCGATGAAGCCGTAGCCGGGCCGGGCCTTGGCGAGGTCCTGGTAGAGGATCTCTTCCGCGCGCTTGTCGGCGAGCGAGACGAAATTCGCGGGACCCTTCAGCGAGACCTGGAGATGCTCGATCTCGCCGAGATCGCGCTTGAGGCTGCGGCCGGCGCGACGCGCTGCCTTGACCATGACATTGATAGTGGCGGAATACAGCATGAGCTCTGGTCTTGATCGGGGGAGAGACGGCGCGGAACCGCGCCCATTTGAGGGGATTGGGTGCCCTGCGAGGGGCTTTGCGTCAAGTCATTGCGTCAAGTCATTTGGTCCCGAGCCATTTCTTGGCGGCGGCCTCGGCCTTGGCCCGGTCGTCGGCCGGTAAATCGGCCAATTGCTTGTCGAGCTCCGGATCGCCCTTGCCGGCGGTCTTGGCGACGATGTGCCATTTGAACCCCTCGACCTTGTCCACCGGCGTGCCCATGCCGTTGATCAGCACCCAGGCCAGCCGGTTCTGCGCGATGGCGCTGTTCTGGCGCGCCGCCTTGCGGAGCAACGCGACGGCGGCCGGCTGGTTCTTCGGCGTGCCGGTGCCGTTGAACATGGCAATCGCGTATTCGACCTCGGCATCGACATTGTCGGCGAGCGAGGCCGCCTGTAAGAGCCGCACCGCCTTGTCGGGGTCCTTCGGTACGCCGGTGCCTTCCTTGTAGAAGGTCGCGAGCGCGTATTGCGCCTCGGGCAGGCCGGCATCGGCCGCCTGGCGGAGCAGCTCGGCGGAGCGCTTGACGTCCTGCGGCAGCGTCTGCCCGTCGAGATAAAGCAGCGCGAGATTGTAGGCGGCCTTCGGCTCGCCGAGCTTGGCGGCGGACGCCATCAGCTTGACCGCCTCGCTCTTGTCGACCGGTCCGCCACGACCGGCAATGCGCATCATCGCCAGTGCGAACATCGCCTCGCGGTCGCCGGCATCCGAGGCGCGTTTGTACCATTCCACCGCCTTGGCGTAGTCGCGCTTGATGCCCATAGCATTGGCATAGAGCTCGCCCAGCATGGTCATCGCCTTGGGATCGCCGGCCTGGGCGCGGCTGGTGGCGAGATCGAAGGCCGTCTTGTATTGGCCGCGCTGATAAGCGCCGAACACCAGATCGACATTGGAATTGTCGGTCGGGGGTGCGGGGATCACGGTGGCGGCGGGCGGCGGGCTCGGCGATGCCGACGGCTTTGGCGACGGCGTGGCGTCCTTCTTCTTTGTGATCGTGTGCGGCTTCGTCTTTGGCGTTTCTTTGGGCGCTTCTTTGGGCTTTTCGTTGGGTTTTGCGGAGGGCGCGCTCGGAGTTGCCGCCGGCGGAGTGATCTGGAGTTGCGCGGCCGCGGGCGCTGTCAGAGCCAGCGTGGCCAAGAAGGTGATGCGAGAGAGCTTCATGGTCTGCCGCTAGCCGTGCCCCTGGCGCGCGGGGGGAGCCGCATAGGCTTTCTTGATGGCGGCGTCGACCTCGACCAGCGCGGCCTTAGGCCCGCGTGGATCGCCCCAGATGAGATCGCCGACCAGCACGAAATCGGCGCCGCTGCCGGCGAAGTCGTGGGCTTCCGAGAGCGAAGTGGCAAAGCCGACGCAGGGCGGCTCGAACAGCTCCGCCCACCAGTCCAGCCGCTCGGCGATGGCCTGGGCCGACGGCCGCTGGCCCTCTGCATCCGGCTCGCCGAACAGCACATAGTCCGCGCCCATCTCGCCCGCACTCATGGAATCGTGCCGCGTGGTGAGCCCGCCGACGCCGGCGATGCGATCGGGCTTGAGCGAGGGCACCGCCTCTTCCAGCGCGGCGATGCCGGAGAGGTGCGCACCATCGGCGCCGCCGCGCGCGACCAGTTCGCTGTGGCCGTCGATGAGCAGCGCGGCGCCCGTGTTCTGCACGACCGGTGCGAAGGCCTTGATCCGCGAGATCATGGTGCGCTGGTCGGTCTGTTTCAGCCGCAGCAGGACGGCTGCGACATCCGCGGATGCGAGCAGGCCAGGCAACTCGGCGAGGAGCGAGGCGGGATCATCGACGATCGGCGTCGCGAGATAGAGGCGCGGCGCCGGGCGCGGCGGAGGCGATTTGTCCGACAAGTCTAGGCCGCCTTCTTTTCCAGGCTGCTCGTCCATTCGCCCTTCGCGGCAAGGCCGTTCATCCGCGCGCGATGGCTGAAGGCACGTTGCCCGGCTGCGACGTTCTCGGCCTTGCCCGACCAGGCCTTCTGCGGCGCGGCCTGCAATGCGCGGCCGTAGGAGAAGGTCAGTCCCCACGGTAGCGGACCGAGCTTGTGCATCGCGTTGAGATGCGCGGTCGCTTCCTCGTCCGACTGGCCGCCGGAAAGGAAGGCGATGCCGGGCACCGCCGCCGGCACGCAGGACTTCAGGAGCCGCACCGTCTTCTCCGCGACCTCCTCCACGGAGGCCTGCTTTGCGCACTTCTTGCCTGATATCGCCATGTTGGGCTTGAGCACCATGCCTTCGAGCGCGACGCGCTGCACGCGCAATTCCTGGAACGTCTTGTTGAGCACGCGCTGGGTCACCTCAAAGCAGCGGTCGATGTCATGATCGCCGTCCATCAGCACTTCCGGCTCGACGATCGGCACGATCTGCGTGGCTTGGCACAGCGCGGCATACCGCGCCAGCGCATGCGCGTTGACGCGGATCGCCGTCATCGAGGGGATGCCGCTGCCGATATCGATCACCGCGCGCCATTTGGCGAAGCGCGCGCCGCGCTCATGATATTTCTTCAAGCGCTCGGCGAGCTTGTCGAGCCCGACCGTGACGAGTTCGCCCGGGCACATCGGCAGGGCTTGCGTGCCCTCATCGACCTTGATGCCGGGAATGGCGCCGCTCTCCTCGATCAGCTTGATCAGCGGCGTGCCGTCCTTGGCGTCCTGCCAGATCGTCTCGTCGAACAGGATGACGCCGGAGATGTACTGGCTCATGGCCTCCTTCGACCGGAACAGCATCTCGCGATAGTCACGGCGGTTGGCTTCGGTCGATTCCACGCCGATCGCGTCAAAACGCTTCTTGATGGTGCCGGAAGATTCGTCGGCGGCAAGGATTCCCTTGCCGGGAGCGACCATGGCGGTCGCGATCCTGTTGAGCTCAGTCAGATTCATCGAGAGGTCCTCCCAAAACGATTCTGCCCTTGCCTGCGAAAATAGACCGTTCTCGGGCAATTGCCGAGTTAACGTTCGTCGCAGGGTAAAGGGGCATCGGCTGGGGTAGGCGTTGGGCCGGCTGGGCCTTTACCTCGCCCCGCTTGCGGGGAGAGGTCGGAATGCGCGCTGAAAGCGCGGATTCCGGGTGAGGGGGGCTCTCCGCGAATTCGTCCTGCTACCGTGAACGTTGAGGCAGCCCCTCACCCCAACCCTCTCCCCGCGAAGAGCGGGGAGAGGGAGGGATAGATCACGCCACCTTCGGGTCGAGCTCGCCCTTGGCGTAGCGCTTGGCCATCTCGGCGGTGGTCAGGACCTTCTTGATCTTGGAGGCCTGGCCCGCGGTGTTGAACTCCTGGAGCCGTTGCTTGCACAACTTGGTCATCGCCTCCATGGCGGGCTTCAGGTACTTGCGCGGATCGAACTCTTCCGGATGGTCCTTGAGCACTTTCCGGATCTGGCCGGTCATGGCCATGCGGTTGTCGGTGTCGATGTTGATCTTGCGCACGCCGTTCTTAATGCCGCGCTGGATCTCCGACACCGGCACGCCCCAGGTCGGCTTCATCTTGCCGCCATGCGCGTTGATGATGTCCTGGAGGTCCTGCGGCACGGACGAGGAGCCGTGCATGACGAGGTGCGTGTTCGGCAGCTTGCGGTGGATCTCCTCGATCACGTTCATGGCGAGGATGTCGCCGTCCGGCTTGCGGGTGAACTTGTAGGCGCCGTGCGAGGTGCCCATCGCGATCGCGAGCGCGTCGACCTTGGTCTCCTTGACGAACTTCACGGCCTCGTCCGGATTGGTCAGGAGCTGGTCGTGCGACAGCTTGCCTTCGGCGCCGTGGCCGTCTTCCTTGTCGCCCATGCCGGTCTCGAGCGAGCCGAGTACGCCGAGCTCGCCCTCGACCGAGATGCCGCCGAGATGGGCCATGTCGGTCACGGTCTTGGTGACGCCGACATTATAGCCCCAGTCGCCGGGGGTCTTGCCGTCGACCTTCAGCGAGCCGTCCATCATCACGGAGGTGAAGCCGGCCTGGATCGCGGTCATGCAGGTCGCGGGCTCGTTGCCGTGGTCGAGATGCACGCAGACCGGGATGTGCGGATAGATCTCGGTCACCGCGTCCATCATGTGCTTGAGCATGACATCGTTGGCGTAGGAGCGCGCACCGCGCGAGGCCTGGATGATGACGGGCGCGTCGACCTGGTTGGCCGCGTCCATGATCGCCAGCGCCTGCTCCATGTTGTTGATGTTGAAGGCCGGTACGCCGTAATCGTTCTCCGCCGCGTGGTCGAGCAATTGACGTAACGTGATCCGAGCCATCTGTCCTTTTCTCCCGTTTGGGCCTGTCCGGCCGATAGATTACTTGACGCGCAGAACTTCGACGCCGGGCAGGGGCTTGCCTTCCATCCATTCAAGAAATGCGCCACCGGCCGTCGAGACGTAGGTGAAATCGGCGCCCACGCCGGCCTGGTTTAACGCCGCGACGGTGTCGCCGCCGCCTGCGATCGAGATCAGCTTCTTGTCCTTGGTGCGCTCGGCGGCGTGCTTGGCCGCCGCAACGGTGCCGCGGTCGAACGGTTGCAGCTCGAAGGCACCCAGCGGTCCGTTCCAGACCAGTGTCGCGGCATCGTCGATGGCGGCATGGATGCGCGCAATCGATTGCGGGCCGACGTCGAGGATCATGCCGTCGGCCGGAATCGCGTCGAGGCCGTAGGCGTGGGACGGCGCATTGGCCGCGAAGTGGTAGGCGACAGTGGCATCGACCGGAAGGATGATGGCGCAGTTCGCCGCTGAAGCCTTCTCCACGATGCGTAGAGCGGTGGCGGCGAGATCCTTCTCGGCCAGCGATTTGCCGACTGCGACGCCCTGCGCGTGCAGGAAGGTGTTGGCCATGCCGCCGCCGATCACGAGCGCGTCGACCTTGTTGACGAGGTTTTCGAGCAGGTCGATCTTGGTCGACACCTTGGCGCCGCCGATGATCGCGATGACCGGCTTGGTGGGAGCTTCCAACGCCTTCTCCAGCGCCTCGAGCTCGGCCTGCATGGTGCGGCCGGCATGGGCCGGCAGCTTGTGACCGAGGCCTTCGGTCGAGGCGTGGGCGCGATGCGCCGCCGAGAACGCGTCGTTGACCCAGATGTCGCCGAGCTTGGCGAGCTCTGCGACGAAGGCAGGATCGTTCTTTTCCTCTTCCTTGTGGAAGCGGGTGTTTTCCAGGCACAGGATGTCGCCGTCCTTCAGCGCCGCCACGGCGGTGGCCGCGGGCTCGCCGATGCAGTCGTCGGCGAAGGCGACGGGCTTCTTCACGACCTGCGACAGCGCCTCGGCGACGGGCTTGAGCGACTCCTTGGCGTCGCGTCCCTTCGGCCGGCCGAAATGCGCGAGCAGGATGACCTTGCCGCCCTTGTCCGAGAGCTCCGTGATGGTCGGCGCGACGCGCTCGAGCCGCGTTGCATCGGTAACGCGCCCGTTCTCCATGGGCACGTTGAGATCGACGCGCAGCAGTACGCGCTTGCCCTTCACGTCGACGTCGTCGAGAGTGCGGAAGCTGGCCATGTCCTGATCACTCGCTTACTTCGGGGCTAATTCGGGCCCGGCGGCTGGTGCTGTGGCGGATCACCTTCCTGCCGGGTCGTGATCTTCATCCCCTGGCGCACACCGTATGCGATCAACGCGATCAGCACGATGGCGCCGGGGATGCCGATCCAGTGCGGAAGCATTGCGCCTCCGTTACAGCACCTTGCTCATCGCAACGGCGGTGTCCGCCATGCGGTTCGAGAAGCCCCACTCGTTGTCGTACCAGGACATCACGCGCACCAGCGTGCCGTTCTGCACCTTGGTCTGGTCCTCGTGGAAGGTCGAGGAGTGCGGATCATGGTTGAAGTCGATCGAGACGTTCGGCGCCGTGGTGTAGCCGAGAATGCCCTTGAGCTGCTGCTCGGACGCGCGCTTCATCGCCGCGTTGACTTCCTTGGCGTCGGTCGCGCGCTTGGCGACGATCTTGAGGTCGACGACCGAGACGTTCGGGGTCGGCACGCGGATCGCGACGCCGTCGAGCTTGCCCTTGAGTTCGGGGAGCACGAGGCCGATCGCCTTCGCAGCACCGGTCGACGTCGGGATCATCGACATCGCCGCGGCGCGGCCGCGGTAGAGATCCTTGTGCAGCGTGTCCAGCGTCGGCTGGTCGCCGGTGTAGGCGTGGATCGTGGTCATGAAGCCGGTCTCGATGCCGACGAGGTCGTTCAGCACCTTGGCGACCGGCGCAAGGCAGTTGGTGGTGCAGGAGCCGTTCGAGACGACCAGGTGATCCTTGGTCAGCGTGTCGTGGTTGACGCCGTAGACGATGGTGGCGTCGGCGCCGTCGGCGGGCGCGGAGACCAGCACGCGCTTGGCGCCAGCGGTCAGATGCGCGGAGGCCTTGTCCTTCGAGGTGAAGATGCCGGTGCATTCCAGCGCGATGTCGACGCCGAGATCCTTCCAGGGCAGCTTCGAGGGATCGCGCTCGGCGGTCACCTTGATCTTGTGGCCACCGACGTTGATCGAGTCACCCTCGACGGTGACGGTGCCGGGGAAACGGCCATGGACTGAGTCGAAGCGGAGCAGGTGGGCATTGGTCTCGACCGGGCCGAGATCGTTGATGCCGACGACCTCGATATCCTTGCGGCCGGACTCGGCGATAGCCCGCAGGACGTTGCGGCCGATACGGCCAAAACCGTTGATTCCGACGCGGACTGCCATGTTTCGTCTCCTTATGACCGTTCAATGACGTTTGTCATCCCGCGCGACGCGCGTAGCGCGCCGGCGAGGGTTTTTTAGGGCGGACGCCCGGTTCGGCCGGGCGGTGCGTGATCATATGAGAAGTTACGTAGTCCTTTTTCAGGGCAAGCTCAACTCTCAGGAAACGCGCTTCAGCACAGCGTTAACCGCAGCCTCGGCAGTAATGCCGAAGTGCTTGAAAAGGTCCTTCGCCGGCGCGCTCGCGCCGAAGGAATGCATGCCGACGAATTCGCCATCCTGGCCGATCACGGCATCCCAGCCCCAGCGCACCGCGGCCTCGATCGCGACCTTGACCGGTGCGTTGCCGATGATCGCCGCCCGCTTGGCCTCTGGTTGCGCTAACAACAGCTCGAGTGAGGGTACCGAGACCACCCGCGACGGGATGCCTCGTTCGGCGAGCTGCTTCTGGGCTGCAACCGCGATCTCGACCTCGGAGCCCGAGGCGAACAGGGTCGCCTTGGCTTCGCCCTCGGCGGCGACCAGCTCGTAGGCGCCGTGCTGGCAGGGATTTTCGTTCGGCGCGGTGGTGCGGAGTTGCGGCAGGTTCTGCCGCGTCAGCGCCAGCACCGTCGGGCCGTCGATACGGTTGAGCGCAAGCTCCCAGCACTCGGCGACCTCGATGGCGTCGCAGGGACGGAACACGCGCATGTTCGGCATGGCGCGCAGCGCGGCGAGATGCTCGACCGGCTGGTGCGTCGGGCCGTCCTCGCCGAGACCGATCGAGTCGTGCGTCATCACGTAGACGACGCCGGCGCCCATCAACGCGGCAATGCGCATCGCAGGCCGCGCATAGTCGGTGAACACCAGGAAGGTTGCCCCGTTCGGCGCAAAGCCGCCGTGCAGGAAGATGCCGTTCAGTGCCGCGGCCATGCCGTGCTCGCGGATGCCGTAATGGATGAAGCGGCCCTTTGGCGTCTTGGCGGAGAACGCGGTCGCCGACTTCGCCTTGTTGTTGTTGGAGCCGGTGAGGTCGGCCGAGCCCGCCACAAACTCCATCGGCATCGCGGCGGCAATCGCCTCGATCGCCGCTTCCGAGGACTTGCGGGTCGCGGCCGTCAGCGGCTTCTCCAAGAGCTCCTTCTTGTGCGCCCGCAGCGCCTTCGCGAGCGAGGCGGGGCGCTCATGGCGCAAGCGGCGCTCGAACTCGGCGCGCTTGCGGCTGCCGAGCTCACCGAGCCGGCCTTCCCATTCCTGGCGCGCGGCAGCGCCACGGCTGCCGGCTTCGCGCCACGCCTTCAGCACGTCGTCCGGCACAGAGAACGGCTCGAGCGAGATGCCGAGATTCTCCTTGGCGGCCTTGAGCTCGTCGGCGCCGAGCGCCTCGCCATGCGCCTTCGCGGTGCCGGCCTTATGCGGCGCGCCGTAGCCGATGGTGGTGCGGCAGGCGATCAGCGTCGGCTTGTTCGATTTCTTCGCGCGCGTGATGGCGGCGGCGATCGCGGCCTGGTCCTGGCCGTCGATCTTCTCGGCGGCCCAGCCTGCCGATTTGAAGCGCTTCACCTGGTCGACGGAATCGGAGATCGAGGTCGGGCCGTCGATCGAGATGCCGTTGTCGTCGTAGAGCACGATCAGCTTGTTGAGCTTCCAGTGTCCCGCCATCGCGATCGCTTCCTGCGACACGCCTTCCATCAGGTCGCCGTCGGAGGCGAGCACGAAGGTGTGGTGGTCGACGATCTTCTTGCCGAACTCGGCGGCCAGCATCTTCTCGGCCAGCGCCATGCCGACGGCGGTCGAGATGCCCTGGCCGAGCGGGCCGGTGGTGGTCTCGATGCCCTTGGTGTGGAAGTTTTCGGGGTGCCCCGGCGTCAGCGAGCCGAGCTGACGGAAGTACCTGAGCTGGTCCAGCGTCATGTCGGCATTGCCGGTGAGATAGAGCAGCGAATAGAGCAGCATCGAGCCGTGGCCGGCCGACAGCACGAAGCGGTCGCGGTCGGGCCAGTTCGGCGCGGCGGCGTCGAACTTCAGGAACTGTGTAAACAGCACCGTGGCGATGTCGGCGGCGCCCATAGGCAGGCCGGGATGGCCCGATTTCGCCTTCTCGACAGCATCCATCGAGAGCCCGCGGATCGCGTTGGCCATACGGGTGTGGTCGACCTGCGTCATATTGAAAATCCGTCTGAAATGAAGTGCTTGGCGGTGGCATGGAGCCGCATGGGAAGAGCCTGGCGGCCTCTGGGATCGAGGGTGGGGATAGCATCTCGGTTCCGGGAGTCCAAGGCAATCAAACGCCCGTTTGGCCGCAAAAGTTGCTTATCGGTGCATAGTTTCGCAGCGGCGTTGCGCATCGCTTCCCTGCCACGTAAATTTCTGCTTGTAACCGCTTGCCGAACCGAGTCTTTTGCCGGACGGCAGGCCCCGGGGACAAAGGCCACAAGGTTCCGCCGCTGACTGCATGAACGATCGCGTGTCAAACAGTTCCGCCATGACGGAATCGTCTGCTGTCGAGATCGAGATCGCGACCCGCAGACTCATGGCAGCGCTCGATGCGCTCGAAAGCGCAGTCGAACGGCGGCGCGATGCCGATCGCGACGAGAACGAACTTGCGACGCGCATCCAGGCGCTCGGCGCCGATCGCTCGCGATTGGCCGATGAACTCGACGGCGCGCTGGTGAAGGCGCGCAAGCTCGAGCGCACCAATCGCGAGATCTCGGAGAAGCTGGACTCCGCGATCGTCACGATACGTTCGGTGCTCGATACCGGAGAGGATGGATGAGCCACATCAACGTCACCATCAACGGCCGGCAATATCGCATGGCCTGCGAGGAAGGCCAGGAGGTGCGGCTGTTGAAACTTGCCGAAGGTCTGGAAACGCGCATCCAGTCGCTGCGCGGAAAATTCGGCGAGATCGGCGATGCTCGGCTCACCGTGATGGCGGCGCTGACCGCCTGCGATGAACTGGTCGATGCGGGCAACCGCATCCGCACCATGGAGCAGGAATTGAACGAGCTGCGGGATTTCCGCAACGCCGCCGTCGAGCGCGCCCGGATGACTCAGACCGCGGTGGTCAATGCGCTGAATGCCGCGGCCGAACGTATCGAGAAGTCGACCCAGGTCCTGAACCGGACCGTCGGCGGTGGGATCGCGATCGGCTAATTGGGGGCTCGCTGCCCTTGGGCTGGCGATTCGTCAGTATCGTTGTTAGATTGCGGATGCGAGGCTGCGACGCGCGTCAGGAGCCATAATATCCCCGGGGCCTTATCGATCCTTTAGGGAACTGTCCCTGGCCGGGCCCGTGGGCCCGGACATATGGTGCCCACCTACTTTCGTAGGGAACTCCGGGATCGAGTGCTTCAACGGCGTCCGCGGCCTCGCGCTTTTGCTTCCTTCTGGTTCGTGCCTGTCGAGATTTGCGCGTCTAGCTGCGGCGGTTAGGTACAGTGTCATGCCCCGCGAAAGCGGGGCATCCAGTACGCCGCGGCGTTCGAGTGTGAGCATCACCGCCTCTGGAATACTGGATCACCCGCCCCAGTGCGCAAGTGCGCACAAGGCGGGTGATGACATCGGGACCCAGCGCATGACCAACTCCAAAGCCGAACTGCGTGCCAAGGCCCTCGCCAAGCGCGACGCGCTCAGCGAGAAGAAGCGCATCACAGCCGCTGCAAAGCTCGCCAAGCGCGGCCTGCCGTTCACGCCGCCACCTGGAAGTATCATCTCCGGCTATTCGCCAATCCGTAGCGAGATCGACCCCGCGCCGCTGATGGTGAAGCTCGCCGAGCAAGGTGCGCGGCTCGCGCTTCCTTGCGTCACCGCGCGCGGCCAAGCGCTGATCTTCCGAATCTGGTATCCGAACGATCGGCTGATGCTCGGGCCGCTCGGCATTCCCGAGCCGTCGCCCGCGGCCGCCGAGGTCGTCCCGGACATCATGTTGACGCCGCTCGCCGCGTTCGACCGCCTCGGCCATCGCATCGGCTATGGCGCGGGGCATTACGACTTCACCTTCGCGCATTTGCGCAAGACCAAGCACATCATCGGCATCGGGCTCGCCTTCGCCGCGCAGGAGATCGAGGCGGTTCCGGCACTATCACACGACGTCGCGCTGGATTATGTGCTAACGGAAACCGACGTGTTCGATTTCCGGAGTCCTGAAGTTGCGCATTCTCTTCGTGGGTGATGTCGTCGGCCGCGCCGGGCGTACGGCAGTTGCCGAATATCTTCCCGGCATGGTCAAGGATTGGTCGCTCGATTTCGTCGTCGTCAACGGCGAGAACTCCGCCGGCGGCTTCGGCATCACCGAGGCGATCTACCAGGAGCTGCTCGATGCGGGTGCCGACGCGGTGACGCTCGGCAACCATTCCTGGGACCAGCGCGAGGCGCTGGTGTTCATCGAGCGCGCGGAGCGCCTGGTGCGGCCCGCGAACTACCCGCGCGGCACGCCCGGCCGCGGCGCCGCCCTGGTCGAGACCAAGAACGGCAAGCACGCGCTCGTCGTCAACGCGCTCGGCCGTGTCTTCATGACCCCGTTCGACGATCCCTTCGCCGCGCTCGAGCGCGAGCTCGGTGCCTGCCCGCTCGGCGTTGCGGCCGATGCCATCGTCGTCGACTTCCATTGCGAGGCGACCAGCGAGAAGCAGGGCATCGGCTTCTTCTGCGACGGCCGCGCCAGCCTCGTCGTCGGCACGCACACGCATGTGCCGACCGCCGATCACCAGATCCTCGCCGGCGGCACCGCCTACATGACCGACGCCGGCATGACCGGCGATTACGATTCCATCATCGGCATGCAGAAGGAAGAGCCGCTGCGGCGCTTCACGTCGGGCATTCCATCAAGCAGGTTCGAGCCGGCCGCGGGCGTAGCGACGCTCAGCGGCGTCGCGGTGGAGACGGATGATGCGACGGGGCTCGCGCTGCGGATCGCGCCGGTGCGTGCAGGCGGAAGGCTGGAGCCGGCGACACCGCGGTTCTGGTTGAGCTGAACAGCGGCGCCACACATTCAGTGCACCCTCTCCCCTTGTGGGAGAGGGTGGCTTCGCGGAACGCGAAGCCGGGTGAGGGGTCTCTCTCCGCGCTTGACTCTTTCGCATTCGAACTCGCGGGAAGCAACCCCTCATCCGGCGCTTCGCGCCACCTTCTCCCACAG
>NZ_JALGCN010000015.1:0-179763 GCF_038085055.1 Bradyrhizobium sp. ISRA442
TTGTGGGAAAGGGTGCAGCAGCGTTCTCGGCTGCAATTACTTCACCAGCTCACACCCGCCCTCGGCCATCGGCCGGAACGCCTGATCCGCCGGGATGGTCGAAACCAGCTTGTAGTAGTCGTACGGATACTTCGACTCCTCCGGCTTCTTGACTTCGAACAGATACATGGGATGCACGACCCGGCCATCTTGGCGAATTGTCGTGTCGCCGAACAGCCTGTCTTTGCCCCTAAACTTTTTCATCTCGGGCACGACGTCCTTGGCGTTGTCGCTGCCGGTGGCCGCAACGGCGTTGAGAAAAGCGAGCGTGGACGCATAGACGCCGGCCTGGTTGCCGCTCGGCATCTTGCCGTTCATGCCGGGTCGCGCGGCGAAGCGTTTTGCGAAGGCGCGGGTATCGTCGTTCATGTCCCAGTAGAACGCTTCCATGAGCTGAAGACCCTGCGCGACCCTGATGCCCATGCCGTGGATGTCGTTGATGAAGAGCAGGAAGGCGACGAGCTTCTGGCCGCTTTGCTGGAGGCCGAATTCGGCGGCCTGCTTCACCGCATTGATGGTGTCGCCGCCGGCATTTGCCAGGCCGATCACCTGCGCTTTCGAACCCTGCGCCTGCAGCAGGAAGGAAGCGAAATCGGAGGTGCCGAGCGGATGTTTCGATGAGCCGAGCACCTTGCCGCCGTGGCCCTCGATATATTTCTGCGCCTCCGCTTCGATGCCCTTGCCGAGCGCGTAGTCGACCGTGAGGAAGTACCAGTCCTTGCCGCCGCGCGACATCATCGCGGCCGCCGTGGTGTTGCCGGTCGCCCAGGCGTCGTTGACCCATTGAATCGTGTTGGGCGAGCAGGCTTTGCCGGTGAGATCGGAACTTGCCGTGGAGGACGCCAGGAACGTCATGCGGCTGTCGCGCAGCAGCGTGTTGATGGAGAGGCCGACGGCCGAGTTCGGCACGTCGACAATGGCGTCTACGCCTTCGACATCAAGCCATTTGCGCGCGATCGCATTGCCGACGTCGGCCTTGTTCTGGTGATCAGCGTAGACGATCTCGACCTTGATGTTCTTTCCACCGCCGTTGAAATCCTCGGCGGCCATGCGCGCGGCTTCGACCGAGCCCATGCCGTTGGTGTCCTGGAAAATGCCGGAGATGTCGTTGAGTACGCCGACGCGCACGACATTGTCCGAGATCTCGGCGCTCGCCGCGCCGCTCAAAACACTTACGGCCAGCACGAGCGTCCACTTCAGATATTTCATGGTTCCCTCCCCTGTTCGATTTGCTGTCGCGCCGGTCGTTGCCGGCACATTGGACGATTCAGATCTGCCGCTCGGGCAGTCGCACGATGAGCCCGTCGAGATCGGGCGTTATCACGATCTGACAGGACAGCCGGCTCGCCGGCTGGCGCTCCGCAGCGGTGCCGTCGAGCAGCGCGTCCTCGTCGTCGGCCATCGCCGGCAGCCGCGCCAGCCAGCTCTCGTCGACATAGACGTGGCAGGTCGCGCACATTGCGTTGCCGCCGCATTCGGCCAGGATGCCGTCGAGGCCGTGGCGAGTCGCGGCCTGCATGGCGCTCTCGCCGTCGCTGGTCTCGATGCGGTCCGACTTGCCGTCGGGATGGATGAAGATAATCGCAGGCATCAAGGCTCCTTGTCAGGCCGGGGTGATCGTGACCGGCAGGCTGTCGAGCCCGCGCAGCGTGTTGTTGAAGCGGCGTTTCGGCTCGCCGGTGATCTCGATCCCCGCGATGCGCCGGGCCAGCGCGGTCAGCATCACCTCCCCCTCGAGGCGGGCGACGAGTTGGCCGACGCACATGTGGATGCCCGAGCCGAAGCCGACATGGCCTGAGGTGCGGCGGGTGATGTCATAGCTGTCGGGCTTGTCCCAGCGCCGCGGATCGCGATTGGCGGCGGCGAGGAACATCAGCACCTTCTCGCCCTCGCCGATGGTCGCGCCGGAGAGCTCGACCTGCCGCGTCGTGGTGCGGAAGAAGGTCTGCACCGGACTTTCGAACCGGACCGCCTCCTCGAAGGCGTTGCGCGCGAGCGAGAGATCGTCGCGCAGGCGCTGCCATTGATCGGGGAAACGCGCGAGGCAATACACTGCGGCGCCGATGCCGTTGACGGTGGTGTCGAGACCGGCCGACAGCAGCGAGCGCACCAAGAGCGGCGCCTCGGTGGCCGCAATCTCGCCCTCGTCAACGCGGGCATGAATACAGGCGCCAAACCCGCCGGGTGCGAGATTCTCGCGCTGACACTGCTCGGCGACATAGGCCTGGTGCGGCGCCGAGCGCGCGATCGCCTCCTGGCGGAGCTGGTTGGGCGGGCCGAAGGCGTTGAACACCACGCTCGCATAGGGAATGAGGTGCTCGCGGCCGTCCGGCTTCAAGCCCAGCGCATCCGGGAAGATCGAGAGCGGATAGGCTTCGGCAAGGTCCGCGATCGCATCAAAGCTGCGCTTCTCGAGCAGCGCGTCCACCCGTTCCTCTGCCGCTGCGGTAAAGCGGTCGCGTACCTGCTTCATCACGGTCGGCGACAGTACCTTTGACAGCACGGCGCGGGTGCGGGTGTGCGCGGGCGGATCGGCCTCGAGGATCAGGCTCGGCGGCCGCCATGGCGTCTCCTTCTTGAAGTCGCTAAGGCCGACGCCCCGGCTGGAGCAGAACGTCGCGGGATCGTTCAGGATGGCATGGACCTCGGCATAGCGCGCCACGCCGTAGACGTTCCACTTGTCGAGATAGACGACGGGCCCGGCCTCCCGCAGCACTTCGTGCGTGGGATAGGGGTCGGCAAAAAAATTCATTGCGAAGGGATCGACGTCGAGATGCGGAACGGCCGTTGGGCCGGCAGATACAGGGGAGCCGGATGCACTCATTGAAGTCCTCCCTCATTTTGATCTTGTGAAACGCGAGCGCATGTCCTTAGGTCTCCGGGCACGCCGAAAGTCCAAAGCCCGACATGCCTCCGCCTTCGACCAGAACCCGACAGAAGCCTGCGGCCTCCGAAGCCGGACCGACGCTCGACCTCGACCGTTATGTCCCGGCCTTCATCACCTTCATCGCCAATAAGCTGTCGAACAGCGCGACCGCGTTCTATCAGCGGCAGTTCGGCGTCAACGTCACGGAATGGCGGATCATGTCGCTGCTTGCGATCGAGCCCGGCATTCCGGCCTCGCGCATCTGCCACGTCATCGGCTTCGACAAAGGGCCGGTCAGCCGGACGCTGGCGGGCCTCGAGAAGCGCGGGCTGGTAGCGATCCGCACCGACCCCAACGACGGCCGGACCCATTCGATCTCGCTCACGGCGAGGGGCCGCACCACCCACGACAAGGTGATCGTCGCCGCGTTCGAGCGCGAGCGGCGCCTGTTGTCCTGCCTCAGCAAGGACGAGCGCGAGGTGCTGATCGACCTGCTGCGCCGGCTGCACGAGAATCTCGGCGCCGTGACGGCCGGCACCGACGCCTGACACGCCGCGTCGCACGCGCGATCCGTCCTCGGGCGCGCAGCGGCGTTTGCCGACGGCGCCATTCCTGCCGAGCATGTTTCCTCCAGATCAGCCGCAGCGGTTCGCCCGCCGTCATCCTTGTTTGGAACGGTTCGCACAAATTAGTTGCCTAGGCAACAAAAGATTTGAGACCGAGAATGCGGCAGGTTGGCTGGCCTATTTGGCAGGCTACCTCACTCCCTCTCCCCGTCCTTACGGGGAGAATGAGGGTGGGCTGCTTCAGCATCCATCGAGGTCGAGCACGCGCCCACTCTCCGTCATTGCGATGGCAGCGAAGCAATCCGGAGTCTTTCCGCAGAGGGATTCTGGATTGCTTCGCTGCGCTCGCAATGACGATGTGGAACGAATGCATATAAGAGGCGTCTACTGCTCTCGTGTCCCGGACGCGGCGCGGCATGAAATGATGCGCTGCGTCGCGTCCGGGGCACGAGCGCTCCGTAAAGCCGGCGTGTTCAACCGGCGCAACCAATCCACTCCGCCGACGCATCACCGTTCAGCCGCGCGACCGCATCGGCGCGGCGCGTCAGCACGGCGCGCTGGTTGATGTAGCCCTTGTCGGTGATCTCGCCGCCGTCGACCGACGGCGGCTCGGCGAGCAGAAGCGCCCGCGTCGCATGGCCGGAGGAGTTGGCGCTCTGCTGTTTCAGCTTGGCCAGCCCCTGCGCGATCGCGGTCCTGACCTTGTCGTGCGCGAGCACATCGTTGACGCCTGCCGTCTCGGCAAGACCGGCATGGACGCGGCAGGCAGCCAGGTTCGGGAAGACCAGGAATGTCACCTCGTCACCGCCGTGGCCGGCAACGACGATGTCTTGCGCAAGCGGCGCCAGCGCGGCGATGCCGGCGACGCGCAGCGTGCCGACGCTGACCCAGGTGCCCGAATTGAGCTTGAAGTCCTCCGCGACGCGGCCGTCGAAGAACAGGCCGCGCTCCGGCCGCTCCGGATCGGCAAACTTCACGGCATCGCCGATGAGATAGAAGCCCTCTTCGTCAAAGGCCTGCTTCGTCAGCTCCGGCGCCTTCCAATAGCCCGGCGTGACGTTGGGTCCGCGCACGCGCACCTCGAGCTTGTCGCCGGAGGCGACGAGCTTCAGCTCGGTCCCGGGGATCGGCACGCCGATATTGCCGGAGCGCTCGGCGAGGAAATGGCAGTCGGTCGCGAGCGGCGAGGTTTCAGTCGAGCCCC
This sequence comes from Bradyrhizobium sp. ISRA442, assembly GCF_038085055.1. Taxonomy (NCBI): domain Bacteria; kingdom Pseudomonadati; phylum Pseudomonadota; class Alphaproteobacteria; order Hyphomicrobiales; family Nitrobacteraceae; genus Bradyrhizobium; species Bradyrhizobium sp. ISRA442. The sequence continues at coordinate 4,676 of NZ_JALGCN010000015.1, forward strand.
AGGCGGAAACCATCGGCAGCGGGCGGCCGACCGTCTCCACCGAAAGCTGCGCGAGCGCGTCCCAGAGATTCTGCGGCAGCGCCGCGCCGGCGTAGAAGGCGAACTTCACCTCGCCGAAGAAGCGGCGGCGCAACGCCTCGTCGCTGCGCAGCGCCGCGATCAGCATGTCGAAGCCACGCGGAACGTTGAAATAGACCGTCGGCATCACGCTTTTCAAGTTGGCTAGCGACGTCGCAAAGAGCCCCGGCGCGGGCTTGCCGCCGTCGATATAGAGCGAGCCGCCGTTGCGCAGCACGAGGTTGAAATTGTGGTTGGCGCCGAAGGTGTGGCTCCAGGGCAGCCAATCGAGGATGACGAGATCACCGCGGCCCTGCGCGAGAAAGGTCCAGGTCTGCGCCTTGGCCTCCTGGCTGGAGGTCAGCATGCGCTGGGTGTTGATGACGGCCTTGGGCGTGCCGGTCGAGCCGGAGGTGAACAGGAATTTTGCGATCGTATTCGGCGTCACCGTCGCGAATGCGCTTGCGACGTCGGGCGTCTCCGGCGTGGCTGCGATGGCGCGGAACGCACGCGCATCGGTGTCATCGGCGTTACTACTGATGACCTGCGCCTGATGCAGCGACTTGATCGCGGCGAGCGCCGCGGCGAACGGTTTTGTGGCGGCGACATAGATCGCGCCGGGCTCGAGCAGCGCGATCATGCTCTTCAGCTTGTCGAAATCTCGGGACATCAGCGAATAGGCCGGCGAGATCGCGGCCGAGGGCACGCCGACGTGCTGGGCAGCCAGCGCGAGCAGCGCGTGATCGATGCTGTTGTCGGAGAGGATGACGACGGGGCGCTCTGCGCTCAGACCCTGCGCCAGGATCCAGGACGCGACGGCACGTACCTGCCGTAGTGCCTGCGCATAGGTGACGGTGGTCCAGGGCGCTTCGACATTGCCGCGCTCGGCGAGGAAGACCCTGTCGGGCGTCTGCCGTGCCCAATGCTCCAGCCAGTCGCCGATGCAGCGCGCGCTCTCACGCAGCCGCTCCGGCGAGCGCAGCACGATGGTGCCGTCGGCGCGATGCTCGGCGACGGTCGACGGCGTTGCGAACAGGCTGGAAGCATCACCGCGTGCGGCGGGCGTGGTCATCGTTTCCTCCTCGCCCGGTCGAATGCCGGGACCGGCCGCAGCCTCGTTCCGGACTGCTTGACCGTAATGTTGAGCACGGCAATTGTTGTCGTCAACAACAATCTTTCGCTGCGCTTGCCGCCGCGCTACAAGGATGCGAAGGCAGGAGACACGATGTGACAGCCAGCGTAGCCCGAACCGACGGCCGCACCTCCCCGCGCAAACGAGCCGGCAACGGCGCAGCGCGTCCCGATGTCGCGGACGAGGTCGGCCTCGATGCGCTGGTCGGCCACGCCGGCTATGCCGTGCGGCGCTTCCAGATCTGGATCTTCCAGGATTTCATCAAGACGCTTGCCAATGTCGACATCCGCCCGACGCAGTATTCGGTGATGACCATCATCGGTGCCAATCCCGGCCTCTCCCAGATGGCCGTCGCAAAACGGCTCGGCATCGAGCGCGCCCGGCTCGTGCATCTGCTCGACAGCCTTGAATCCCGCAGGCTGGTAAAGCGGATCAAGTCGAAGACGGACCGACGCTCGCATGCGCTGCATCTCACCGCGCAAGGCGAGACGGCGCTGGCGAAATTCAAACGGCTTGCCGCCGAACATGAGCGGCACGTCGAGGCGAAGATCGGCAAGGAGAACCGGGAGCACCTGCTCCGGATCCTCGCCTGCTTCACCTGATCCTCCCTGCCCAGGATTTGGGCAGATGCCCCTATTGGGGCGCGGACGCGGCGGCCCTTTGGCCATCGAAATACCGACTAAGCGCATGATAATTCGATAATATCCGGAGCACCTATCCTTCCCGGCTGCTGTACACAATGGCACATCGCTTGCTTCAATCGGGCGAAGACAAATTGCCGGAGTTTTGTCGCCATGGGGGCGGAACAGCCTGAAACGATCGCCGCGATTGTGGCCGCGCATCGCGCGGGCACGCTGACGCCGGCGCAAACGGTCGCGCGCAGCTATCGGCGCATTCGCGACCATGACGATCCCGCGGTCTTCATCGGCCTGCGCGACGAGGCGGATGCGATCGCCGAAGCCGAGAAGCTTGCCGCACGAAGGGACGCAGCGCACCTGCCGCTCTACGGCGTGCCGGTCGCGGTGAAGGACAATATCGACGCGCAGGGCTTTGCGACCACCGCGGCCTGCCCGGCTTTCTCCTACATGCCGGGGCATGACTCCACCGCGGTGGAGCGCCTGCGTGCCGCTGGCGCCATCGTCATCGGCAAGACCAACCTCGACCAGTTCGCAACCGGTCTCGTCGGCGTGCGCTCGCCCTATGGCATCCCCAGAAATTCGATCCGCGACGATCTCATTCCCGGTGGCTCGAGCTCGGGATCGGCGACCGCCGTCGGCGCGGGGCTGGTGCCGCTGTCGCTCGGCACCGATACCGCGGGCTCAGGCCGCGTGCCGGCGATGCTCAACAACATCGTCGGGCTGAAGCCGAGCCTCGGCATGATCTCGACCGCGGGCGTTGTGCCGGCCTGCCGCACGCTCGACTGCGTCTCGGTGTTCGCGCTGACCGTCGACGATGCCGCACTCGCGCTTTCGGTGATGGCGGGGCCCGATCAGGCCGATCCGTTCTCGCGCGACAGGCCGCTGGGCGCGCTCACGCCGTTCCCGGCGAACTTGCGGCTCGGCGTACCACGCAACGGACAGTTGATCTTCTTCGGCGACAAGAAGGCGGAGGCCGCCTACGGCGAGGCACTTGAGCGCTGGACCGCGCTCGGCGCGACCCTGGTCGAGTTCGATCTCGAGCCGTTCTACGAGACGGCGCGGCTACTCTATGAAGGACCATGGGTCGCCGAGCGCTATCTCGTGATCCGCAACCTGCTGGCGTCCGCACCGGATGCGATCCATCCGGTGACGCGGGAGATCACCGCGGCCGGCGCGCGGCTGACGGCGGCGGAGACCTTCTCCGCGTTCTACCGCCTGCAGGGCTTGCGCAGGATCACCGAGCGCACCTTCGTCAATCTGGACGCGCTGGTGCTGCCGACGGCGCCGACGGTCTATTCGACCGCGCAGGTGCTGGCCAATCCGATCGAGCTCAACAGCCGGCTCGGCACCTACACCAATTTCGTCAACCTGCTCGACCTCTGCGGCCTCGCGGTGCCGGCATCGATGCGGTCCGACGGCGCGCCGTTCGGCATCACCCTGCTTGCACCGGCTGGCCGCGATGCGCTGCTCGCCAGCATCGGCCGCGTTTTCCATGCCGATACCAAGCTGAGCGTCGGCGCAAAGGGCGTTGCGCACCCACCGCTCGCTCAGCCATCCGCAAGCACGAGCGATGAGATTCCGATCGCGGTGATTGGCGCGCATCTCTCCGGCATGGCGCTGAACGGCGAATTGAAGGCCTTGAACGGACGCCTGATCGAGGCGACCAAGACTGCGCCGGACTACAAGCTCTATGCGCTCCAGACCACGCCGCCGAAGCCCGGCATGCTGCGTGTCGAAGCCGGCAAAGGCGCCGCGATCCAGCTCGAGATCTGGTCGCTGTCGGCATCCGCCTTCGGCAAATTCGTCAACGCGATTCCCGCGCCGCTGTCGATCGGCACGGTGCGCCTCGCCGATGGCCGCAGCGTGAAAGGCTTTATCGTGGAGCCCGAAGTGCTCGGCGATGCGCGCGACATCACCGCCTATGGCGGCTGGCGCGCGTATATGGCGGAGAGGGCGACGGCGTAGCTTTTGCAGGGTGGGCAAAGCGAAGCGTGCCCAGCATGGTGTCGCGAGAGAGATGGTGGGCACGGCGCTTCGCGCCTTTGCGCACCCTACGACAGCGAATGTGTGCCACCGTCGTCGCGCTACACCGACACCGCGTAGATCTCGTATTCTCCACGCACCAGCTCGATATGCGCGCGCATGGCGGCGGCGGCGGCCTGCTTGTCGCCGCGCATGATGGCGACGACGACGCGGTCGTGCTCGGCTTGGGACTTGGCCAGACGCCCGAGGTTGCGGAACTGGGCGCGGCGGAACGGCTGCACGCGGACGCGGGTGGCCAGCGTGATCTCGGCGATGTAGCCGTTCTGCGAGCCGGCATAGATCGCGTTGTGGAAGCGCTCGTTGACCTCGTGGAAGCGTTCGGGATTGCCGGCGTAGCTCAGGACCCGGAGTTCCTCGTGGATGGCCTCGAGGCCATGACGCTCGGCCGCGGACATGCGTTCGGCGGCAAGCCCGGCGCACAGCGCCTCGAGCTCGGCCATCGCCTCGAACATGCTGGTCAGCCGTTCGATCGAGGGCTGCGCCACGACCGCGCCGCGATGGGCGCGGGCCTCGACGAGGCCGCTGGCCACGAGCTGGCGCAACGCTTCCCGCACCGGCGTGCGCGAAACGCTGAAGCGGCGCGCGATATCGGTCTCATCCAGCGGCGCGCCGGGAGCCAAAGCTCCGCGCACGATCTCGTCGGCGAGCTGCAGCCGCAGCTCCTCGGCGCGCGTGACCTTGTGCACGGTCGGGTGCGGCCGGTCGACACGCGGCACGACCGGCTCGGTCGGCAATGTCCCAGGCGGGAGGTCGTCGAGCGTCATGCGATCACGCCTCTTTCGGCTCGTCGATGATGCTGACATGGGCAGCTACGACGCGCCAGCCCTCCGGGAAGCGAATCCAGGTCTGCATCTGCCGGCCGACCTTGCCGGGCGCGGTGTCGCGATAGAACAGGGTGGAGGCGACCGCGGTGTCGCGGCCATAGCTGGTGATGACGGTTTTGGCGGTGCGGCGGTTGAGGCCGACCGGCGAGCGCGCGGCGCGGAAGCCGGAGATCGCCTCATAGCCGTAGAGGTTTTCGCCGATGCCGTAGCGCAGCGTGCGGGGATCGTTGCGAAAGAGCTCGCCGAGCACGGCGACGTCGTTGCTGACCAGCGCCGTCTCGTAACGCTCGAACGCGGCTTTGACTTCCGCGACCACGTCGGGAAGATCGATCTCCATTTCAAAATCCTCTCGGTGACGGCGCTGATACTACGCCCATTCGTTCCAGCGCATGCGCGACCCGCAGCGCGATGTCCTCGCGCCAGGGCGCTGTGATGATCTGCACGCCGATCGGCAGCGGCTCCAGCGGCACCGGCACCGCCACCACGGGCAGGCCGATGAACGAGATCGGTTGGGTATGGATGCCGATATTGGCGCGCACCGGCAATTCGACGCCGTCGAGTGTGAAATTCACCTGTCCGAGCTTCGGCGCCGTACAGGGCGTCGCGGGCGCGAGCAAAACGTCGACCGACCTAAACAGCTCCATGACCTGCGCGCGATACCAGCGGCGAAATTTTTGCGCACGATCGACCAGCGACGCCGGCACCATCGCGCCGGCGATCAGCCGGTCGCGCACCGCCGGATCGAAATCGTTCGGGCGCTTGCGCAGGCGATCGAGATGGAGCGAGGCGCCTTCCGTCGTGGTGATGACATAGGCCGCGGCGCGGGCGCGCGAGGCTTCGGGAACGTCCACAACTCGCGTCGCGCCGAGCGCCTTGGCGACGCGGCTGACGGCTTCGACGGCCTCGGGAAACACGTTCTTCTGGAAGTGGCCGCCGGCGATCGCGACGCGCAGGCCTGCGATGGATTCACCGAGCAGCGGCGTCACCGGCTCGACGCCGCGCGTGGTGCAAGCGGCATCGTCCGCATCCGGGCCCTGCATCGCGTCATAGGCCAGCGCGAGATCGGTGACGGAGCGCGCGAGCGGGCCGACATGGTCGAGACTCGCGACGAACGGGAAGGAGCGCGCTCGCGACAGCCGGCCATAGGTCGGCTTCAAACCGAAAATGCCGCAGAACGAGGACGGCACGCGGATCGAACCGTTGGTATCCGAGCCCAGCGCGATCGGCACCAGCGCGCCGCCGACGGCACTGCCGGAGCCGCCGGAGGAGCCGCCGCTCATCCGATCAATGTCATGCGGATTGCACGAGGGACCATCGTGCACGTTCTCGCCGGTGAAATCGTAGGCGTATTCGCCCATGTTGAGCGCGCCGACCAGCACGGCACCCGCGGCTTCCATGCGCTCGATCAGGGTGGCATCGCGCTTGGCCTTCGGCAGGTCGCGGTTGATCTTCGAGCCGGCGTAGGTCCTCAGCCCAGCAACGTCGAACAGATTCTTAACCGCAAAGGGTACACCAGCGAGTGGGCCGACCTGCTTACCATCGGCAATGTCGGCGTCGATGGCGAGCGCCTTGGCGCGAGCTCGCCTGAAAGTGAAATCAGTAAAGGCACCGAGCAGGCCGTTGTATCGAGTGATGCGCGCCAGCGCCGCTTCGGTGACCTCGAACGCAGTCAGCTTCTTGGTGGCAATAGCTGCGGCGATCTCCGCGGCCGTCATTTCGGGATCAATCGTCATGGCGGCGTCAGGCCGTGAACACGGGCGCCGGCTCGGTCTCGTCCGGCAGCGCGAATTCGTCGACAAGGCGGCCGAGCCGCAGCGACACTTCGAGGTTGGCGCGCACCGCGGGCCGCCAGGCTTCCTCGATCGGCAGCGACAGTGCTTTCGACACGGCGTCGATATAGTCGTCCAGCGGTTCGGCCATCACGCTCCCACGAAAGTCTCTCAGTGAACCGGCAACGGCGGATGCGGAATCGCCGTCAACAGCGCCTTGGTGTAGTCGTCCTGCGGATCGCTCAGGACCTTCTCGGAAGACCCTTCCTCCACGATTCGACCCGTCCGCATCACAATGACACGATCGCACAGCAAGCGCACCACATTCAAATCATGCGAAACGAACAGGTAGCTCATGCGAAGCCGCTGCTTGAGGTCCTCCAGCAGATTCAGCACCACCGCCTGGACCGACACGTCGAGCGCGGCCGTCGGCTCGTCCAGGATAACGAGCTTTGGATGCAGCGCGATCGCGCGGGCGATGCCGACGCGGGCCTTCTGGCCGCCGGACAATTGGTGCGGGAAACGATCGAGCAGATCGAGCGGCAATCCGACCATTGCCGCCAGCTCCTCGCAGCGCGCGCGCAGCGCATCACGCCCCCGGACGTCGCCGAGTTGCAGAAGCGGGTCGACGATGGCGCGCGCGGCGGTGAAGCGCGGATTGAGGCTGTCGGTCGGGTCCTGGAACACCATCTGGATGCGACTGCGCAGCGGCAGCCGGGCAAAGGCGCTCGGCATGATGCTGCCGATCTCCTCGCCGTCGAATTGGATGCGGCCCGAGGTCTGGTCCAACAGCCGCATCACCATCATCGACGTCGTGGATTTGCCGCAGCCGGATTCGCCGACCAGGCCGACGCTCTCGCCATGGCCGATCGAGAAGCTGATGCCGTCGACGGCGCGGAACACATCCGGCTCGACCGGCGGCTTGCGGCCGAACAGCTTTCCGAGCACCGCGGTGGCGCCCTGGCGGGGATAGTCTTTCACGAGCTTTTCGACGAGGAGAAGGGGCTTGCCGCTCTTCTCCCTCTCCCCGCTCTTCGCGGGGTCGAGACGAGCTTCGCTCGCTCTGAGAGGGTTGGGGTGAGGGGCTGTTTCCTCGAGCTCGACTCGCGGAGAGTCCCCCTCACCCGCCGGACTCTGGCGCGCAAGTGCGCTGCCGAGTGCGTCGGCCTCTCCCCGCGCGCGGGGAGAGGCGAAGGAAGCTGCCGCGCTCCCGTCTTCCTCTGGCAACAAGTCTCTTAGCTGCACGCCGATCCGCGGCGTCGCACGCATCAATTTTCGCGTGTAGGGATGCTGCGGGCTGGCGAAGATGTCGGCGGCCTTCGCGGTCTCGACCACGCGGCCCTTCTCCATCACCACGACGCGGTCGCAATAGGCCGCAGCAAGGCCGAGGTCGTGCGTGATCAGGATGGTCGACATCGCGCGCCGCTTGGTCAGCTCGACGATCAGGTCCATCACCGCCTTCTGCGTGGTGACGTCGAGCCCGGTGGTCGGCTCGTCCGCGATCAGGAGCTGCGGATTGCACGCGAGCGCGAGCGCAATGACGACGCGCTGGCACATGCCCCCGGACAGCTCGAACGGATAGGCGTGATAGCGCTCGCGCGGGCGCGCGATCTTGACCTGCTCCAGCGCTTCGATCGCTTTCTCGCCGTGACCTGTGACTTGCGCCTGCTGCACATGGGTGCGCAGCACGTCCTCGATCTGGTCGCCCACTTTCCGTATCGGGTTGAGTGCGGCACGCGGGTTCTGGAAGATCATCGAGACTTCGCGGCCGCGCAGATCGCGCATCTGGTCTTCGGTCGCGGCCTTCACATCGATGCCGGAGAACATCACCGAGCCCTCGGCGATCCGCCCCGCGCGGTCGAGGATGCGCATCACGGCGTAGGACGTCACCGACTTGCCGGAACCGGACTCGCCGACGATCGCCAGCGTCTCGCCCTTGGCGACGGAGATGTCGACGTGCTGCACCGCTTTGACGATGCCGCGGCGGGTGGTGAATTCGACGGTGAGGTCGTGGACGTCGAGCAGGGGCTGAGCAGTCATGAATGCCTCCCACTCAAAAATCGCGAAAACAACCCCATGCAAAGTAGAACGGGGTTGGATTCATTGGACAATTTCCGCGGTGGACTTAGGCGCGAGGCGGGTACAACTCTCTCGCTCCCTCCCCCACGCAACCGGGGTGTACCCCGGTTGCGCATCCTTTGTTTGCGCAAGTCGGGCAGGCCCGACTTGCGACGGGGGAGGGTTGGGGAGGGGGGTAGCCCCAAGCGAGGTCTGAGTTCGTGGCTACCCCCCTCCCTGCCCCTCCCCCGCAAGGGGGGAGGGAATGAGAGGATTGTGCGCTCCTCACATGTGAGCCTCGCGTTGCTCACCACACACTCGAGCCCAACCATCGCTCACGTCCTCCGCTGCGGGTCGACGATGTCGCGCAGACCGTCGCCGAGGAGGTTGAAGCAGAACACGGCGATCATCAGCGCGAGGCCCGGGAACAGCGCGATCCACCATTCGCCCGACACCATGAAGCCGGCGCCCTCGGCGACCATGATGCCCCATTCGGCGGTCGGCGGGCGCACGCCGAGGCCGATGAAGGAGAGGCCGGCGGCATTGAGAATGGCGTAGCCCATGGTCAGCGACATCTGCACGATCATGATCGGCATGATGTTGGGCAGGATGTGCACCAGGAGGATGCGGAATTCGCCGTTACCCGACAGCCGCGCCGCCTGCACGAAGCCGGCATCGCGGCGGACGTTGGCTTCGGCGCGCGCGACGCGGGCATAGAGCGGGAAGTTCACGATGGCGGTCGCCAGGATGATGTTCTGCACGGTGTTGCCGAGCGCCGCCACGATACCCATCGCCAGCACGAACAGCGGAAAGGCCATGATGGTATCGGCGATGCGGCCGACGACGCGGTCGGTCCAGCCGCCAAAATAGCCCGCCGCGATGCCGGCGAGCCCACCCATCAGGAACACCAGCGCAACCGATGCGACCGCGATGAAGACGTCGAGCCGCGTTGCGACGATGACGCGACTGAAGATGTCGCGGCCGAGCTGGTCGGTACCGAACCAGTGCGCCGCCGATGGCGGTTTTAACGCAGCCGCGGTGTCCGAGGCGAGCGGATCGTGCGGCACGATGGAGGGACCGAACAGCGCCGCGCAGATGATGAGCAGGAGCAGCGCGAAGGCAAAGCCCGTGACCTTGTTCTCGCCGAGCACATAGCGGGTGTGCTCGAACATCGCCGCGAGTCCCGAGGTTCGCGCCGGACCGACCGGTTCAACAGCAGGCGCAACGGTGCTCATGATGGCACTCTTTCTTGGAGCATGATCTTGCCGGAAAACCGGTCTCCACTTTTCCGGATCATGCTCTACCCTTCCAGCCGCACGCGCGGATCGATCACGCCGTAGAGAATGTCGATCACGAGATTGAGCAGCACGTACATGACCGCCATGGTCAACACGAAACCCTGCACCGGTGCGAAGTCGGACGCGATCAGCGCTTCCACCGCGTAGGAGCCGATGCCAGGCCAGGCGAAGACCTTTTCCACCAGCACGTTGGCGCCGAGCAGGAACGAGAACACCATGCTGAGCGTGGTGATCACCGGAAGCATCGCGTTGCGAAAGGCGTAGGTGACGATGACGGTTGCCGGCGACAGGCCGCTGGCTCGCGCGGTGCGGACGAATTCGGAGGCGAGCACCGCCAGCATCGAGGCGCGCGTCATGCGCGCGATCGGCGCCAGCGAGAAGATCGCGAGCGTTGCCGCCGGCAGGATGAGCTGGCTCAGCGCCGAGCGAAACGCCTCAAAGTCACGCGCGATCAGGGTGTCGATCAGATAGAAGCCCGTCACCGTCGCCGGCGCGCTGTAGAACACATCCAGCCGGCCGAGCGGCGCCGGCGACCAGCCGAGCCGGAAGTAGAAGACATACACCAGCACGAGGCCGGTGAAGAATACCGGCAGCGACACGCCCGCCGTCGTCGTCACCCGGCAGAGATGATCGATCCACGAGCCCGGGCGCGTTGCCGCCAGCACGCCGAGCGGAATCGCAATAGTGATGGAGACGATGAGGCCGAGCAGCGTCAGCTCGGCGGAGGCCGGCAGGCGATTGCGAATCTCGGTCGCGACCGGCTGGCCGGTCGTCAGCGACGTGCCGAAATCGCCATGGGCGAGATCACTCGCGTAGCGGAAGAACTGCTCGACCAGCGGCTTGTCGAAGCCGAGTTTCCTGCGGATCTGCTCGACGGCTTCCTTCGTCGCGGCGGGACCGGCGAAGTAGGCAGCGGGATCACCCGGCAGCGCGCGCGTGAGCAGGAAGGTGACGATGACGACCCCGATCAGCGAGGGGATCGCGAACATCAGCCGCTTGCCGATCAGGGTCAGCATGGCGCGGCACTCCAGCATGACAAACAGCTCTCGCTGGTTCGCGAGGCTGTCGCCACTTGCCCCGCTGCGTTCCCTCCCTCCTTGCGGGGGAGGGCTAGGGAGGGGGGTGGCCCCAAGCGAGGTCGGAGTTCGTGGCTACCCCCCTCCCTGCCCCTCCCCCGCAAGGGGGGAGGGAATGAGAGAGGAGTGCCTGCCTGACTCAGATCGAAGAGAACGACGAGACTCGTAGATGCTGATGCGTCATCGAAGAGTGCCTTCTCGATAGTTGGCGAATGCGCCGCCGCACGCTCCGCTGCGCTCCCTCCCCCCTTGCGGGGGAGGGCTAGGGAGGGGGGTGGCCCCAAGCGAGTTCGGAGTTCGTGGCTACCCCCCTCCCTGCCTCTCCCCCACAAGGGGGGAGGGAATGAGAGAGGAGTGCTCGCCTCACTTGGGAAGGCGCTTGCGCGTGCGAATGGCAAATAGCGAATGGCGAATAACTGGTCGCTGCCGTGCATATCCATTCGGTGCTCCCTACTCACTACTCGCCACCCGCTATTCGCCCCTCACCCCTTCGCCATCGCGCGGTAATCGAGCCTGCGGTGAAACCAGTATTCGTAGCCGGAGATGTTCTTTTGCATCGCGACGTTGACGAAGGGCTGGTAGAGCGGGATGCGAGGGATGTCGGCGTAGGCGAGATCGACGAAAGCCTTCACGTCGGCGTCGTAGGTGGTCTTGTCGCCGGTCGCGGCAGCAACGCGCGCGCCGTCGATGAGCTTGTCCATCTCCGCCGACTTGTAGCTCATGGTGTTGAAGACGGAATTGTTGCCGTGATAGCACCAGTAGAAGAAGTACTCGGGGTAATCGAGCCAGCCCGAGAACACGTTAGTGAAGAGCGGCATCTCCTTCTTGTTGAGCTCGGTGCGCCAGTTGGCGCCGGGCACCTTGTTGATGGTGGTCTTGATGCCGAGCTGCGCCAGTGATTCCTGCACCAACACGCAGAGCGGCTCGTTGACGCCGGCAAAATTGAGGTCGAACGAGATCGTGGTCTCGAAGCCGTTGGCGTAGCCGGCTTCAGTCAGCAGCGCCTTTGCCTTCTCCATGTCGGTGTTGAATTTGTGCGGCTGCGGCCAGGCCACTTCGGTGGCCTTGTCGTTGGGCGCGCCGAACATGGGATTGCCGAGGCCGAACAGCACGGCGTCCATGATCTTCTGATACGGCATCGCATAGGCCATCGCCTGCCGCACCTTCGGATTGTCGAACGGCGGCCTGGTCACGTTCATGCCGATGTACTGGATGCCGTTCGAGAACGGCAGCGACACCACGTTGAGCTTGCCGTTCGCCTTCATCTCCTGGAAATCCCTAAACGGCAGCTCGTAGGAGATGTCGGCATCGCCGCGCTCCAAGAGCGCGCGGCGGTTGCCGGCCTGCGGCACCATGCGCCAGATCACACGCTTGATCTTCGGCAGCGGACCGCAGGCCCAATCCTCATTGCGCTCCATCACCACTTCGGTGCCGGCGGTCCACTTCGTCACCTTGTAGGCACCGGAGCCCGCGGTCTGCTGTTTTGTGAATTCCAGGCCCCACGGATCCTTCTCGCTGGCGTTCTTCTTCACCAATTCCGAGTTGACCACGCAGGGCACGATTACCGCGAGATCGGGGATGGTGAGGCGATCCTTCCTGAGGAAGTCGACGCGCACCGTATAGTCGTCGACCGCCACGAACTGCTCGGGCTTGGTCAGCGAGCCCGCGCTCATCTGGAAGGTCGGAAAGCCGCCGACGCTCACGGCGCGGTCGAGCGACCATTTCACGTCCTTCGCGGTGACCGGCGTGCCGTCGTGGAATTTGGCGTTCTTGCGCAGCTTGAACGTGACCGACATGTCGTCGATCTTCATGTCCTCGGCGAGCTCGCCCTTGAACTTGTCGCGGTCGTAATAGGGCACGCCGCCGGGACCGCTCTTCATCTCGTGGCTGATCAGGCGGTCGTAGCAATTCCAGGACACCTCATAGCCGGGCACGTTGGTGCCGACGCCGTGGATGTCGAGATTGTTCGGCCCGCCTTCGGAGACGATCAGCAGCGTCTCGGAGCGCGCATCGGCCCCGGCCGGAGAGATCACCGCAGGCATCGCCGGAAGCGCCGCGCCTGCGGCCAATCCAGACACGGACTTGAGGAAATCGCGGCGCTTCATGCAATGGCTCCAACACAAACGTTCTTGGTTGGAGGTGGCATCGCAAGGTTCGTGCCAAGGCTTAGCGGAGCATTGGCGGCAGGCTAAGGTATTGGCATTGCGGGAGAATGCAAAAATATGGGCCACTCGCCGCCGATACGCGCGCTCTCCCATTGCATACAAAGATGTACATTTGCTCATGAAATGAGCTGAATGAAGATCGCGCTCATTTGTTGAGCTGACACAAGCAGCGCCCCAATCAACGCTGTCGTCCTGGACAAGCGCAGCGAAGCGGAGCGCCGATCCAGGACGACCGTGGTGATTGGGTCACCACTGTTTCCACCGTCATTGCGAGCGCAGCGAAGCAATCCAGAATCCCTCCGCGGCGACAGTCTGGATTGCTTCGCTGCGCTCGCAATGACGGATGTGGCGAGGCCGGCGCCCCACCGCGCACCTACCGGTCCGGGCTGGCGCGCTCGAACTGGCGCAAGAGCTTGTTGCCGCGCTCGACGGCGGAATCGAGCGCGGCCTGCGCGCCCTTCTTGCCGGCAAAGGCCTGCTCCAGCTCGTCCTCGATCGCGCCGCGGATCAGCACGAAGGAGCCGAGCCGGATGCCCTTGGAATTCTCCGTCGGCGGATGCAGCGTGATCTCCTCGAACGAGATCGCCGAGCCCGGGTTGCGTTCGTAGAAGCCTTGCGCGCGCGTCAGCTCGAAGGCGGCGCGGGTGATCGGCAGATAGCCGGTGTTCTGGTGCCAGGCCGCCTGCACGCCGGGCTGCGACAGATAGGCGAAGAACCTCGCAACGCCCTTGTATTCGTCGCGCGGGCGGTCGCGCAGCACCCACAGCGTGGCGCCGCCAATGATCGAGTTCTGCGGCGCGTCGTTCACGTCCGGCCAGTACGGCATCATGCCGTAGCCGATCTCGAATTTCGAATTCGCCCTGATGTCGGCACGCGTCGCCGAAGAGCCGATGAAGATGCCGCACTCCCCGTTCTGGAAGCGCGGCTCGGCCGACTGCCCGCGGCCGCTGTAGTCGAACACCTTGTCCTTCTGCCATTCGGCGAGCTGGGCGATGTGATGGACGAGGGCTGCGTTGTTGATGGTCAATTCCGCGTCGAGCCCGGCAAAGCCGTTGGTCTTTGTCGCGAGCGGAAGGTTGTGGAAGGCGGAAAAATTCTCGACATGGATCCAGGACGGCCAGGACGTGGTGAAGCCGCACACCGCGCCGCGCTCGCGCAGGCGTTTGGCGGCAAGCCCGAGCTCGGGCCATGTCTTCGGCGGCTTCTCCGGATCGAGGCCGGCGCTGCGGAACATGGTCTTGTTGTAGTAGAGGATCGGCGTCGACGCATTGAACGGGAAGGACAACAGATTGCCGCTAGCGTCGGCATAGTAGCCCGAGACCGCAGGAAGATAGACCTCAGGCCTGAACGGCTCGTTCAAATCCCTCATCAGGCTGAACACCGGATAGATCGCGCCCTTGGCTGCGGTCATGGTCGCGGTCGCGACCTCGTTGACCTGGACGATCGCAGGCTGGCCGCGCGAGCGGAATGCGAAGATCGCCGCCGTCACGGTCTCGGTGTAGCTGCCCTTGTAGCTCGGCAGGATCCGATAGTCGGATTGCGAGGCGTTGAAGTCGGAAGCGAGCTTCTCGAGCTGCCGGCCGAGCTCGCCCGACATCGCGTGCCACAGCGCGATGTCGGTGGCGGCGCGGGCCGGCGAGACCAGGGCAACCACCGCGGCAACGGCAAGGACTGGCAAGAGGCGCGAGACTGACATCACGATTCGCTCATCCCGTCGGTTGCGAAAAAAAGCGACTTGCGTTCGCTCGTGCTTAAGCCCCGGCATCTCCGGTTTCAACCGGGAATAAGGCTCGGTCGCACCGCACAATCGAAGGCCGGTCCGCGCCGGGATGGCCTTCCCTTAACCATCTGCTAGATTGCATTGAACCTTTTAGTCCTGCCATAGACTTCATCACTGAGGGGTTGAGTGTGCCAGTGTTGAGCCGTGCCGAACTCTCGCGGACCGGGGTGATTTTCGTCGTGCTTTTGTTCGCGATATGCGCGACCGAGGCGTTTGCGCGCGAATTTCGCGCCGCCGACACCCAGAGCGAGGACTACCCGACCGTGCAGGCGCTGCGCTACATGGGCGCCCTGATCGCGGAGCGCACCAACGGCCGGCACGAGATCAAGGTGTTTCACTCCCGCCAGCTCGGCGAGGAGAAAGAGACGATCGAGCAGACCCGGGCCGGCGCGATCGACCTCAACCGGATCAATGTGGCACTGATCGGCAACTTCGTCCCGGCGATGAATGTGCTCGCCATGCCGTTCCTGTTCCGCTCCATCGAGCACATGCAGAAGGTGACGGACCGGCCGATCGGCCGTGATCCCGCCGCGGCGGCCCTGATCGAACGCATTCGCAAGGTGGAGTGAGGCGTCTTGGCCGAGCCCGCACGCAGCGAGCACGCAGACAGGCAGCCCGGCCCCGTCGGGCGGCTGCGCGCGCGCCTGGTCGGCGCGTTGCGGGCGGTGCCGATCCGCTGGCGCATCCTGTCGATCGCAGCGCTGAACTCCGCCGTGGTGGTGGTGCTGGTCGGACTGATCTGGAACGGGTCGCAGGTGCTGGGCTCGGCCTGGGACGATGTGCGCCAGGTGCGCGAGTCCGACAAGATCCTGGCGCTGCTCGAAAGCGAAACCGGGCGCCTGCAGAACCTGATCCACCGCTACATCAACCAGCCGAGCCCGGACCTGTTCGCCGAAATCCTGCTGTTGCGCGAGGCGGTGCTGGGCACGCTGACCAACCGCGCCGCCAAGGACCCGATGCTATCAGGCTCGGTCGAGGAGCTGGAGCGCACCACCGAGCGCTTCCTCAACGGCTTCGGCGAACTGCGCAGCGTGCAGGCGACCATCGCCAAGACCTATGAGGAGCAGGTGCAGGGCCCGGCCAAGGACATGGCGGGCCTCTATTCGATCATCGAGGGCGCCACCGGCCACCGCGACGCGCTGATCTGGCCCTCGCTCGGCAAATCCCGCGAAGCCTTCACCGCCATGCTGGTCGCGGCGAACTCCTATTACCTGTCGCTGTCACCGGCCGCCGCCGACGACGCGCGCCGCAACACCGAGACGATCGAGAAGACCATTCCGGTCATGATCGACCTCGCCGACAACGACCTCCAGCGCATGGCGCTGCAAAGGCTGGAAGCGCGCACCACCGCGATGCGCGAGGGGTTTGCAAAGCTCTCCGAGCAGCTCACGAGCCGCACCGAGCTGCTCCGCAACACGATCGATGCCAGCCAGGCCGAGGCGATCGGCGCCATCGACGACCTCTCGACCAAGATGCGCCAGCGCGAGCAGAAGGCGCAGGAGACGTTCGACCGCACGCTGGCGGACATTTCGCGGCGGGTGCTCTCGATAGCGGTGATCTTCCTTGGCATCATCCTGAGCGCCGGCGTGCTGATCGCGCTGTCGATCCGGCTGCCGCTGCAGCAGATCATGACCGCGATGCGCGCGATCACGCTGGGCGATCTCGATCGCGAGGTGCAGGGCATCAAGGCGCGCGACGAGGTCGGCGCCATGGCACGCGCGGTGGAGGTGTTCCGCGAGAACGCGATCGCCAAGCGCAAGGCCGAGGACGAGCTGCGCGCGTCCAAGGAAAAGGCCGAGAGCGCGCTGCTCGAGCTCAACACCGCACAGCAGAACCTGATCGATGCCGAACGGCTTGCGGCACTCGGCGGCCTCGTCGCCGGCGTCGCCCATGAGGTCAACAATCCCATCGGCATCAGCCTGACCGTTGCCTCGAGCTTCGCCCGGCGCAGCGACATCTTCGAGGCGCAGCTCAAGGGCGACGGCGGCTTGCGCCGCTCGCAGCTCGAGGAGTTCGTGCAGGCCTCGCGCGACGCCTCGCAGCAGCTCGTCGCCAACCTCACGCGTGCCGGCGAGCTGATCCAGTCGTTCAAGCAGGTCGCAGTCGACCGCTCGCACGCCGAGCGGCGGCAGTTCTCGCTGAGCGAGGCCACCGACCAGATCATCGCGAGCCTGCGCCCGGTCCTGAAACGCTCGCCGATCACGCTACAGGTCGACGTGCCCGAAGGGTTGCTTCTCGACGGCTATCCCGGCTCCTACGGCCAGATCCTGACCAATCTCTTCCTCAACGCCGCCAACCACGCCTTCGGCGACGGTCGCGCCGGCACGATCGCGATCTCGGCAAGGCCGCGCGGCTCCGACGACATCGAGATCATCTTTGCCGATGATGGGGCCGGCATGACGCCCGACGTGCAACGTCAGGCCTTTGACCCTTTCTTTACCACCCGGCGCAACGAAGGCGGCACGGGTCTCGGCCTCCATATCGTCTATAACCTGGTCACCCAGCAGCTCGGCGGGCGGATGATGCTGGAATCCAAGCCGGGACAAGGCACTACCTTTCGGATTATCATGCCGCGGGTCGCCAAGGGCGGCGCGCAAAGCACAGAGACTGACGGGACTTCTCAATGGCCGAACAGGACGATGTCCTCCACCTGATCGACGATACCGGTACCGCGTCGGAGGATACCAACGCGAGGAAGTGGAAGATCGCCGTCATCGACGACGATCCGGCCGTGCATGACGGCACCCGCTTCGCGCTGTCCGACTACAGCCTCAACGGCCAGAGCCTGGAGATCCTCTCCGCCCATTCCGCGGCGGAAGGTCGCAAGCTGATGGCCGAGCACCACGACATCGCCGCCGTGCTGCTCGACGTCATCATGGAGACGGACGTCGCGGGCCTCGAACTCGTCGAGTTCATCCGCAACGAGCTCAAGAACGAGACCGTTCGCATCATCCTGCGCACCGGCCAGCCCGGCCAGGCGCCCGAGCGGCGCGTGATCGTGCAGTACGACATCAACGACTACAAGGCCAAGACCGAGCTCACCGCGGACAAGCTGTTCACCTCGCTGACTGCGGCGCTGCGCTCCTATCAGCAGCTCGAGCGCATGGTGCAGACCAGGCGCGGACTCGAAATCATCATCGATGCGGCCTCGACGCTCTACGACTTCAAGTCGATGCAGCGCCTCGCCGAGGGCGTGCTGACCCAGCTCGCTTCGCTGCTCAATGTCGACTGCGCCGGAATACTGGTCCTGCGCGACAATGGCGGATCGGACGCCGAGCTCTCGGTGCTGGCGGGCAGCGGCTGCTACAGCCGCTTCATCGGCACGACCTCCTCGAAGGCGCTCGATCCCGATCTGCGCGCGATGGTCGAGGCCGCGTTCCAGCGCCGCAAGAACGAATTCGCCGACCATCGCAGCGTGATCTATCTGCGCACCGGCAGCGGCCGCGAGGTCGTGGTGCTGCTGCAGGCCGAGCGCGAGCTGTCCGAGACCGATCGCTCGCTGGTCGAGATATTCTCCAGCCGGCTCTCGATCGCCTTCGACAATGTGATCCTCTATCAGCAGCTTCAGGACGCCAACACGCAGCTCGAGGACCGCGTCGCCCAGCGCACCCGCGCGCTGATGCAGGCCAACCGTCGCCTCTCGGCGCAATGGCTGCGGCTGCAGCGCGCCAACGGCTTCAAGAACGAGATCCTGGGCACGGTCGCGCACGACCTGAAGAATCCGCTGGGCGTCATCCTCGGCCGCACCGAGATGCTGAAGGAGCTGATCTCGACCGGCGCCTCCGAGGGCGGCGTGGTCGCGCAGGTCGACCACATTCGCGACGCCACCAAGCGGCTGACCACGATGGTTGATCATCTGATCTCGGACGCGATGGCCGATGCCTTCGACATCACGATTCGCCGCGAGCCCGTCGACGTCGCCGCGCTGGTCCAGGAGGTCGCCGAGGCCAACCAGCCGCTGGCGGTCAACAAGCAGCAGGCGATCACCGTCGCGGCGCCGCCCAACATCGTCACCATGTGCGACACCGACCGCATCCGCGAGGCGATCGACAATCTGATCAGCAATGCGATCAAGTACAGCCCGATCGGCGGCAGGATCACCGTGGCAGTCACGCACGAGGGCAATGACACCGTCGTCCGCGTCACCGATGAGGGCGCCGGGCTGTCGCCGGAGGATCTCGGCCGCCTGTTCGGCCGGTTCCAGCGGCTGTCGGCAAAGCCAACCGCGGGCGAGAGCTCGACGGGCCTTGGGCTTTCCATCGTCAAGCGTATTATCGACATGCATGGCGGGGAGGTCACCGCCGAGAGCAACGGCCCCGGCAAGGGATCGACCTTCACCATCACGCTGCCTGCGACCGAAATACCCTGATCTGAACGCAAGAATCAGAACGACAATATCTGTACGCCAAGATCTGTACGCCAAGATCCGAACGCCAAGATCCGAGTAACATGACCCAAAGCCAGCACATCATGATCGTCGACGATGAGGCCCCGGCCCGGGAAATGGTCGGCGATTACCTCAAGATGCACGGCTTCACCGTGACGCTGTGCGACGGCGGCAAGTCCTTACGCGCCGCGATCGAGGGCAGCATGCCCGATCTCGTCGTGCTCGATCTCAACATGCCCGAGGAAGACGGGCTCTCGATCATCCGCGACCTGAAGAGTCGCATCAACGTGCCGGTGATCATGCTCACGGCGACCGCAAGCCCGATCGACCGCGTCGTGGGCCTCGAGCTCGGTGCCGACGATTACGTGGCCAAGCCCTGCGAGCTGCGCGAATTGATGGCACGCATCCGCTCGGTGCTGCGGCGGAGCGCGCCGGCAAAGGCGGCACCGGAAGCCGCGGCGGCGAAGTCGGACAAGGATCAGCTCGTGCGCTTCGGCACCAAATGGCTCGACCTCGAAGCCCAGGCGTTGCGCGACGACGAAGGCAACGAGCATCCGCTGACCGCGTCCGAGTTCGGGCTGCTGAAAGTGTTCGCGGCCAATCCGAAGCGTGTGCTGTCGCGCGAGCGTCTGTTGGAGTTGGCCAATGCGCGCGATGCCGAAGCGTTCGACCGCGCCGTCGACCTGCGCATCATGCGCATCCGCCGCAAGATCGAGCCCGACCCGACCAAGCCCGCCGTCATCCGCACCATCCGCGGCGGCGGCTATCTGTTCTCGCCGGCGGGCGAGAAGGCGTGAGGCGCGCGTAGGCGTACACGCCACAACGCGTCCTGGCTTTCGCCAGGACGACAGCGGAGCGCGTGGCGCGACCAAACGTGGCAACCCGAAATTCGTTCCGCCCAGTCCAAGTCCGCAGTACCGTATTTTCCGCACATTGAAATTGCACGATTTTTTGCCCCGAATGTTTCGTCGTGCCTCTTCCGACGAAACAATTTGGCGGCCCACGAAACCATTTTCCGCTTGTCGCGCAGACGTCCCGAAACGCTGGCTCATTAACACTTTCACCCAAGGAAACGCCGCTCGGTTGCGGCGCTACGGGGAGCCAGTCATGCAGAACGTCGTCGCCATCAACGCCGAAGCCAGCCAGGGCATCATTGCTGCTCAGGCGACCTCGGACGACATGCTCCTGGAAAGCATCGCCGACGGCAACCGGACGGCCATGCACATCCTCTATTGCCGGCATAATGTGCGGGTGTATCGCTTCATCCTGCGCATCGTGCGCGACGCCACCACGGCCGAGGACCTCGTCAGCCAGGTCTTCCTGGACGTGTGGCGGACCGCCAGACAATTCCAGGGCCGCTCGCAGGTCTCGACCTGGCTGCTCTCGATCGCCCGCTTCAAGGCCCTGACCGCGATGCGCCAGCGCCGCTTCGAGGACATCGACCAGGAAGACGTGCGAGAGATCGCCGACGAGGCCGACACGCCCGAGACCTCGCTCGACCGCAGCGACACCAGCGCGATCCTGCGCGCCTGCGTGGCCAAGCTGTCGCCGGCGCATCGCGAGATCATCAACCTCGTCTACTACCATGAGAAGTCGGTGGAGGAGGTCGGGGCGATCATCGGCATCCCGCAGAGCACGGTGAAGACGCGGATGTTCTACGCCCGCAAGCAGCTCGCCGATTTGCTTAAAGGAGCCGGCGTCGACCGCTTCGCCGCGTAAAAATTCGAGATTTCAACGGGATAGGACCTCGGCTTTGGCGCCGTCCCGCTCGCGAAAGCGTTACCGGGCTCGAAACAATTGAAACAAACCACAACATCAGGCGGAAAAACTTCGTCCCTATAACGCTTTCATACGGTTTTGCCTAAACCTCCCAAGGACCTCCAGCGACCCGGACGGGATGCCCCCCTCCGGGTCGTTTTGTGTTTGGGCGATGTAGCGTCTCGCCCGTCCGCGTGATTAAGCGTCAGGACGGGCCACGAACCCAGCGTTGGTGGCTGCACTTAAGTGAGGCGGGCACCACTCCCCCCTTGTGGGAGAGGGGCAGGGAGGGGGGTAGCCACGAACTCCGATCTCACCCGGGGCTACCCCCCTCCCCAGCCCTCCCCCGCAAGGGGGGAGGGAGCGCACCGTCATTGTGGCTCGTAACGAACGCGTGACGCTGCGTAACGACCGACGCATCCGGCTCGAAGCAACCTCGTGACCCATTCACGAGTGGCCCGATGCTCGACCTGATTTTCGCTGTGCTTGCCGGCATCCTCACCATCGCCGCGCCCTGCACGCTGCCGATGCTGCCTATCCTGCTCGGCGCCTCGATCGGACGCACCTCGCATTTGCGCCCTGTCCTGATCGCGCTCGGCTTCGTGATCTCGTTCTCGGCGACGGCGCTGCTGCTCGGTGCCCTCACGCGGCTATTCGATTTCGATCCCAATGTGCTGCGCTCGGCCGCGGCGATCCTGCTGATCGGATTCGGCCTGTTGATGCTGTGGCCGGCGCCGTTCGAGTGGCTCTCGATCCGGCTCAACGGCTGGCTCGACCTCGGCGCATCCAGCGCCGCGCAGCGCGAGGGCGCGGTCGGCGGGCTCGTGCTCGGCACCACGCTTGGCCTCGTCTGGACGCCCTGCGCCGGCCCCGTGCTCGGCTCGATCCTGACGCTGGTTGCGACGTCGAAGAACCTGTCCTGGGCCGGCACTCTGCTGGTCGCCTACGCCATCGGCGCCGCGATCCCGATGCTGGCGATCGCCTATGGCGGGCAGGCCGCGACCACGCGCGTGCGCAGCCTCGCGCGCATCTCGCCACGCCTGCAGCAGGGCTTTGGCGTCGTCGTGATCGCCTTCGCGCTCGCCGCCTACTTCCAATACGACACGCTGATCGTGGCGTGGCTCACCGGCTTCTATCCCACCGGCCAGATCGGCCTGTGATCATCCCTCATTCCACCGGAGGACGCTTCCATGACGCTAAAACTGCCCACTGTGTCTGCTTCGCTGATTGGCTTCGCCCTGACCGGCGCCGTGATCCCCGGCATCTGCGACGAGGCCTCGCCCGCAAGACCGATCGTCACCGCTGCCGCGAGCCAGCAGACCGCGCCCGACTTCGCCGGCATCAGCAACTGGTTCAACTCCAAGCCGCTCAGCCTTGCCGATCTCCGCGGCAAGGTCGTGCTGGTGGACTTCTGGACCTATGGCTGCGTCAACTGCGTCAACACGCTGCCGCATGTCACCCAGCTCTACGCCAAATACAAGGACAAGGGCCTGGTGGTGGTCGGCGTGCACACGCCCGAATTTCCGTTCGAGCGCTCGGCCTCCAATGTGCAGGCCGCGCTGAAGCGCCACGGCATCACCTATCCGGTGGCGCAGGACAACGACTCCCGGACCTGGAACGCCTACCGGAACCAGTATTGGCCGGCGCAGTACGTCATCGACCAGAACGGCAAGATCGTCTTCCAGCATGCCGGCGAAGGCAGTTATGACGAGATCGACCGGACGGTGGCACGCCTGCTCAGCGCCAATAGCTGAGGCGGCGCGGACGTCGCGCGGCTGGTTCCGCCCGTCGCTATTGTTGCTTGACTCCACGGATTCGTCCGTGGAGTTTCGTGCCGACGGAATCAGCCGCCCGCGATGGACGAAGCGCCCCCCAGCAACGACATTCGCCTTCGTGAAGGCTCTTCAATTGCGCAGCGGCTGGTCATGGCCGGCTTTGCGGCAGCCGTTTCCCTCTGCTTCACGCCAGGCCTGTTCACGCACGACTACCTCGAGGTGATCATCTCCGTGGTCGCGCTCCTCTTGGGGGCCGCGTTCATCGGCGCCGTCATGCTTGCACCGGCCGTGGTCTGGATCATCACGCCGAATGAAATCCTGATCGGGCGACAGCGACCGTTCGGACGGCTCCGCAGCAGGATCGTCGCGAAGGACGACGTAGCGGAGCTGCGGGTCCCCAAAAGCAAGGTTTCCAGGGCGCGCTTCCATCTGGTCTTCACGCTAGCTTCGGGCGAGCGCCTGACGTCCCCGCCGATCTCCGACGTCACGCATGTTCGCGAAACGGTTGCCCGGATCGCGACCCAATTCGGCGTTGCCAACGTCGAGGCGCCGGTCAATCCGCTCGATGCCAGCAATCCCGAGATGCATCTTGGCGAACCCGTCGAGCCGTTTAGCGAGAGGGACGTTCGGATCGTTGCAGTGATCGTCGTCGCATTGTCCGTCGTTCCCTACGCCTACAAGCTGTGGCGCGGTTTGTCGCCCGGCCCCATCGACATCATGCTGTTGCCGATTGGCGCGATCGCCGCGTTTGCCGTTCACCGATACGCCAATCTCGTGACCGGTGCCTTCTGGATCATCCGGCAGCGGGATATTCGCATCGAGCGCCTATCGGGCGATGGCAAGCTGCGCGCCGACCATATCGAAGGGCGCGACGTGAAGGCGATCACGGTCGAGCGCCGCGGTCGATCCGAGGACGAGCACTGCATCGTTGTCATCAGATTGCGGTCCGGGCGAAGGTTTCGCAGCCCCCGCATCGGCTCGAGGAACGAGGCGCGCGCCGTGGGTGCCGAAATCGTCCGGCGGCTCGCCATCGCGCCCGAAAGCAACCAGATCTGAGGCGCCCTCCCGCCCGCTGAGGATGTGGGGCGACTGCTTTTCGCGCCATCCCCTGTTTTTGGCGTTGCCGCGCCTCGTCAAAAAACCAAAGCATTCTCGTGACATACCTGCTGGGCGCGCCATGACCTTGCCATGAAGCTGCCCCTGAGTTCTGATGGTTCCGAATGATTTGCGCTGTGGCAGCGGGGAGAGCTTGAAATGACGGATTTTCGTCGCCTGACCGGGATGTTTATGGCCGCGATCGGGCTGATCCTGTCCGGGCCTCAGGCTTTCGCCCAGCAGCCCGACCGCGGCGACGAGCCGGGCCTGATCGCCGACGACAGCTACCAGCTCGATCCGGAATGGCAGAAGCAGGTCGTTTACTTCCGCACGACCGAAGCGCCGGGCACGATCATCATCTCGACCGCCGAGCGTCACCTCTATCTGGTCCAGCCCGGCGGGCGCGCGATCCGCTACGGTATCGGCGTGGGCCGCGACGGCTTCCAGTGGCAGGGTCTGCTGAACATCACCAACAAGAAGGAATGGCCGGACTGGACGCCGCCGCCGGAAATGATCCAGCGCCAGCCCTATTTGCCGCGCTTCATGGCCGGCGGCCCCGGTAATCCGCTCGGCGCGCGCGCCATGTATCTCGGCACGACGGTCTACCGCATCCACGGCACCAACCGGCCGGACACGATCGGCACCAAGGTGTCGTCGGGCTGCTTCCGCCTGGTCAACAACGACGTGGCCGATCTCTATGATCGCGTCCCGGTCGGCACCAAGGTGGTGGTGCGGCAGAAGCCTGAACTCTGAGAGTTATCGTTTGAGCATGATCTTTTCGGAAAACCGCTTCGCGCTTTTCCGGATCATGCTCCCCGCCTCCGTCCAAATTCCTTTTGCCGATTATTTCGAGAGAGAGACATCATGCGCACATTTCGAGGCGGCCTGCTGATCGGGCTCGCAGTCGCCGTACTGGTCGGTGCCCTGGCCGTTACCTATGAGTTCTACGACACCCGCACCTTGAAGCGCACGATCCGGCGCGGCGAGGTGCTGTGCGGCGTCAACAAGGGCCTGCCGGGCTTCTCGATCCCCGACGACAAGGGCAACTGGACCGGCTTCGATGTCGATTTCTGCCGCGCGGTGGCGAGCGCCATCTTCAACGATCCGAGCAAGGCGAAATTCGTTCCGCTCGACGCCAGCGAGCGCTTCAAGGAATTGCAGAGCCGGAAAGTCGACATCCTCTCGCGCAACTCGACCTGGAGCATGGCGCGTGAGCTCGACTACGATCTCTACTTCCCGGCCGTCGCCTATTACGACGGCGCGGGCTTCATGGTGCCCCGCTCCCGCAACAAGGAAACCTCGCTGGACCTGAACGGCAGCAAGGTGTGCGTGCAGGCCGGCACCACGACGCTGCTCAACCTCACCGACTACTTCCGTGCCAACAACATGAAGTATGAGGAGGTCAAGCTCGACAAGCTGGACGACGTCGTGAAGGCCTACGACGCCGGCAAGTGCGACACGCTGACCGCCGACGTCTCCCAGCTCTATGCGCTGCGGCTCAACCTGTCCAAGCCCGGCGACCACATGATCCTCCCCGACATGATCTCCAAGGAGCCGCTGGCCCCCGTCGTGCGCCAGCGCGACGACGACTGGATGATGATCGTGAAGTGGACGCTCTATGCGATGATCAACGCCGAGGAGTTAGGGGTCACCTCGGAGAACATCGACGAGGCGCTGAAGTCGAAGAAGCCCGAAGTGATGCGGCTGGTCGGCACCGAGGGCAATTACGGCGAGCAGCTCGGCCTCACCAAGGACTGGGCCGTGCGCATCATCCGCCACGTCGGCAATTACGGCGAGATGTACGAGCGCAATATCGGCGAGAAATCCAAGCTGAAGATCCCGCGCGGCATGAACCAGCTCTGGAACGCCGGCGGCGTGCAATACGCGCCGCCGATGCGGTAACGGGACTCTCCGCCGTCATTGCGAGGAACGAAGCGACGAAGCAATCCAGACTGCCGCCGCGGAAGGATTCTGGATTGCTTCGCTTCGCTCGCAATGACGGGCTTGGGGCGAGCATTCTCCATTTTTCTGGTGTCATCGCCCGCGAAAGCGGGCGATCCAGTATTCCAGAGACGCCTGACGTATGCGGAAAGGCCGCGGCGTACTGGATCGCCCGGTCGAGCCGGGCGATGACGCCTGAGGGTGAGGCGGCGTTCCCGCGCCTCACTCCGCCTCAATACCCCCTTGCCCGCGCGAGCTGCTCGGCGTGGTAGTTGGCGTCGCCGAACAGCTCCTCGCAGACCCGCGCGCGCTTCATGAAGAAGCCGATGTCGAACTGGTCGGTCATGCCCATGCCGCCGTGCATCTGTACGCCTTCCTGCACCGCGCGCGTTGCGGTGGTGCCGGCGCGCGCTTTGGCCACAGCAACGGCTGACGCGGCCTTGGTCACGTCGGCATCGAGCGCCTGCAGCGCCTTCATCACCGCGGCGCGCGTGATCTCGATGTCGACATAGAGCTGGGCGGCGCGGTGCTGCAGCGCCTGGAATTCGCCGATCAGCTTGCCGAACTGCTTGCGCTGCTTGAGGTACTCGGTGGTGCGGCCGAACACCTCATCGCTGAGACCCACCATCTCGGAGGCCACCGCACCGCGGCCGATATCGAGCACGCCGTCAAGCAGGCCGGCGCCCTGATCGACCTCGCCGAGCACGCCATCGGCATTGACCTCGACATTGGCGAGTTCGATCCGCGCCGCGTTGTGCGAATCCACCATGATGGTGCGCTCGATCGCAACGCCCTTGGCTCGCGGGTTGACCAGGAACAGCGTCAGCCCCTCGCGTTCGCCGGCGGAGCCCGCGGTGCGCGCGGCGACGATCAGAAGATCGGCAACGTGGCCGTCGACGACCAGCGCCTTGGCGCCGGAGAGCTTGAAGCCATTGCCGGCGCGCACCGCCTGCAGGCTGGTCTGGAGCGGCCGGTGCTTGGCGCCCTCGTCGATCGCGAGCGTCGCGAGCAGCGAGCCGCTGGAGATCTTTGGCAGATATTCCGACTTCTGGGCGGCATTGCCGCCGCGCGAGAGCGCTGAGGCGGCGACCACGCTTGTCGCCAGAAACGGCGAGGGCATCAGCGTGCGGCCGATCTCCTCCATGACGACGCCGGCTTCGACATAACCGAGGCCGCTGCCGCCGAACTCTTCCGGCACGAGCAGGCCGGCAAAGCCCATCTCGGCGAAGGATTGCCAAAACTCCTTGGAGAATCCGGTCGGATCCTTGGAGTCGCGCAGGTGGCGCAGATGCGATACCGGCGCTTTGTCGCTGATCAGCCCGCGCGCAGAGTCGCGGAGCATCGATTGTTCTTCGGTGAGGACGAGGGCCATGGTGGTGTTTCCGATTCGAAATCTATCTGATCTTCGTCATTCCGGGATGCGCCGTAAGGCGCAGGCCCGGAATCCATACTCCCGATTGGTGGATATGGATTCCGGGCTCGCCGCTATCGGCGGCGCTCCGGAATGACGTGCTGCGAAAGTGTGCCTCACGCCCCCGGCAGATCGAGGATGCGCTTGGCGACGATGCCGAGCATCACTTCGGATGTGCCGCCCTCGATCGAGTTGGCCTTGGTGCGCAGCCAGGCGCGCGGACGGGCGCCCTGCTTGGAGCGCTCGCTCTCCCATTCCAGCGCATCGACGCCGCCGGCCGACATCAGGATCTCGTAGCGGCGCTTGTTCAGTTCGGTGCCGTAATATTTCATGGCCGAGGAAAATGCCGGATGCGCCTGCCCCGCCTTGGCGAGATCGACCGCGCGCTCGGCGCAAGCCGCAAGCGCGGCTTCATCGACCTCGAAGGTCGCGATCTGGCTGCGCAGGATCGCATCGTCGAGGCGCCCCACCGCATCGGTGCCGATCGAATCCGCAGCGATCTGGCCGAGCGGACGGCCGACGCCGCGCTCGCCCATGCCGGAGATCATCGCGCGCTCGTGCTGCAGCAGATATTTCGCGACGTCCCAGCCGCGGTTGACGGTGCCGACGACATGCGACTTCGGCACGCGGACATTGTCGAAGAAGGTTTCGCAGAACGGCGAGTAGCCGGAGATCAGGAGGATCGGCTTGGTCGAGACGCCCTTCGAGGTCATGTCGAACAGGATGAAGCTGATGCCGTCGTGCTTCTTCGCCGCAGGATCGGTGCGTACCAGGCAGAAGATCCAGTCGGCGTAGTTCGCATAGGACGTCCAGATCTTCTGGCCGGTGATGACGAAGTCGTCGCCGTCACTCTCCGCGCGGGTCTGCAGCGAAGCGAGATCGGAGCCGGCGTTCGGCTCGGAGTAGCCCTGGCACCAACGGATCAGGCCGGCCGCAATCTTCGGCAGATGCTCTTGCTTCTGCGCCTCGGTACCGTATTTCAACAGCGCCGGCCCGAGCATCCAGATGCCGAAGCTCGACAGCGGCGGACGCGCACCGATCTTCGCCATCTCCGCGCGCAGCACCTTGTGCTCGGCGGCACTCAAGCCACCGCCGCCATATTCCTTCGGCCAGTCCGGCACGGTCCAGCCCTTGTCGCGCATGCGCTCGAACCAGACGCGCTGCGGCTCGGACGAGAACTTTGCGTTGCGTCCGCCCCAGAACACGTCGGCGTCTGATGTCGCGGGCTTGCGCATCTCCGGCGGGCAGTTGGCTTCCAGCCAGGCGCGCGTCTCGTTGCGGAATTGTTCGAGATCCGCCGCCTCGGAATCTGTGGTCTTAGAGTCGCTCATGGGTCGCTTCCATCACTCAAAATCGACTTGTTGCCGGCGACTCTGGGCCATCGCACCGCGGAATTCAACCACTTCCGTGCGCTCCGGCTACTCACAACGTGAGGCATCAGGCTATAGTGGCGGCCACGGCGACGCTAAAAAACAACGAGGAAACAACGATGCGCCTCAAACTACTTTCGCCTGACGAAATGAGCGACAACCAGCGGCAGACCTATGAGGAGTCGATTGCCGGAAAGCGCGGCAAGCCGCCGGCACCGATGATGGCCTGGCTGAGCAGCCCCGACATGGCCCGCCACGCCACGCGGCTCGGCGAAGTCCTGCGCTTCGACACCGTCTTCCCCGCAAAGCTCTCGGAGATCGCGATCCTGGTGACGGCGCGGCACTGGACGGCGCATTACGAATGGTATGCGCATAAGCGCCTCGCGCTGCAGGGCGGCATGAAGATTGAGATCATCGAGGCGATCCGCGACCGTCGCACGCCGGAGTTCGATGATCCCAAGGGCAAGATGATCTACGACGTTGCGAAATCGCTGCATGAGGGTCACGGCCTCGAGAAGGGCCTCTATGACGACGCGGTCAGGCTGCTCGGCGAACGCGGGCTCGTCGAGGTGATCGGGCTGTGCGGCTACTATACGCTGGTGTCGATGACGCTGAACACGTTCGAGTTCGGCTTGCCGGAGGGCGAGGTATCAGAGCTCTCGTAATTACGCATCCGGGTGCGCAATTGCGCATCCGGAAACGCTGGGTTTCGAGATAGGCTGATAGCACGGTCCCGAAGCCCGGCTTATGTGGAGTTGGTCAACGGAGCAATCACATGTCGCAAAGCCCAGCCGTCAATGCCGGCACCCGGATCGGCCACGTTCACCTCAAGGTCGCCGATCTCGATCGCGCGCTCGGCTTTTATTGCGGCGTGCTCGGCTTCGAGCTGATGCAGCGCATGGGCTCCGGTGCCGCCTTCATCTCGGCCGGCGGCTATCACCATCACATCGGGCTCAACACCTGGGAAAGCAAGGGCGGCTCACCGCCGCCGCCCGGCACGACCGGGCTCTATCACACCGCGATCCTCTATCCGACACGTTCCGCTCTGGCTGATGCACTGCATCGCGTGCTCTCGGCCGGCATCGCGCTCGACGGCGCCAGCGATCACGGCGTCAGCGAAGCGCTCTATTTGCGCGATCCCGATGAGAACGGTGTCGAGCTGTATTGGGACCGGCCGAAAGAGCAATGGCCGTTTGCGCCGGACGGGAAGCTTGCGATGTTCACCAAGCGGCTGGATCTTGAGGATTTGTTGAAGCAGCGGGGGGCGTGAGCTCCGCTGGATCCGCTTACTCCGTCATTGCGAGCGCAACGAAGCAATCCAGACTGCCGCCGCGGAAAGATTCTGGATTGCTTCGCTCCGCTCGCAATGACGAAGTGTGTTGAAGCGCCGTCGCGCCTCTATGACGCCTTCGCGTTGCCACCGCGCACCATGATCAGCGCCGCGGCCGTCACCTCCAGCGCGATGCAGACATAGAACGGCAGCGCGTAGCCGCCGGAGAGATCGCGCAGGAAGCCGACCACGCCCGGGCCGAATGCGTAGGTGACCTGGTTGATCGCGGTGTTCAGGCTGATCAGCACGCCAAACGAACGCGAATCGAATTCCTGCTGCATGATCAGCGACGGCAGTGTGATGAGGTTGCCAACGGAGAAGCCGAACACCGCGCAGGCGGCGATCAGCACGTAGTCATTGTGCAGGTTGATCACGACGAGGAGCGCGGCCGCCTGGCTCAGGAACGACAGCGCGGAGGCGAGCCGCTGATTGAGACGATCGATCACCATCGAGAACAGCACGCGGCCGACCACGGCCATCGCCGTCAGCACCGCGACGGCAACGGCGGCGCGCTCGCGCCCGATCACGGGATCGAGGAACGAGATGAGATGTACGATGAAGCCGACCTGCGCGAACAGCACAAGCGCAAACGCGACCGTCACCGTGAGGAAGCCGACATCGCGCACCGCGTCCTTTCGGATCTGCGCCGATGATCGCGCCTTCGCTTTTGTCGCGGCGTGCCAGCCGTGGCGGTCGGGCGGATGACCGACGACGATCAGAATCACGGGCAGGAGCAGCACCAGCATGGCGCCGGCGGCAGTGAACATCGCGCTCGCGAAGCCGACATGGCCGATCATGGTCACCAGCAGCGGCACGCCGGCGATGCCGCCGAAGCTGGCGCCATTGAGCGCCAGGCTGATGGCCATGCCGCGCTTGTGGTCGAACCACAGGCTGATCGTGTTGGTGATCATCGCGAGACTCGTGCCGGCCCAGCCGAAGGCGAGCACGGCATCGGCGAGATAAAGCTGCCAGGGCTCGCGCACCGCGCCGATCGCAACCGCGGCCGCCGCCATCGCCAGCGTACCGGCGATCAGGCAAAGCCGCGGGCCATATGTCCGGATCGCCTCGCCGACGAAGACGACCAGCAGCGCGCCGAACAGGTAGAAGAAGGTCGTGCCCGAGGAGATCAGCGAGACCGGCCAGCCATGCGCGCGCTGAAGCTCGGCGACATAGACGCTCTGCCCGTAGAAGCCGAGCCCCCAGCCGAAGGTCGCGAGCAGGAAGCAGACCGCAACGATGCGCCAGCCTTCGTAACGGAGGGAGGATTCGTCGATGGCCGGGGACTGAGGATTGTCGAGCATTTTCTTGCTTGCCGGTTGTTTTGCTCCGTCATTCCCGGGGCGTCCCGGGCATCCACGTCCATCCTCGCGCCAAAGATGTGGATGGCCGGGACATTTGGCGTGAAGACGCGCTTCGCGCTTTCGCCCGGCCATGACGACATCGTCTAGCAATCATCGCAAGGCGAACGCTTCGATGCAAATCGAAGCGTTCAGACTGCTGCCAGGCTCCTGCCAGCCTCAGATCGCGTCGGGGAATTCGCCCATGGCCGCCTCCAGCCGCTCCTTGCGGCGGCGGGCCCAGGAGGCGAGCGAGAGGACGACGAGGCCGAGCAGCACCGGCGGGAACACCACCATGTTCACTGCCGACCAGCCGTAGCTCGCGAGCAACTGGCCGGAGGAGAACGAGCCGATCGCCATCATCCCGAACACCAGGAAATCGTTGAAGGCCTGCACCTTGTTGCGCTCCTGCGGGCGGTGTGTCTCCAGCACCAGCGCGGATGCGCCGATGAAGGAGAAATTCCAGCCGACACCGAGCACGATCAGCGTAGCCCAGAAATGCATCGCGGTGATGCCGGAGAGACCGATCGCGGCCGCACCCGCTTCCAGCAGCAAACCGGCCGCGACGATTCTCGGCGCGCCGAAGCGTGCGATCAGCGAGCCCGTGAAGAAGCTCGGCCCGTACATGGCGACGATGTGCCATTGGATGCCGAAATTGGAATCGCTGACGCTGAGGCCGCAGAGCTTCATGGCCAGCGGCGCCGAGGTCATCACCAGATTCATCATGGGATAGGAAATGACGCCGCACAGCGCCGCGGCAATGAAGCGCGGCTGGGTCACGATCTGCATGAGCGGCCGCCCGCCATGGAGATCGGCCGCCGCGGGCTTCGGGATATCGACGCCGGCGACGATGCCCATCGCCACCAGCGCGACCGCGGCCTGGATCACGAAGCTGAACGCGAACAGATAGGGCGGCCAGACGTCCATGGTCCATTGCACGAGCTGCGGACCGAGCACGCCGGCGAACACGCCGCCGGCCATCACCCAGGACACCGCCTTGGGCCGGTACGCTGCGCTGGCGCCGTCGGCGGCCGCGAAGCGATAGGATTGCGCCACCGCGCCATAGAGGCCGCCGAGGAAGGTCGCCAGACAAAACAATGGAAACGATGCGTGCAGAATCGCGAACGCGCCGAGCAGGCCGGTCAGCGTGCCGCAGGCCGTGCCGATGATGAAAGCTGTGCGGCGGCCGAAGCGGCGCGAGATCGCGCCGGTCGGCAGCGTGCCGGCGGCAAGCCCGAGCACATACATCGACAGCGGCACGGTCGCGAGCGACATGTCGGGCGCGAGCGTCGCGCCGACGATCGAGCCGGTGGCGAAGATCACGGCGGAATTGGCGCCGGTCAGGGCCTGCGCGGCCGCAAGGCGCACCACATTGGCGCGCGCTCGGGCGTCGTCGGCGATCTCGTCGGCTGCAGTCACATCTAGCATCGGTATTTTCGCCCCGCGGCGCTCTGGTGATTCGCGGCACTATGGAGATAGCGGCGTAGGCGGGCAACCGGCGCAAATGAGCGCAAGCCATGCCCCTGACGCAATTGCACGGAGTATAACGGGGTCGCGCGGCTTCCCGCTTGCGCACGATCAAGCCGAACCCTGCGGCCCGATCTGTTGGAGATCCGATCATGTCCGTCGACGACAGGCCTACGCTCGAAGCTCCGGACAATGATCCCTGGCTCTGGCTAGAGGAAATCGAAGGCGCACGGGCGCTCGACTTCGTCGAACGGCAGAATCGCCTGACGCTGGACAAGTTCGGCGGCGCGGCCGCCGGCGCCACGCCGCGCGCTGCAAGGTTGGTTCTGGGCCAACGGCAAGCTCATCCTCTCGATCCTCGACGAGTTGCGACCGGTGTTCGAGATCTGCACGCCGTCGGCGGCGGGCTGGAGCAGCACACGCCTGCACGGTCTTCCCGGGATCGGCGTCGTCGACGTCTGGCGCTTCGATCACCACGAATCCGAGAGCAATGGCGATCTGCTCGCCAACGTCCAGGACCCGCTCACGCCGCCGTCGCTGATGCTGATCGAGCCCGATGTCGCAAGCCCGACTGTCCTGAAGCAGGCGCCGCGAACGTTTACCGCGGATGGGCTCATCGTTACCCAGCACGAGGCGATCTCGATCGACGGCGAGCGCATCCCCTATGTGCAGACCGGCCCCGCTCGGGAGACCGGCGACGCGCCGGTTTACATGAGCGCCTATGGCGGCTTCGGACATTCGGTGAAGCCCTACTACAACTCCGCGCTCGGCAAGCTGTGGTTGGAGCGCGGCGGCACCATCGTGCAGGCGAATTTGCGCGGCGGCGGCGAGTTCGGCACGCGCTGGCACGATGCCGGCCGGCTCGCCGGCAAGAGACTGTCGCATGACGATTTCGCGGCCGTCGCATCCGACCTCGTCCGCCGCGGCGTCACGAGGCCGAAACGCATCGCGGCGCAGGGCGGATCGAACGGCGGCATCCTCATCACCAACATGCTGACGCGCTATCCCGAGCGCTTTGGTGCCTTGTTCTGCACGATCCCACTGATCGACATGCGCCGCTACACCAAGCTGCTCGCGGGCGCGAGCTGGATCGCGGAATATGGCGATCCCGACAACGTGGAGGAGTGGGAGTGGCTGAAGACATATTCTGCCTATCATGCCGCCAAACCCGGCCAACCCTATCCGCCGATCCTGATCGCCACCACGCGGCGCGACGATCGCGTCCATCCCGGACATGCGCGCAAGATGGCCGCCAAACTCCAGGCGATGGGCTATGAGGCCTATTTCTACGAACCGGCGGCCGGCGGCCACGGCTACGGCAAGGACAACAAAGAGCGCGCCGGCTTCGAGGTGCTGGGCTTCCGGTTTTTGAAGGACAGGGTTGGCTGGCGGGACGGCGAGGCGTGATGGGCTTGTGTCTTCAGGTCAGGGCGCCGGATTTGAAAGACCGTTTGGCGGCCCATCCCTCGAGATGCTCGCCATTGCGACACTTCAGGATGAAGTTCGCTCGCACAGGCCCCTTGTAAGGCGGGCACTGTTCTCTCATTCCCTCCCCCCTTGCGGGGGAGGGGCAGGGAGGGGGGTAGCCACGAACTCCGACCTCACCCGGGGCTACCCCCCTCCCCAACCCCCCCCGCAAGGGGGGAGGGAGCGCACCTTCTTCCTGGCCAGTTCAGATCTCATCTCATCGCGCCTCACGCGCGCGCGAACACCAGCGTCAGGTTGTTCGCGGGCATGTCGATGACATCGACCAGGCGGAGGCCTGCTGCCTGCGCGAGCGTCTCGACGTCGGCGACGTCCCGCACGCCCCATTCGGGATTGCCCTCGCGCAAGGAGGTGTCGAACACGGCATTGCTGAGCGCGGTGTGCTTGCCACCGCGCTTGAATGGGCCGTAGAGGAACAGCTTGCCGTCGGCCCGCAAGTAGCGGCCGGCCCCGGCGAACAGGCCCTCGGCCACGTTCCATGGCGCGATGTGGATGACGTTGGCGCAGAAGATCGCCGCAAGGTTCGCCGGCCCCTCGCCGCTCTTCATGTCCGGACACCAGTCCGGGTCGGACAGATCGATCCGCAACGGCGGGCGGATGTTCGGCAGGCCGGCATGCGCGCGCCAGGCTTCGATGCTCCTCAGGTGGCGCTGATTGAGGTCGCTGGGCCACCAGATGAGCCCGGGCGTATGGCGGGCAAACTGGACCACATGCTGACCGGTTCCGCTGCCGACCTCGACCACATGGCCCGAAAGGCCTTTGAGGTGCTTTTCCAGGGCCGCCCAGATCGGTTCGTGATTGCGATGAAACGCCGGTGCATCAAGGCGCCCATCGGGCTCGACCCGCCCGCCGTCCCTGCCAAATTCAACGAGATATTCAGCCAATTGAGGTCCCCGAAAACGAGAAGACAAGGAAAACGAAGCTGAAGTGCCGAAACGCCTCAAAAAATTGGCCCGCGCCCAGGCCGCATCCGCCAAAGAGATAATCTCTGGGTTGCAATGCGGCGGATATTAACGCCATTTTGGGGCGTGCATAGTCTTGATTGTCAGGCGATGCCCTTTGTGCTTTGAGCATTGTATTTCCGCGAACGAGATCATCGACATAACGGTTTGGAACGACCCTTGCCCGCCCTCCCCCGGAAGCCTTCCCTGACGTTCATGCTGGCCCTGCTGGCCGGCCTTGCCGTGAGCCCGGCGCGGGCGCAATCAGCTATGGCCGAGGGCCAGAAGCTCGCCTTCGACCGCGGCAAGGGCAATTGCCTCACCTGCCATGTCATCAGGGGCGGCGACCTGCCCGGAACGATCGGCCCCGAGCTCAAGGACATCAAGAGCAGGTATCCAGACCGCAACGAGCTGTTCGCGATTCTGTTCGATGAGACCAAGCGCAATCCGCAGACCATGATGCCGCCGTTCGGACGGAACCGGATTTTGACCGAGCAGGAGATCAACGCGATCGTTGATTTCCTGCAAACCCTGTGACGGCCGGCACGCCAGGAGACCTTAAGATGACGACCGTCACCGGCCCTCTCGCGACGCGGCGCCTGATCCTTCGGGGCGCGGTTTCCGTCGCGCTGATCGGCCTCGGTAACCTGCCGTTCGCCACTGAACCCGCGCGCGCCGCCGCCAACGACAAATATCCGGAAGAGGCGTTCAGGCAGAAGAGCGAGGCCGACGCCATCAAGGCACTCTACGGCAAGACCGCCGAGCCCTCCGACAAGGTCAAGTTAGACGCGCCCGAGATCGCCGAGAACGGCGCCGTGGTGCCGATTGCCGTGACGACCGCGCTCGACAAGGTGACTTCGATTTCGTTCTTCGTGGCCGAGAACCCGAACGCGCTCGCAGCTTCCTACAAGATCCCGGACGGCACGGTGCCGAGCGTCTCCAACCGCCTGAAGATGGCGAAGACCACCAAGGTCGTCGCGATCGTCGAGGCCGACGGCAAGCTCTATAGCGCGACCAAGGAAGTCAAAGTCACCGTCGGTGGCTGCGGCGGTTAAGGAGAACCGAGATGGCATCCACCATTCGCGTACGTGCCACCACCAACGGCGACATCACCGAGGTGCAGGCGCTGGTCCAGCACCCCATGGATTCCGGCTTCGTCAAGGATTCCAAGGGCGAGCTGATTCCGGCGCATTTCATTCAAGAGCTCAAGTTCGAATGGAACGGCAAGGACGTCTTCGTCGCCGATTGGGGCCCCGCCGTCTCCAAGGACCCCTACATCAAGTTCAGCTTCAAGGGGGCTAAGAAAGGCGACGACCTCAAGATCTCCTGGGTCGATAACAAGGGTGCGTCGGACACGACCACCGCGAAGATTTCGTGATGAAGGCCCGATCTGCAATCCTGCTCGGCTCCGCGCTGGTCGCGGCCGCCCTTGCGTCCTCGCAAGGGATCGCCGCCGACAAGGTCGATCCCGCCGCTGACGCCAAGGCGTTCCAGAACTTCTTCTTCCAGAAATTCCCGACCGTAAAGCACGAGGATTTCGTCAACGGTCCCTATTCCATGAACGAGGACATGAAGCGGCAGTGGCAGGAGAAGGAGGAATTCCCTCCTTACGAGTTCGCGCTCGATGCCGGCAAGGAGATGTTTTCGACGCCGTTCAAGAACGGCAAGACCTATGCCGACTGCTTCCCGAACGGCGGCATCGGCATCCGCCAGAACTATCCTTATTTCGACGAGAAGGAAGGCAAGGTCGTCACGCTGGAGCTCGCGCTCAACCGCTGCCGCGAGGCCAATGGCGAAGCGCCCTATTCCTACGTCAAGGACGAGATGGCCTCGCTGACCGCCTATATGGCGTACACCTCGCGCGGCAAGCCGATGGACATCAAGATTCCCGATGACCCGCGCGCGCTTGCCGCTTTCGAGAACGGCAAGCGCTATTTCTACTCCCGCCGCGGCCAGATGAATTTCTCCTGCGCGAGCTGCCATGTGCAGAGCCCGGGCGAGCGCATCCGCGCCGAGATCCTGGCGCCGGCGCTCGGCATCCTCAATGCGATGCCGATCTACCGCTCCGAATGGAGCGGTATGGGCACGATCAGCCGCCGCTTCATCACCTGCAACAGCCAGACCCGCGCGGTTCCGCTCGAGCCGCAGTCCGATGAGTATCGCGACGTCGAGTATTTCCTCTCCTACGTCGCCAACGGCCTGCCGATTTCCGGACCGGGAGCACGGCCATGAAGCGGTCACTTCCTCTCGCCATGCTGCTCGTCGTGAGCTTCGCGCTGCCATCGGCGCGCGCGGCAACCGAAGCTGACTACAAGGCGGCCTATGCTGCCGCGGAGGCCGCCTCCAGGGAGGCGGCCGGCTTGCGCAACCAGTGGACCACGACCATCTCGAATTTGACGGCAGCGAAAAAGGCGGCCGACGGCGGCGATTTCGACCGCGCCGTTGCCGCAGCGAAAGAAGCCGAGGCGTTGGCGAAGGCGTCGATCTTCCAGGCCACGTCCGAAAAAGAAGCCTGGAAGGCGCTGGAAATCCGCTAAACTGGGCTTCCTTGGAACCGTCGGACTGTCGTCAAGGGGCGCGGAGTACTCAAGCATGGCTATCCGCCGCCGCGATTTCCTGAAGAGCGCAGGCGCCATTGCCGCAACAGCCGGCCTGCCGCGGCTTGCGCGCGGCGCCGAGACGGCCAGCATCTACGACCTCGAGCGTTTCGGCAATGCGCGGATCCTGCACATCACCGACACGCACGCGCAGCTCAATCCGGTCTATTTTCGCGAGCCCAGCGTCAATATCGGCATCGGCGAGATGGCGGGACGGCCGCCGCATCTGGTCGGCCGCGCATTCCTGGACCATTTCGGCATCCGCTCCGACAGCGCCGATGCCTATGCTTTCACCTGCTTCGAGTTCGAGAAATCCGCGCCACGTTTCGGCAAGCTCGGCGGCTTTGCCCATCTGAAGACGCTGGTCGACCGCTTGCGCAGCGATGTCGGCGAGAAGCATTCGGTGCTCGTCGACGGCGGCGATCTTTGGCAAGGCACCGGGCTTGCCAACATCATGCAGGGCCGCGACATGGTCGAGGTCGCCAATTTGCTCGGCATCGAGGCGATGACCGGGCATTGGGAATTCACCTATGGCGAGCAGGTGCTGCGCGACAATCTCGAGCGCTTCAAGGGCGAATTTCTGGCGCAGAACGTGTTCCTGACCGAGGAAGCCGCGTTCAACGACGCTCTCGCCTTCGACAAGGCCACGGGCCGCGTGTTCAAGCCTTCGACGATCAAGGATCTCGGCGGCCATCGCGTCGCGATCATCGGCCAGGCGTTCCCTTACGTGCCGATCGCACATCCCAAGCGGTTCACACCGGATTGGACCTTCGGCATCCGCGAGGAGGAATTACAGAAGCATGTCGACAGCCTGCGCGGCCACGACAAGGTGGATGCCGTCATCCTGCTGTCGCACAACGGCATGGATGTCGACCTCAAGCTCGCCAGCCGCGTCACCGGCATCGACGTTATCCTCGGCGGCCATACCCATGACGCCGTGCCGCGGCCGGTCGCAGTGAAGAATGCGAGCGGCACGACGCTGGTCACCAATGCCGGCTCCAACGGAAAATTCGTGGCGGTGCTCGATCTCGTGCTCGACAAGGGCAAGGTTGGCGACGTCCGATACCATCTGCTGCCGGTCTATTCCGAGCTGTTGAAGGCCGATCCGGCGATGGCGGAATTGATCGGCCGGGTGCGCGCGCCGCATGTGACGGACTGGTCGGAGAAGATCGCAACACCCGACCGCCTGCTCTATCGCCGCGGCAATTTCTCCGGCCCCGTCGATCAGTTGATCTGCACCGCGCTCCGCACCCAGCTCGACGCCGAGATCGCGCTGTCGCCGGGCTTCCGCTGGGGCGTCACCACGCTATCCGGCCAGGCGCTGACCATGGAGGACGTGCTCGCGGAAACCGCGATCAGCTATCCCGAGACCTATGTGCAGGAGATGACCGGCGCAGAGATCAAGAACGCACTCGAGGATATCTGCGACAATCTCTTCAACGCCGATCCCTACTATCAGCAGGGTGGCGACATGGTCCGCGTCGGCGGCCTCACCTACACCTGCACGCCGACGGTCGCCGTCGGCAGCCGCATCTCGGAGTTACAGCTCGATGGCGGCAAGGCGGTTGCCGCAAGCAAGCGTTACAAGGTTGCAGGCTGGGCCTCGATCAACGCCCAGCGGGGCGCACCTGTGTGGGATGTCGTCGGCAAATATCTGCGCTCGGGCCGGATGCCCGAGCCGTACCACTCCGGCGTCAGACTGCAGGGCGTGGAGGACAATCCGGGCATCGCAGGACAGGGATGATGGGCTTGCAAACGTTTCGCGCGATGATGCTGGCGCTGTTCGCCTTTGCTTCGGCGGCGCCGGCCGCAGCCCAGCAGGTGCCGCTCCAGGACAAGCCGTTCGCGGAGCACAAGATCGTGCTGCAGCTCTCCGACGGCGATGCCCGGAAGCAGGCGCTGGTGCTGAGCGTCGCCAACAACCTGTTGAAGTTCTACGACCCCGACAAGGTTGCGATCGAGGTGGTGGCGTTCGGTCCCGGCATCGACCTCCTGCTCACCGGCAGCGACCATCGCAAGCAGGTCGAAAGCCTGATCGCACAGGGCGTGCGCTTCGACATCTGCCTCAACACCGTCGATACGATCGAACGCGACAGCGGCAAGCGGCCGGACTTCATCCCCGCCGCCACTCCGGTCCAGGTCGGGGTCGGGCAGATCCTGTTCCTGACCGAAAACGGCTACACGCTGGTCAGGCCGTAACTTCTCTCCTGTCATCCCGGGGCGGTCCGCAGGACCGAACTCGGAATTCGTGGCACGTCCCCCTGCAACACATTCGCCGTCCTCGCCCGCGAAGGCGGGCGATCCGGTATTCCAGAGACAGCGAAGGTACGGAGAAGCCGCGGCGTACTGGATTCCCCGCATTCGCGGGGAATGACAGCGGTAGCTGGGGCGACGCTACAGCGTCCACGACCGCCTTTGAGCTTTCCGGGTTCGGCTCTGCGAGCCGCCTCGGAATGACGACTAAGTAAAATAATATTCCCTATTTCCCTCCCAACACAGTGACTTGCTTCTCCTTTTATCCCGTGGCGTAGTAGAAACTGCAATCAGCTCACGCGGGTCCTGCCATGATCTTTCGCCAGCTCTTCGACAGCGTTTCGGGCACCTACAGCTACGTGCTTGCGAGCCGCCCCGGCGGCGAGGCGCTGATCCTCGATCCCGTGCTGGAAAAGGTCGATCGCTACTGCCAATTGCTGCGCGAGCTCGACCTCAAGCTGGTCAAGGCCGTCGACACCCACCTTCATGCCGATCATGTCACCGGCCTCGGCGAGTTGCGCGACCGCACCCATTGCATGACCATCATGGGCGACCAGAGCAAGGCCGACGTGGTGGCGATGCGCGTCTCCGACGGCGACAAGGTGACGATCGAGGGCCTGTCGCTCGACGTGATGTACACGCCCGGCCACACCGACGATTCCTATTCCTATCTGATGGGCGACCGCGTCTTCACCGGTGACACGCTGCTGATCCGCGGTACCGGCCGCACCGATTTCCAGAACGGCTCCTCGCGCGCGCAATACGAATCGATCTTCAATCGCCTGCTCAAGCTGCCGGAGGAGACGCTGGTCTTCCCGGCGCATGACTACAAGGGCGATACCGTCTCCACCATCGGCGAGGAGAAGCGCTACAACCCGCGCCTCCAGGTGCGCTCGGTCGACGAATATATCGAGCTGATGGCCAATCTGAAGCTGCCCAATCCGAAGATGATGGACGTGGCGATCCCTGCCAACATGCATGTCGGACTGCATCAGGAAGAGCTGGAGAAGGAAGGCCGCGTGCTCAGCGCGGTCGAGGCGATCCGCTCGCTCGGCCGGCCCGATATACTCTTGGTCGACCTGCGCGAGAGCAACGAGCGCGCCAAGCACGGCATGCTCGAAGGCGCGCTGCATACGCCCTACCCTACTGTCGAGGAGAGCCTGAAGCCCGGCGGCATGCTGCGCGAGGTCGCGGCCGCCACCGGCCGTCGCGTCGTGTTCTTCTGTGCCTTCGGCGAGCGCTCGGCGATGGCCGTGGCCGCGGCGAAAGAAGCCGGCCTTGCCAACACCGCCCATATCGCCGGCGGCCTCGACGCCTGGAAAAAGGCCGGCGGCCCGGTGGTGCCAGCCTGACCCATCGGCGGCTTGAGATAAGTCAGGAACCCTCGGCAGTTTCCGGCTAAAATCGGATGCAGCATCACCATCCGGAACCAGCCATGGCCAAGACCGGCAAGACAAGCGAGCCGCCGAAAAAGGCGGACGACAAGGCGAAGAAGCCGCGGCCCCCACGCGACACCGACGACGACTGCGAAGACGGCGATATTGCCACGCCCAAGCGGGATCGTTACGGCCCGGATGACGAGCCGTTGTGAGGGTGGGGGCGGCGCGTTGTGATGCACGCTTTCGCACATCCTCCAGTGTCGTCCCGGCGAAGGCCGGGACCCATGCCCCCAGGGAGGAGTTTGGCGGAAGGTCGTCGTTCGGTTCTACGATCATCCGCAACTGATGGATTCCGCGGTATGGGTCCCGGCCTTCGCCGGGACGACATTGGGGATAGAGTCTGCCCGCACTGCTACAGACTTTGCGGGACGACGGTGGGAAAAGCCCCACCCCGCACTACCTGCCATGCGCCGCCGTTCATGGACAAATAACCGCCCTGGCCGATAGTTTGCGCATCCCTCGGGACGCAACACGGAACTGCAATGGCCGATGTTCTCGCCGCATCGCAGCAAGGTAAAGCGGACAGCGCGCTGCGCACGCTGACCGGAATTTCGATCGCGCATTGGGTCAGCCATTTCCATCTGCTGGTCCTGCCGATGCTGTTCCCGTTCCTGAAGAGCCAGCTTGGCGTCGGCTATATCGAGCTCGGCTTCGCGCTCACCGTGTTCGCGGTGGTGTCCGCCCTGACCCAGGCGCCGACGGGCTATCTCGTCGATCATTTTGGCGCGCGAAAAATCCTGCTGGCAGGACTGGTGCTGGGCGGCTTCGCACTGATCCTGCTCGGCCTGCACCTCAGCTACGCCTCGCTGATTGCCTGCGCCGTGCTGCTCGGGCTCGCCAACAGCGTCTATCACCCGGCCGACTACGCGATCCTGGCCGAGCACATGGATGAGGCGCGGATGGGCCGCGCCTTCTCGATTCACACCTTTGCCGGCTTTCTCGGCGGCGCGGTCGCGCCAGCGATCGTCGCGGCCCTCGTCACCGTCTCCGGCGGTGTCGGCGCGCTGATCGCATCGGGCGCGATCGGCGTACTGGTGGCGCTGCTGCTGGTCCTCATGAACATTCCCGACGCCGGCGCGCACAAGAAGAAGCCGGGCAGCACGAATGCACCGAAGCAGGCCGTCATCACCCCGGCGCTGATCATGCTGACGATCCTCTTCACGTTGCTCAGCCTGTCGGTCGCCGGCATCAACAATTTCGGCGTGGTGGCGCTGATGAGCGGCTATGGTGCCTCTTACTCCACGGCCAACGTCGTGCTGACGGCGTTCCTTGGCGCAAGCGCCATCGGCGTGCTTGCGGGAGGCTTCCTCGCCGACCACACCGAGCGCCATGGCCAGGTCGCAGCGGCCTGCTTTGCCGCGAACGCAGCGATCGTGCTGCTGATCGCACTGGTCGCGCTGCCCACCTGGGCTCTCGCCGCCGCGATGACGGCCGCGGGCTTCCTCTCTGGCGTGATCGCACCCTCGCGCGACATGCTGGTGCGCAATGCCGCACCTCCCGGCGCCGCCGGCCGCGCCTTCGGCATAGTCTCCACCGGCTTCAATCTCGGCGGCATCGTCAGCCCGCTGCTGTTCGGCTGGATCATGGACCAGAGCGCCCCCCACTGGGTCTTCGGCGCCTCCGTGATCTTCATGGTCGCGACCGTGGTGCTGTCGCCGTTCACGGAACGGAAGCAGCAAAGCAGTTCGTGAGCCCAGCGGCTCAAGCACAAACTCGACTGTCGTCCCGGGGGCGCGACAAAAGTCGCGAGCCCGGGACGACGTAGAGATAACCACAACAACAAAACGGGAAGAAACATATGACCAATCCTGATCTCGTGATCCGCGGCGGCACGATCGCGGATGGCCGCGGCGGCGAGCTGTTCGAGGCCGATGTCGCCATCACCGGCGGCAAGATCAGCGAGGTCGGGAAGGTTGCTGCAAAGGGACAAGAGGAGCTCGACGCGCGCGGCAAGCTGGTGACGCCGGGCTTCGTCGACGTCCACACGCACTATGACGGCCAGGTCACCTGGAGCCAGGACATCACGCCGTCGTCGCAGAACGGCGTCACCACCGCGATCATGGGCAATTGCGGTGTCGGCTTTGCGCCGTGCAAGCGTGAGGACCACACCCGCCTGATCCAGCTCATGGAAGGCGTCGAGGACATTCC
Source organism: Bradyrhizobium sp. ISRA442 (assembly GCF_038085055.1). NCBI lineage: Bacteria > Pseudomonadati > Pseudomonadota > Alphaproteobacteria > Hyphomicrobiales > Nitrobacteraceae > Bradyrhizobium > Bradyrhizobium sp. ISRA442. Next base: position 48,250 of record NZ_JALGCN010000015.1, read on the forward strand.
CGAGCCGGTGCTGAGCGCCGGCATCCCCTGGGCCTGGGAGAGTTTTCCGGACTACATGAACTGGCTGTCGAAGCGCGATTTCGACATCGATGTCGGCGCGCAACTGCCGCATGCGGCGCTGCGCGTCTATGTCATGGGCGAGCGTGGCGCGCGCCGCGATCCCTCGACCGCCCAGGACAATGCGGCGATGGCAAAGCTTGCAGGCGAGGCGGTGCGATCAGGCGCGCTCGGCTTCTCGACCTCGCGCACGCTCAACCACCGCACCTCGACCGGCGATTTCACGCCGACGCTGAAAGCGGGCGAGGACGAGCTCACCGCGATCGCCGGCGCCATGCAGGCTGAGGGCCGCAGCGTGCTGCAGTTCGTGCTCGACCTTTCGACCATCCACGAAGACCTGCCGATGATGCTGCGGGTCGCCGACAATACCAAATGTCCGATCTCATTCTCGATCACGCAGAACGACAAGTCGCCGCGGCGCTGGCGCCAGACGCTGGACGAGATCAATGCGGCGGCAAAGCGCGGCCTCTCCATCACCGCGCAGATCGCGGCGCGGCCGGTCGGCCTGTTGCTCGGGCTCGAGCTGTCGCGCAATCCGTTCCAGACCCATCCGAGCTACAAGGCGATTGCGCATCTGCCGCTACAGGAGCGGCTGGCGCGGTTGCACCAGATGGAGGTGCGCAAGGCGATCCTCTCGGAGACGGCGACCGCGACCGATGATCCGCTGTTCTTCCGTCCCGACTACGACAAGATGTTCTTGCTCGGCGATCCCCCGGACTACGAACAGCCGCCGGAGAACGCGCTGGGCCCGCAGGCGCGCAGGCAGGGCCGCCAGCCGGAGGAGCTCGCCTATGAGGCGATGCTGTCCGATGAAGGCCGCGGCATGCTCTACGTGCCCTTCCTCAACTATTCCGACGGCAATCTCGATGCGACGCGCGAGATGCTGATCGATCCGCAATCGGTGCCCGGCCTCTCCGACGGCGGCGCGCATTGCGGCATCATCTGCGACGCGAGCTTCCCGACCTATCTGCTGACGCACTGGACACGCGATCGCAAGCGCGGCGAGAAGCTGTCGATCCCCTTCGTGGTCGCGGCGCAGTCACGCAAGACCGCGCTTTCGGTCGGGCTGACCGATCGTGGGCTCGTTGCGCCCGGATATAAGGCCGACGTCAACGTGATCGATTATGACCGGCTGCACCTGCATCCGCCGAAGGTGCATTACGACCTGCCGGTCGGCGGCCGCCGTCTGCTGCAGGATGTCGACGGTTACGAGGCCACCATCGTCTCCGGCGTGGTGACGCGGCGGCAAGGCGAGGCAACCGGACGCCGACCGGGGAAGCTGATCCGCGGCGCGCAGGGGGTGGCGCAGTAGCGCAGATTGCGTGTGAGGCGAGCAGGCCGCCTCAACTACTCAGCGTCGTCCCGGCGAAGGCCGGGACCCATACCCCCAGGGAAAAGTTTGGCTAAGACTCGGAGTGAGAGCTTCGCGCCACAACTCAATCCTGTGGTTATGGGTCCCGGCCTGTGCCGGGACGACCGTAGCATTTGTGGTGAGCAGCAATGGCCCCCTCACGTCGGCGACACCACGCCCTTCAGCGCGCTCGCCTGCGGGACGGCGCCGCGGGTCAGCCTGGCGCGCTCGGTATTCGGCCACAGCAGCAGGAGGCCGAGCAGGCCGGAGCCGACCATGACGGCGGCGTTGATGGTGAAGCCGGTCATGTAGCCGCCGAGCATGCTGCCGGCGCGCTGGATCACCGTGCCCATCACGCTCGGCGCGATGATGCCGGCGAGCGTGTACAGCGCGCCGTAGATCGCGATGATGGCGCCGCGCTGCGACACCGGCGTGAACTCGCCGAGCATGGGCGGGCAGACGACGTAGATCGCGCCGCACAGGCCCGTTCCGACCACGAGCAACGCGAGCTGGAGGCCGGCTCCTTCGACATGCGGCATCAAGGCCAGGATCAGACCGCCGATGACCAGCGGCACGGAGCCGAGCACGCCGCGCGCGATGCGCGTGGTGGCGCCGCGCGCCATCATCACCTGCGAGATCCAGCCCGTCAGGATCACGATGGTGGCGCCGAATATCCAAGGCATGGTCGAGATCCAGCCGGCATCGCTCTGCGAGAAGCCTAGTCCCTTGATGATGAAGGGCGTGAACCAGGTCAGCCCGAGCGACAGCGCCCAATAGGCGCCGAAGGTTGCGGCCACGCAGCCGACAAAGGTGCGCGAGGTGAGGAGCTGGAGATAGGGAATCTTCTGTTCGGTGACCGCCAGGACCTGCGTATCCTCCAACGGTCCTTCCCTGCCGAGGGCGAGCCAGGCCGCGACCCAGATGAGGCCGACGACGCCGAGCGCGCCGAACGCATAATGCCAGGAATGATTGACGATGATCCAGTTCAGCGCCGGCACCGCCAGGATGACGCCGAAGGCGGAGCCCTGCGACAGGATCGCGGTCGGCAGCGTGCGCTTCTCATCGGGAAACCATTTGTAGATGGCGTGCGCGGCAACCGCGAAGGCCGGCCCCTCGCCGGCGCCCAGCACGATGCGGCAGATCAGGAGCGTGGTGAAGCTGACGGTGCCGACCATCGGAAACTGCGCCAGTGCCCAGATCACGGCGAGCGTCAGCAGCACCCAGCGTGTCGCCACCTTGTTGACGATGAAGCCGACTACGATGGCCGAGATCGAAAACAGGAAGAAGAAGGACGAGCCGAGCAGGCCGAATTGCGCGGGCTCGAGCTTCAGATCGGTCATGATCGGCACGCCGGCGAGACCCACGACGATCTTGTCGGCGAAGTTGACCAGCATGAACAGAAACAGGAGAAATGTGATTGTCCAAGCGCCCTTCGGAGTTTGCTTGCCGGCTTCTCTGGACGTCCCTGTCGTCTTGCCCGCCGCCATTGGCGTTCCCTGAGCGCTCATCGTTCTCCCCGCTGTCTTTTGGCACTTTTTGATTTGGCCGTTTTGGAGCTAACAACGGCTTTGAAGCCAACGCAACCCCGGCATTTCCGCACCGAGTGTGCTACGCAGCATTCCGGTTAATTCCATCCGGCGCCATTCATCGTGCTCAACATCAAAAATCTCTCCAAGAGCTTCTCCTCGGCCGGCGAGCCGGTCCGCGTGCTGCGCGGCGTCGATCTCGACCTTAAGGCCGGCGAGCGCGTCGCGCTGACCGGGGAATCCGGCAGCGGCAAGAGCACGCTGCTGCATCTGATCGCGGGGCTGGATGCCGCCGACGGCGGCTCGATCCGGCTCGAGGACACCGAGGTCACCGCGCTGTCCGACGCGGGGCGCGCAAGGCTACGGTGCGACCGGATCGGCCTCGTCTTCCAGCAGTACAACCTGATCCCGAGCCTGTCGGTCGAGGACAATCTCGCCTTCCAGGCGCGGATCGCCGGTCGCCATGATGCGGCCTGGAGCAAGGAGCTGGTCGAACGGCTCGGGCTCGGCAGCCTGCTCAAGCGCTATCCCGAGCAATTGTCCGGCGGCCAGCAGCAGCGCGTTGCGATCGGCCGCGCGCTGGCAACGAAACCTTCGCTGCTGCTTGCGGACGAGCCGACCGGCAATCTGGACGAGGCGACGGCCGATGACGTGCTGGCGCTGACGCGCGACCTCGTCGCGCGGACCGGCTGCGGCTTCCTGATGGTGACGCACAGCCTGCATCTCGCCGCCACGCTCGATCGCCATGTCACCCTGCATGCGGGGCGAATCACATGAGGCGCGCGCTGTGGGTCCTCGCGGTGCTCCTGAGCCATTGGCGGCGGCACAAGATGCAGTTCGCGACGCTGCTGATCGGGCTGATCGCGGCGACCGCGTTGTGGAGCGGCGTGCAGGCCATCAACCAGCAGGCCCGTAACGCCTATGATCGCGCGGCGGCGACCTTCGGCGGCGTGCGCATGGCGATGCTGGTCGCGCCGAACGCCGCGACCTTCTCGCAAGACCTGTTCGTCAAGCTGAGGCGGGCCGGCTGGCCGGTCTCGCCGGTGCTCGAAGGCCGCGTCCAGCTCAACGGGCATTCGTTGCGCCTGCTCGGCATCGAGCCGGTGACGCTGCCGGCCGATGTCGGCAACGCGCCGCGCCTCGGTGCTGCGGATTTGACGCGCTTCGTCGCGCCGCCAGGACAAACGCTGGTCGCACAGGAGACGCTGACCGATTTGCAGGAGCAGGAAGGGACGGCTCCGCCGATCAGCAGCGGCGCAAAGCTGCCGCCGCTGCATGTGCAGCCTCAGCTCGTGCCTGATGTGCTGGTGGTCGACATCGGCGTGGCGCAGCGGCTTCTGAACAAGCCGGGCCAGGTATCGCGGCTCCTGATCGGCAAGCCGAAGGGCACGCCGGCGCCGCTTCAAAGCGTCGTCGGCGACAAGCTGCAGCGCGTCGAGGCGACTGCGGAGACCGAGCTGGAGCGTCTGACCGACAGTTTCCATCTCAACCTCACCGCGTTTGGCCTACTGTCGTTCTTCGTCGGCCTCTTCATCGTCAACTCGGCCGTTGGCCTCGCCTTCGAGCAGCGGCTGCCAATGCTGCGCACCCTGCGCGCCTGCGGCGCCTCGGCGCGGCTCGTCAACACGGTGCTGGTGCTCGAGCTGGTGGTGCTGGCGCTGATCGCGGGCCTGATCGGGCTCGTCTGCGGCTATTTCATCGCGGCCGCACTGCTGCCCGATGTCGCGGCGTCGCTGCGCGGGCTCTATGGTGCGCAGATTCCGGGACAGCTCACGCTACATGCCGAGTGGTGGTTCGCCGGCATCGGCATCAGCATCGCCGGTGCGATGGTGGCGGCGGCGACCAGCCTGATCAAGGCGATCCGGATGCCGGTGCTGGCGACGGCGCAGCCGCGCGCCTGGCAGCAGGCACAGCACCGCTGGCTGATCCTGCAAAGCGCCGCCGCCTGTGCCGTGTTCGCGGTCGCGCTGCTCGTGCTTCGCTACGGCGAATCGCTGATCGCGGGGTTTGGCCTGCTCGCCGCACTAATGCTCGGCGCCGCGCTGATCCTGCCGGCTTTCCTGGAAATCATCCTGCTCGCGGGCCAGCGCCGCGCGCGCGGACCGCTCGCGCTGTGGTTCTGGGCCGACAGCCGGCAACAGCTCTCCGGACTGTCGCTGGCCTTGATGGCGCTGTTGCTCGCGCTTGCCGTCAATGTCGGCGTCTCCACCATGGTGGAAACCTTCAGCCGCACTTTCATCGGCTGGCTCAATGGACGGCTCGCCGCCGACGTCTACATTAGCGCATCCGACAACGCGCAAGCTATTGCGATCCGGAACTGGCTGAAGGACCGCGGCGAGGTGCAGGCGATCCTGTCGGGCGGGCGCGCCGAGACGCAAGTTCAAGGACAGCCCGTGGAATTGCTCGGACTGCCCGATCACGCGCTCTATCGCGAGCGCTGGCCGCTCTTGGAAGCCGCGCCACGCGGCTGGACCCGGCTCATACCGGGCAATGCCGCTTTCATCAGCGAACAATTGAGCCGCCGCCTGAACGTCCGCGTCGGCGATGTGGTCGAGGTCCCGGCGCCGGGCGGCCCCTGGGAGCTCGACATCGTCGGCATCTATGCCGACTACGGCAATCCCAAGGGGCAGCTCGCCGTGAACGTCGCGGCGCTGATCCGGCAGTTTCCGCAGACGCCGCAGACGCGGATCGGGCTCATTGTCCCGCGCGAACAAATCCCCTCGCTGAACGCAGCATTGCAGCAGCAGTTCTCGCTCGACGACCGCAGCGTCGCCGACCAGGCCACGGTGAAGGCGGAATCGATCCGCATCTTCAACCGGACCTTCGCGGTCACCTCCGCGCTGAACGCCTTTACGCTCGGCGTCGCCGGAATCGCACTGCTGACCAGCCTGCTGACGCTGGCGAACTCGCGCCTGCCGCAGCTCGCGCCGCTCTGGGCGATCGGCATCACGCGACCACGGCTCGCCGCGATCGAGCTGACCAAGACGCTGTCGGTCTCGCTGTTCACCGCGCTCCTGGCACTGCCGCTCGGGCTGGTGGTGGCGTGGTGCCTGATCGCAATCGTGAATGTGAAGGCATTCGGCTGGCGGCTGCCGTTCCACGTATTTCCGCTGCAGCTTCTCGAACTGGTGGCGGTGGCGCTGTTCGCTGCGCTGCTGGCTGCGCTCCTGCCCGTCGCGCGGCTCGCGCGGATGCAGCCGACCGACCTCGTCAAGGTGTTCGCCAATGAGCGCTGAGATGATCTCGCGGCGCGCCTTCGCCGGTGGCATCGCCGCACTCAGCTTCGCCCGCCGCGCAGGTGCGCAGGGCTATGCCGGCCTCGGCGATACCGCCGACGGTTTTGCGCCGGTCACGCCCGGAAAAGTGTTCACTTTTCCGGCCGATCACGGCCCGCACCCTGAGTTTCGCATCGAGTGGTGGTATCTCACGGCGAACCTCACCGACGGCAGTGGCGCGGCTTGCGGCCTGCAATGGACGCTGTTTCGCCAGGCGACGCGGCCGGGACTGCAAGAAGAAGGCTGGGCCAATCAGCAGGTGTGGATGGGACACGCCGCCGTGACGCGCGCTGAGACCCATCGCTTCAGCGAGCTGTTTGCACGCGGCGGTGTCGGGCAGGCCGGCGTCGAAGCAAAACCGTTCATGGCCTGGATCGACGATTGGGAAATGAAGGGCGCCGCGCGCACCGACGATCGGACATTGGCACCGCTGACGCTGAAGGCCTCGGGCACCGATTTCAGCTACGCGCTGACGCTTGAAACTGATCGTCCCGTGGTGCTGCAGGGCTATGCCGGCTACAGCCGCAAGTCCGATCGCGGCCAGGCGTCCTACTATTACAGCCAGCCGTTCTTCCGCGCCCGCGGCACGCTCACCATCGACGACAGACCGGTCGACGTTTCGGGGCAGGCCTGGATGGACCGCGAATGGAGCAGTCAGCCGCTGGCGTCCGACCAGACCGGCTGGGACTGGTTCTCCCTGCATCTGCCTGATGACGAGAAGCTGATGCTGTATCGCCTGCGCCAGAAGGACGGCCGCGACAACCTGCTCGGCAACTGGATCACGCCGGATGGCCGCTCGGTCGAGATCGCCGCGCCCGGCAACAGCCTCACGCCACTGGCGATGACCGAGATCGACGGCCGCAAGCTGCCGACCTCTTGGCGCGTGAACCTTCCCGCCCGCGGCCTCGCGATCGAAACCACGCCGCTCAACCCGAAGGCCTGGATGGGTACCGGATTCTCCTATTGGGAAGGCCCGATCCGGTTTGCGGGCAGCCACGCGGGAATCGGCTATCTTGAGATGACCGGATATTGAGACCAGCAACGAGGAAGTGCCTGCAATGTATCATGACACCGCGATCGTGACCTGCCTCGCCGTCGCATTCTACTTCTTCACTTCGACGCAGGTCGCGCGTGCCCGCATCCGCTATGGCGTGATGCTGCCGTCGATCTCCGGCAATGCGGATTTCGAGCGCATGTTCCGCATCCAGATGAACACGCTGGAATGGATGCCGATCTTCCTGCCGTCGCTGTGGCTGTTCGCGATCTATATCAGCGATGTCATCGCGGCGGCGCTCGGCCTCGTCTGGATCCTCGGCCGCATCGTCTACTTCGTCGGCTATCGCGAGGCGGTGGCCAAGCGCAGCCCGGGATTCGCGATCCAGGCCTTCGCCTGCATCATCCTCTGGGCGGGCGCGACCGGCGCCGTGGTGTGGCGGCTGGTGTGAGGGGCGCTGCGGCAGCAACTCCGATCTCGGCCGTCGTCCCGGACAAGCGCAGCGAAGCGGAGCGCTGATCCGGGACCCTAACCACAGAATGCGGTTTGGCGAAGATTGGTAACCACGATCTCGCGCCACAACTTCTCCCTGGGGTTATGGGTCCCGGCCTTCGCCGGGACGACACGGAGGTTGTGGCGCGGGCGTTGCCTTTTCCCGCTACTTCGTCAGCGGGCAGCCGCTTTCCTTGGCGCTGAAGAATGCCTTGTCGCCGGGGACGGTGGCCAGCAGCTTGTAATAGTCCCAGGGCTTCTTCGACTCCGAGGGCTTCTTCACCTCGAACAGATACATGTCGTGGACCATGCGGCCGTTCTCGAGCACCTTGCCTTGCGCGAAGGCGTCGTCGACCGGCAGCTCCTTCAGCTTCTTGGCGACGGCGTCCGGATCCTTGGTGCCGGCCGCCTTGACCGCCTTGAGATAGCTCAGCGTCGCCGAATAGGTGCCGGCGTGGATCATGCTCGGCATCCGCCCGGTGCGCTTGAAGAAGCGCTCGCCGAGGCTGCGCGTCTTGTCGTTGAGATCCCAGTAGTAGCCCTCGGTGAGCACGAGGCCTTGCGCGGCCTGGAGGCCAAGGCCGTTGACCTCCGCGAGTGTCATCAAGAGGCCCGCAAGCTTCTGGCCGCCGGTGACGATGCCGAACTCGGCGGCCTGCTTGATCGAGTTGGTGGTATCGAGGCCGGCGTTGGCGAGCCCGACGATCTTGGCCTTCGAGCTCTGCGCCTGGAGCAGGAAGGAGGAGAAGTCCGACGAGTTGAGGGGAACGCGGACCGAGCCGACCACCTTGCCGCCATTGGCGGTGACGATCTCGCTGGTGTCCTTCTCCAGCGCGTAACCGAAGGCGTAGTCGGCCGTGAGGAAGAACCAGGTGTCGCCGCCGGCTTTCGTCAGGGCGCCGCCGGTCCCGACCCCGAGTGCGCGGGTGTCATAGGCCCAGTGAAAGCCGTAGGGCTGGCAGGCATCGCCCGTCAGGCGCGATGTTGCGGCCCCCACGACAATGTCGATCTTCTTTTTTTCCTTCGAGAGCTCGTGGATCGCGAGCGCGACCGAGGACGTCGTCAGCTCCGTGATCATGTCGACGTTCTCGACATCGTACCAGCGCCGCGCGATCGAGGTCGCAAGGTCCGGCTTGTTCTGGTGATCGGCGGTGACGAGCTCGATCTTCTGGCCTAAAACTTCGCCGCCGAAATCCTCGATCGCCATCTTGGCGGCTTCGACCGACCATTTGCCGCCGTAATCCGCATAGACGCCGGACTGGTCATTGAGAATGCCGATCTTGACGCCCTGTGCGGACGCCGGCGCCGCCAGCAATACGGCAGAGGCCGCAGCGGCCAAAAGTGCTGATTTCATATTTTAACTCCCAGCAGTCTTCTGTTGTGAAATCGGGCGGATACTAGTGAAGAACCCCGCCCCTGCCCATCCATTTCGGCCTCAGCCGTTAGTATGGCGGGTGTGCGCTAAATCCAATGCCGTCGTCCCGGCGAAGGCCGGGACCCATAACCACAGGATTGGGTTTGGCGATGACTCGCGGTTACCAGCTTCACGCCACAACCACTCCCTGGGGTTATGGGTCCCGGCCTTCGCCGGGACGACACCGTGATTGTGGACACGTCAGTGGCCGCTACACTGACGCGCAATCACCCCGCAATCTCCGCCTTCTTCCCGCGGCCATCGGCTAGATTGCGCACGACCACGTAGAAGATCGGCGTGAAGAGCAGGCCGAACAGGGTGACGCCGATCATGCCGAAGAAGACGGCAACGCCGACGGCCTGGCGCATCTCCGAGCCCGAGCCGGTCGAGATCACCAGCGGCAGCACGCCGAGGATGAAGGCGAAGGACGTCATCAGGATCGGCCGCAGGCGCAGGCGGCAGGCCTCGATCACGGCCTCCAGCCGCGGCTTGCCTTCCAGCTCGATGTCGCGGGCGAACTCGACGATGAGGATCGCGTTCTTCGCAGCTAAGCCCACCAGCACGACGAAGCCGATCTGCGTCAGGATGTTGACGTCCTGCCCCATGATGCGCACGCCGATGGTGGCGGCGAGCAGGCACATCGGCACGATCAGGATCACCGCAAACGGCAGGCTCCAGCTCCCATATTGCGCGGCGAGCACGAGATAGACGAACAGCACGCAGATCGGGAACACGAACAGGCCCGCATTGCCGCCGGTGACCTGCTGATACGACAGGTCGGTCCATTCGAACGAGAAGCCGCTCGGCAAGGTATCGTCGGCGAGCTTCTTGATGGTGTTGAGCGCGGTGGTCGAGCTCGTGCCCGGTGCCGGCTCGCCCTGCAGTTCGGAGGCCGCATAGAGATTGTAGCGCGCGACGCGGTCGGGACCCGAAACGTCGCGGAAATCGACCACGCTACCGAGCATCACCATGTCGCCGGACGCGTTGCGGGTGCGCAGCCGCGACAGATCGCTGGTCTCTTTCCGGAACGGCAGGTCGGCTTGGGCTGTGACGTGGTAGGTGCGGCCGAACAGGTTGAAGTCGTTGACGTAGGTCGATCCGAAATAAGTCTGGATCGTGTCGTTGATGCTGGCGATGGGAACGCCGAGCTTCTGCGCCTTGGTGCGGTCGATGTCGACGAAAAGCTGCGGCGTGTTCGCCGTGAACGGCGAAAACACCGAAGTCAGAGTGGATGCCTTGCGCGCGGCGGCGACCAGCTCGTCGGTCGCAGCGGCGAGCATTTCCGGTCCGCGGCCCTGGCGGTCCTGGATGCGGATCGTGAAGCCGCCGCCGGTGCCGATGCCAGGCACGGCCGGCGGCGGAATGACGATGATGAAGGCGCCCTGGATCGCGGCGAGCCGCTTGCGCAGCTCGGCGGTAATGGCGTTGGCGGACAGGCCCTTCTTCAGGCGGACCTCGGGCTCGTCGAACACCGGAAACAGCGCCGCAGCATTGCCGGCCTGGGTGCGCGTCGCGCCCGAGAAGCCGGCGAAGGCAGCGACGCGAACGATGCCCGGCGTATCCAGCGAGATCCGCTCGATCTCGCGCACCACCTCGGTGGTGCGCGCCAGCGACGCCGCGCCCGGCAATTGCACTGAGATGATGACGTAGCCGCGATCCTGTGCCGGAATGAAGCCCTGCGGCGTGGTCACGATCAGCCAGCCGGCGCTGCCGATCAGCACGACGTAAATCAGCAGCATCACCACCGAATGCCGGATCACGAAATTGGCGGCGCCGGCATAGCCATGTGACAGCCGGTCGAACACGCGGTTGAAGACGCCGGTGAAGGCGCCCCAGCCCCGCGCGATGACATTCCAGGCCGCCGGCGGCCGCTTCTCTTCATGCGGCACCAGTATCTGCGAGGCCAGCGCCGGCGACAGCGTCAGCGAGCAGAAGCAGGAGATCGCGGTTGCGACCGCGATGGTGACGGCGAATTGCTGGAAGAACTGTCCGGAAATACCTCCCAGGAATGCCGTCGGCACGAACACCGCGCACAGCACCAGCGCGATCGAGACCAGCGCGCCGCCGACCTCCTCCATGGTCTTCAGCGCGGCATCGCGCCGGCTCAGGCCGTGCTCGAGATGGCGCTCGACATTCTCGACCACCACGATGGCATCGTCGACCACGATGCCGACGGCGAGCACGAGGCCGAACAGCGTGAGATTGTTGATCGAGAACCCGAGCGCCGCCATCACCGCGAAGGTGCCGACCAGCGAGACCGGGATCGCGATGATCGGAATGATCGCGGGCCGCCAGCCCTGCAAAAACACCAGCACCACAATGACCACCAGCAGCATGGCCTCGTAGATAGTCTTGATCAGCTCGTGGACGGATTGCGCGATGAACTCGGTCGGGTTGTAGCCGATGTTGTAGTCGAGGCCCTTCGGAAAGCTCGCCTTGAGCCTGGTCATCGTATCGGAAATGTTCTTGGCGGTGGCCAGCGCGTTCGATCCTGGCCGCTGGGTCACCAGCATGGCGACCGCCGATTTGCGCAAGAGGAAGCTGTTGGTGGTGTAGGACAGCGCGCCGAGCTCGATGCGGGCAACGTCGCGTAAGCGCACCGTGCGGCCGTCCGAGCCGGCCTTGATCAGGATGTCCTCGAATTGCTTCTGATCCTTCAGTCGCCCCGTGAAGGTGAGATTCGGCTGGAAGGCGCGGTCCGCGATCGGCGGCTCCGCGATCTGCCCGCCCGCGATCTGCACGTTCTGCGCACGGATCGCCGCGAGCACTTCGGTCGAGGTCAGGCCGAGATTGGCGATCCGGTCAGGATCGAGCCAAAGTCGCATCGAATAGTCGCGTGCGCCGAAAATCTGGATATCGCCGACGCCGTCGAGCCGCAGGAGCTGGTCGCGAACCTGGAGCAGCGCATAGTTGGAGATGTAGAGCTGGTCGAACGTGTCGTCGGGCGACAGCATGAACACGACCATCAGGATGTCGGGCGAGTTCTTGCGCGTGGTGACGCCGTTGCGCTGGACTTCCTCGGGCAGGCGCGGCTGCGCGATCGCGACGCGGTTCTGCACCAGCACCTGCGCCTTGTCGAGATCGGTGCCGAGCTTGAAGGTGACGGTGATGGTGAGCTGGCCGTTCGAGGTCGCCTGGCTGTAGAGATACAGCATGTCCTCGACGCCGTTGATCTCCTGCTCGATCGGAGCAGCGACCGTGTCGGACACGGTCTGCGCGGAGGCGCCGGGATATTGCGTGGTGACGACGACGGTGGGCGGCACCACCTGCGGATATTCGGAGACCGGCAGCGTGGTGTAGGCGATCGCGCCGACGATCAGGAGCACGATCGACAGCACCATCGCCAAGATGGGCTGGTTGATGGAGAGGCGGCCGAGATTCATGACTTGCCACCGGCCTGCACTTGCGCTGTGTGCGGGTTGACCTTGGCGCCGACACGGGCGCGCTGGATGCCGTCGACGATGACGCGATCCTCGGCTTTGAGCCCTTCGCGGATCACGCGCAGGCCGTCATCGAGCGGCCCGAGTGTCACGGCGCGCGCTTCGACGGTGTCGTCCGGCTTGACCACGAACACGATCTTGCGGGACTGGTCGGTCGCGATCGCGACGTCCGGGATCAGGAGCGCCTCATAGGGCGCGCTGCCGATCAACCGCACGCGGGCGAATTGTCCCGGCAAAATCGAGAGATCGGTATTCTTGATCACGGCACGGCTACGCAGCGTGCCGGTCGAGACGTCGAGGCGGTTGTCGAGGAAGTTGATGGTGCCCTCGTGCGACGGCTTGGTTTCGCCGGCGAGCGTCACCTGGACCGGGTTTGCCGTGTCGCGCGAGCTCGGGCGGCGGCCTTCGAACCACAGCTTGCTGTACTTGATGAACGTCGCCTCATCCATGTCGAAATAGATGTAGATCGGATCGAGTGTGACGATCGAGGTGAGCAGCGTCGAGGAGCCGGCGTCGCTGCCCTGCACGAGATTGCCGGGGCTGACGAGATGACGGCTGACGCGGCCCGTGATCGGCGCCACCACATGCGTGAACTCGATATTGAGCTTGGCGGCCTTCAGCGCGCCTTCGGCCTGCATCTCGGCGGCGTGCGCGGCCTGCAGCGCCTGGCGGCGCTGGTCGACGACCTGTTCGGAGACGGCACTGGTCTGGACCAGGTTCAGGCCGCGGTCGAGCTCGCGCTTGGCTAGCTCCACCTTGGCACGCGCGTCCGACAACTGTCCCTCCGCCTGCGCGGCCACCGCCTCGAACGGACGCGAGTCGATCACATAAAGGAGATCGCCGGCATGCACGATGGCGCCGTCCTGGAATTCGACCGAGTTGACGTAGCCGCCGACGCGGGGACGCACCTGCACTTCCTCCACGGCCTCGAAGCGGCCGGTGAATTCGTCCCAATCGGTCACGGTGCGCTTGGCCGGCTGGGCAACTGTGACGGCGGGCGCCGGCGGGGCGGCGGCCTGCGAGGCCGGCTTCTCACAGCCGGCGAGCAAACCGGCAACGGCGAGCGCCAGGACCGCAGAAAGGGCAGGCGGCGCGGATCGCCTCCGAGCTGGGTGCAGTCCTCGGTTCGGCTCGCTCATGTCTTGCCCTCTTCCTTGGTGGCTACGGCAACAAACAGGGTAGCTTCTTACCCGCAGGCGGCACAAGATGGGTTTCGATGATGAAACCTTCAAGACGAGAAGAACACGCAATTTCTTGGGTGGATGATCCTAGCCGAGTGGACGGGTTGACAGAAGGAAGGTCGCGCGCGCACGCGGCGATAATCGGGCGGATGCGAATGAATTTACGCGCCGGGCTCCGGAATGGAGTGGCAGGTGCGAGGCCCACGAAGTGACCTTCCCCTGGAGGAGGGTCGGCACGCAATCGAGCAGAGCGAGATTGCGTGACGTGGTGGGGTGATCTCTCCGCCCGGACACCGTTCAACGCGGAGAGACCGTCACCCCACCCCGCTCGCGCTTCGCGCGTCGACCCTCCCCCTCCAGGGGAGGGTCAACTCAGCTCCAGCGTCTTCGCACATGACGCAGGCCATTGCGTCGGCTAGATTGTGCACACAAAAACAAGACGAATTGTCCGGGAGGACAGCCGTGCACCAAGGACGTGTCGTTTTCGGCGCGATCGAGGAGGTCGTGTTCGGCCATCCGGCCGCCGAGGCCATTCTGGCGCAGATGGACCGGTTGGGATCGAACCGCGCCTTCCTGATGGTCTCGGGCACGCTGAACCGGCAGACCGACGAGATCGCGAAGATCAAAGAGACACTGGGCGCGCGTTGCGCCGGCGTGTTCGATGCCATGCCGGCCCACACGCCGCGCGAGGCGGTGATCGCGGCCGCCAATGCAGCACGGGACGCCAGGGCGGATCTGATCGTCACCGTCGGCGGCGGCTCGATCACCGACGGCGCCAAGGCGGTGCAGCTCTGCCTTGCCAACGACATCGACGATATCGACGGCATCGAGCGCATCCGTGTGCACAAGGGCGTTGCACCGGAGATGAATGCACCCTTGGTGCGACAGGTCAGCGTACCGACCACGATCGCCGGCGGCGAGTTCAGTTCGATCGCAGGCGTGACCGACCGTAGCACGCATGTGAAGCAGATGCTGCGCCACCCGCTGATGGTGCCGCGCGCGACTATCCTCGATCCCGCCATCACCGTGCACACACCGGAATGGCTGTTCCTATCGACCGGCATCCGCGCCGTCGATCATTGCGTCGAGGCGATTTGCTCGCGCGAGACGCACCCTTATGCCGACGCGCAATCGATGAAAGGCCTTGCCATGCTCGCCGACGCGCTGCCGCGAGTGAAGGCCGATCCCGCCGACCTCGACGCGCGCATGGACGCGCAGCTCGGCACCTGGCTGTCGATGGGCGCGCTTTCGGCCGGCGTGCCGATGGGCGCCAGCCACGGCATCGGCTACGTGCTCGGCGCCGCCTTCGACGTGCCGCACGGTTACACCTCCTGCGTCATGCTGCCGGCGGTGATGCGCTGGAATGCGACTGCCAATGCCGAGCGCCAGCAGGTCGTCGCAGCCGCGATGGGCTTCCCCGGCCAGGATGCCGCCAACGTGCTCGACGCCTTCATCCGCTCGCTCGGCATGCCGCGCAGCCTCACGGAAGTGCGCGTATCGCCGGAGCATTTCGACGCCATCGCCGCGCAGGCGATGCGCACGCCCTGGGTGCCGCGCAACCCGCGCAGGATCGATGGCCCTGCGCAGGTACGCGAAATCCTGCTTCTCGCCGCATAATCCAAGCCGGAGGATCGATGTACACAGGTACGCATGCCCGCCTACGCCCGCTCCAGCCCGCTTTCATCATGGCCGGCACCGGCGAGACGGTGACGTATCGCGAGTTGGAGGCGCGCAGCAACCGCCTCGCGCATCTGTTCCGCAAGCAGGGCTTGAAGCGACTCGACCACTACTCGATCTTCATGGAGAACAATTCGCGCTATCTCGAAGCCTGCGGTGCAGGCGAGCGTTCCGGGCTCTACTATACCTGCATCAACTCCTTCCTTACGCCGGGCGAGCTCGCCTACCTGCTCGTCAACAGCCAGTCCAAGATCCTGATCACGTCGGTGGCGAAGCTGGACATCGCCCGCGAGGCGATTCAGGCCTGTCCCGACGTCAAGCTCTGCATCGTCGCCGACGGCCCAGGCGAGAGCGATCGCATCGTCGGGCTGGCCGAGATAACCGCCGATCTGCCGGGCACACCGGTCGCGGACGAGTGGCTCGGCACGGCGATGCTTTATTCGTCGGGCACGACGGGACGGCCGAAGGGCATCTTGCGGCCGCTGCCGCAGGAGCCGCCCAAGCACAACCTGCCGCTGTTCGATTTCCTGACGAAGCTTTGGCACTACCGCGAAGGCATGGTCTATTTGTCGCCGGCGCCGCTCTATCACTCGGCGCCGCAGGCCGCGGTCAACCTCACGATCCGCATGGGCGGCACCGTGATCATCATGGAGAGTTTTGACCCCGAGCGGTATCTCCAACTCGTCGAGAAATGGGGCATCACCCACACTCAGCTCGTGCCGACGATGTTCTCGCGCATGCTGAAGCTGCCGGAGGAGGCGCGCGGCCGCTACGACCTGTCCTCGCTCGAGATTGCGATCCATGCCGCCGCGCCCTGCCCGGCACTGGTCAAGGACGACATCATCAAATGGTGGGGGCCGATCATCCACGAATATTACGGCGCGACCGAAGGTCTTGGCTTCACCGCCTGCAATACCGAGGAATGGCTCGCGCATCGCGGCAGCGTCGGCAAGGTGCTGCTCGGTGACCTCCACATCCTCGACGAGAACATGAAGGAATGTCCGACCGGCACCGCTGGCACCGTGTGGTTCAAGACGGGATCGCCGTTCGAATACTTCAACGACCCCGAGAAGACGAAAGAGGCGCGCTCGCCCGACGGCAGCATGAGCACGGTCGGCGACGTCGGCTACGTCGATGCGGACCGCTTCCTCTATCTCACCGACCGCGCCACCTTCATGATCATCTCGGGCGGCGTGAACATCTACCCGCAGGAATGCGAGAACCTGCTGATCACCCACCCGAAAGTCGCCGATGCCGCGGTGTTCGGCGTGCCCAATACCGATCTCGGCGAAGAAGTGAAGGCCGTGGTACAGCCGATGCCGGGCGTGGTGCCGGGGCCAGCACTCGCCGAAGAACTAATCGCCTTCTGCGGCCAGTCGCTATCGCGGCAGAAGGTGCCGCGCTCGGTCGATTTCGAGAAGGAACTGCCGCGGCTGCCGACCGGCAAGCTTTACAAGCGGCTGCTGCGGGACCGGTATTGGGGCAACAAGGCGTCAAGGATTGTGTGACTCTTCGCCTCTGCCCGCTTGCGGGGAGAGGCCGGAATTCAAGCGAAGCTTGAATTCCGGGTGAGGGGGCGCTTCCGCGAGTCCAACTGCCACCGCCCCCGCGGAGACTCCCCCTCACCCCAACCCTCTCCCCGCAAGCGGGGCGAGGGAGCACTGCGCCGATGCGGCTACAGTGTCGTCCCGGATCTGCGCTCCGCTTCCCTACGCTTGTCCGGGACGACGAACTTGCTGACGCAGCCTACCCCAACATCTGCGTGTCACCACATATCGAGATCGCCTGGCCGGAAATGGTGCGGCCGCGCGGGCTGCACATGAACAGGATCTGGTCGGCGATCTGCTCCGGCGTGACGTAATCCTTGATAGATGTATAGGAGAACGCGATACGCTCCATTTCGGTGTAGGAGATGCCGCGCTGCTGCGCCTTGGCCTCTAGCACGCGGCGCTGGCGGTCGCCGGCGACGAGGCCCGGCAGGATGGCGTTGACGCGGATCTTGTCGGGGCCGAGCTCGATCGCCAGCGACTTGGTCAGGCCGATCACGCCCCACTTCGACGCCGCGTAGGGCGTACGCATGGCGAAGCCGACCTTCCCCGCCGCGGAAGAAATATTGACGATCGAGGCATTCTTGCTCTCGCGCAGCAGCGGCACGGCAAGCCGCGTGCAGTTGAACTGGCCGGTAAGGCAGACCTCGACGCAGCGGTCCCAGTCTTCCGGATTCATCTCCTCGATCTTCGCCGTCGGGCCGGCGATGCCGGCATTGTTGACGAGCACGTCGAGGCCGCCGAGCGCGCGGACCGCCGCGTCGAACATCGTCTTCACCGCGGTGCGGTCGGACACGTCGCATTGCGAGTGCGTCAGTGCGGGATCGCTTTTGGCAAGGGCGGCGAGCGCCATCTCGTCGACATCGCAAACATGCACCTTTGCGCCCTCGCCGGCGAAACGGCGGGCGATTGCAAGCCCTATGCCGCCCGCACCCGCGGTCACCAATACGCGCAAACCTTTGATGTCGAGATCCATGATGGCTCCAGTCGGTCCGAAATGCTAAGCGTGACCTTAGATCACAGCCCGCTTCGAGTTAAAACCGGGAGTTAAAGTCCATGGCCCGCAAAGTCATCATCACCTGTGCCGTCACCGGCGCGATCCACACGCCGTCGATGTCGCCAGCGCTGCCCGTGACGCCGCAGGAGATTGCGGATGCGGCCGTAGAGGCCGCGGAAGCGGGCGCTGCGATCGTGCATCTGCATGCGCGCAACCCCGAAACCGGCCAGCCGGATCAGTCGCCGGAGGCCTTTGCGCCATTCCTGAAGATCATCAAGCAACGTTCCAACGCGGTGATCAACCTCACCACCGGCGGCTCGCCGACCATGACGGTGGACGAGCGCGTGCGCCCCGCAGCGGTCTACAAGCCGGAGGTCGCCTCGCTGAACATGGGCTCGATGAATTTCGGCTTCTTCGGCATGCTCAACCGCTTCAAGACCTTCAAGCATGAGTGGGAGCGTAAGCATGTCGAGAACAAGGACATCGTGTTCCGCAACACCTTCCAGGACATCGAATTCGTGTTGAAGACGCTGTCGGAGACCGGAACGCGCTTCGAGTTCGAGTGCTACGACACCGCGCATCTCTACAATCTGCAATACTTCCTTGATCAAGGCCTGGTGAAGCCACCACTGTTCGTCCAGACCGTGTTCGGCCTTCAGGGCGGCATCGGCCCGCACCCGGAAGATGTGCTGCACATGAAGCGCACGGCAGAGCGGCTGTTCGGCGACAAGTTCGTCTGGTCGGTGCTGGGGGCCGGGCGACATCAATTGCCGATCGCGGCGATGGCGGCGGCCATGGGCGGCAATATCCGCGTCGGCCTGGAGGACTCGCTGTGGGCCGCGCCGGGCCGGATGGCGTCCTCGAACGCCGAGCAGGTGCGGCTCGCCCGCAAGATCATCGAAGGCCTCGGCCTCGAAGTCGCGACCTCGGATGAGGCGCGCGAGCTGCTGCACCTGAAGGGCGGGGACACGCTGCAGGTGTAGGCTCGAGACGCTCGCAACGACGAGCGGTGTCTAAGCGAGATATCTCACCAACGTCGTCCTGGCGAAAGCCAGGACCCATACCGCGGAATCCATCTGCGGAGCGTACGGTGCAAGTCCCAAACGACCAGTCTTCGCCAAACTATTCCCTGGGGTAATGGGTCCTGGCTTTCGCCAGGACGACATGGGGAACCTCTCACATTATGCGGGAGCGCCGTGCGACCTTACGTCATCCGAATTACCAAGGCCGCAGAGGGCCTTCGCCGGTTGCCTCCCTCCGCCCGCGTCGCTATCGTCACGATCAACAGGCCGCAAAAGGCCGGTGTCCAGGGAGGATGAGCATGCGGAGCGTGTGGGCGCTCGCCGCAATGGCGGCGCTATCTGTGCTGACGACCTCAACCACAACGCTCGCCGGCGAGCCCAAACAGGGCGGCATTTTGCGGATGTATCACCGCGACAGCCCCGGCAACGCCTCGATCCACGAGGGCGCGACCTATTCGCTCAACGTTCCCTTCATGCCGGTCTTCAACAACCTCGTCATCTACAAGCAGGACGTGGCGCAGAACAGCATGGACACCATCGTCCCGGAACTCGCGGAGAGCTGGGCGTGGGTGAACGACAACAAAACGCTGACCTTCAAGCTTCGCCAGGGCGTGAAATGGCATGACGGCAAGCCGTTCACCTCGGCGGATGTCAAATGCACCTTCGACATGCTGATGGGCAAGTCGCAGCAGAAGTTCCGGCAGAACCCGCGCAAGGCCTGGTACAACGAGGTCAACGACGTCACGACCAACGGCGATCTCGAGGTCTCCTTCAACCTGAAGCGGCCGCAGCCCTCGCTGCTGGCGCTGCTCGCCTCCGGCTATACGCCGGTCTATCCCTGCCACGTCTCGCCCGCCGAGATGCGCACGCATCCGATCGGCACCGGCCCGTTCAAATTCGTCGAGTTCAAGGCCAATGAATCGATCAAGCTGACCCGCAACCCCGACTATTGGCGCAAGGGTCGGCCCTATCTCGACGGCATCGAGTTCACGATCATTCCGAACCGCTCGACCGCAATCCTCGCCTTCGTCGCCGGCAAGTTCGACATGACCTTCCCGACCGAGGTTTCGATCCCGCTGCTGAAGGACGTCAAGTCACAGGACCCGACGGCGGTGTGCGTCGTCGAGCCCAACAACGTCTCGACCAACATCATCGTCAATTCGACCGCACCGCCGTTCGACAATGCCGATGTCCGCCGGGCGATGGCGCTGGCGCTCGACCGCAAGGCTTTCGTCGACATCCTCTTCGAAGGCCAGGCCGACATCGGCGGCACCATGGAACCGGCTCCCGCGGGACTCTGGGCGATGCCGAAGGACATGCTGCAGAGCATCCCGGGTTATGGTCCGGATGTAAAAGCCAACCGCGAGGAGGCGAAGAAGCTGATGCAAAAAGCCGGCTACGGACCGGACAAGCATCTCGCGGTCAAGGTCTCGACCCGCAACATCCCCGTGTACCGCGACCCCGCGGTGATCCTGATCGATCAGCTCAAGAGCATTTACATCGACGGCGAGCTCGACGTCGTCGAGACGGCGAACTGGTTCCCGAAAGTCGCGCGCAAGGACTATATGCTCGGTCTCAATCTGACCGGCAATGCCGTCGACGATCCCGATCAGTCCTTCTACGAGAACTATTCCTGCGGCTCCGAGCGCAACTACACCAATTACTGCAACAAGGAGATCGAGAAACTGTTCGACGTGCAGTCGCAGGAGACCGACATCAACAAGCGCAAAAAGCTGGTGTGGGAGATCGACAAGAAGCTCCAGGAGGACGTTGCCCGGCCCATCATCTTCCACGCGCGCACCGGCACGTGCTGGAAGCCCTATGTCAAGGGCGTGACGGTCATGTCGAACAGCTCCTATAATGGCTACCGCTACGAGGACGTGTGGATGGACAAGTAGCGCAGGCGGCGGGCGGCTGACGAGCTCGGCAGGAGGCGGAAGATGTTTGCCTATCTGGTACGACGCCTGTTCCTGATGCTCGTGACCCTGTTCGGGATATCGATCGTCATCTTCTTCCTGCTGCGCATCGTGCCCGGCAACATCGTCGACATCCTGTTTGCTGCCGCCGGCTATGTCGACCCCGCCGACAAGGCCAATCTGGAGAAGGAGCTCGGCATCGACCAGCCGCTGGTGGTGCAATATCTGCACTGGATCGGCGGCTTCCTGCGCGGCGACTTCGGCTACTCCTATGTCTCCGAGAAACCGGCGCTGCAGGAGATCCTGCCGCGGATCCCGATCACGGCGCGGCTCGCCGGGCTTGCGCTGCTGTTCTCCGCCTCGATCGGCATTCCACTCGGCGTCATCAGCGCGGTGAAGCAGGGAACCAAGCTCGACTACGGCTTACGCGTGGTCAGCCTCAGCGGCTTGTCACTGCCCTCGTTCTGGCTCGGCCTGCTCATCCTGACCGCGTCGGTGGCCATGTTCGGCCAGATGCCGATCTTCAATCCCAATCCGCAGACCTGGCTGGAAGCGTTCGCGACCTACGCGGTGCCGGCCGCCGCAGTCGGCTTCCGCAGCGCCGCGCTGACCATGCGCATCACCCGCTCCTCGATGCTGGAGGTGCTGCGGCAGGACTATATCCGCACCGCCCGCGCCAAGGGCGCATCCGACGCCGCGGTGAACTATCACCACGCCCTGAAGAACGCGATTCTGCCCGTCATCACCGTGATCGGCATCGAGGCGGCCTTCCTGATCGGCGGCCTCATCGTCACCGAGACCGTGTTCAACATCCCCGGCGTCGCGCGCTTCCTGGTCGAGGCGATCCGCTGGCGCGACTATCCGATCGTGCAGAATCTCGTGATGTTCATCGCGGTCGTCGTGGTGTTCGCGAATTTCACCGTCGACATGCTCTACGCCGTGTTCGACCCGCGCATCCGGTTTACGGATTGATCGTATGATCCTCACTCGCACAGCGCATGCACGTTCCTTCACCTCTCCCCGCTTGCGGGGAGAGGTCGAATTCGCGCGCAGCTCGAATTCGGGTGAGGGGGACTCTCCGCGAGTCCAGCTCTCACCACCCCTGCGGAGAGCCCCCCTCACCCCAACCCTCTCCCCGCAAGCGGGAAGAGGGAGAAGGTAGGCATATGGCCACGATCGACTATGATCTCGAACTGAGGCGCGCTGGCGCCCATGCGACCGGCGGCTGGCGGCGGGTGCTGTTCCTGGCGCAGCGCCATGTGCTGGGCGCAGCGGGGCTCATCATCATGACGGTATTCGTGTTCACGGCCGTCTTTGCCGACTTCATCGCGCGCTATGATCCGCTGACGGTCGATGCCGCGCGTGCGCTGGCCCGCCCCAGCGCCGCGCACTGGATGGGTACGGATTCCTTCGGCCGCGACGTGTTCAGCCGTATCATCCACGGCGCGCGGATATCGCTCGCGGTCGGCCTCGGCTCGACGGCGCTCGGTGGCACCATCGGCGTGATCGTGGGATTGACCTCGGGCTACCTCTCCGGCTGGTTCGACCTCGTATTCCAGCGCGTCTCCGACATCCTGCAGGCACTGCCGCTGCTGGTGCTGGCCCTGGTGATGACGGCCGCGCTCGGTCCGTCCTTGCCGAACGTCATCATCGCGATCGCCATTCCGCTGATCCCGACCGTCGCCCGCGTGATCCGCGCCAATACGCTGGCGCTGCGCGAGCAGCCGTTCGTCGAGGCCGCCAAATCGATCGGCATGAGCGAGATGCGGATCGCGGTCCGCCACGTGCTGCCGAACACGCTGGCGCCGTTGATCGTGCTTGCCACCGCGCAGCTCGGCTCGACCATTCTCACCGAAGCCTCGCTCTCCTTCCTCGGCCTCGGCATTCCCGAGCCCTATCCGTCCTGGGGCCGCATGCTGTCGGAATCGGCCGCCGAATACGTCCGCACCGCGCCGTGGCTGGTGATCTTTCCGGGCATCGCGATCAGCCTTGCCGTGTTCGGCACCAATCTGTTCGGTGACGCCCTGCGCGACATTCTGGATCCGAGGCAGCGCGGCTGATGACGAAAAAATCCGATATCGTGCTCGATGTGAAGAACCTGAAAACGGTGTTCTTCACGAATTCCGGCCTGTTCAAGGCCGTGGACGACGTCTCGTTTACCGTCAGGCGCGGCGAGACGCTGGCGATCGTCGGCGAGTCCGGGTGTGGCAAGAGCGTCACCGCGCTGTCGCTGATGCGGCTCGTGCCCGATCCGCCGGGCCGTATCGTCGGTGGCTCTGTGACGCTCGAAGGCACCGATCTCCTGGCGCTGGATGATGCGGCCATGCGCGCGATCCGGGGAAATCGCATCTCGATGATCTTCCAGGAGCCGATGACCTCGCTCAATCCGGTGATGCGGATCGGCGACCAGATCATCGAAGCGGTGCGGCTGCACCGGAACATGCCGGCCAAAGAGGCCCAAGACCTCGCGATCGAAATGCTGCGCCTGGTGCGCATCCCGGAGCCGGCGCGGCGCGCACGGGAGTATCCGCACCAGCTTTCGGGCGGCATGCGCCAGCGGGCGATGATCGCGATGGCGCTTGCCTGCCGGCCGGCGCTGCTGATCGCCGACGAGCCGACCACCGCGCTCGACGTCACCATCCAGGCGCAGATCCTGGCCTTGATCCTCGACTTGCAGAAGGAGCTCGGCACCGGCCTCGTGCTCATCACGCACGATCTCGGCGTCGTCGCGCAGACGGCGCAACGGGTCATCGTGATGTATGCGGGGAAAAAGGTGGAGGAGGCGACCGTCGAGGCGCTGTTCGCCGCACCCAAGCATCCCTATACGCGCGGGCTGATGGCCTCGATCCCGGCGGTGCCGGCGTCTGGCGTCGCGACGCAGGCCCGGCTCAACGAAATTCCCGGCACCGTGCCCTCGCTGGTGCGCCTGCCGGCAGGCTGCGCTTTCGCGCCGCGCTGCAAGCTCGCGATCAAGCGCTGCGAGGAATATCCGCCGCTCCTGGATCAGGGCGGCGGCCATCTCGCCGCCTGCTGGCGCGCGGCTGAAGTCGCGGAGGTCGCATGACCGAAGCGCTGCTCGAGGTCACTGACCTGAAGAAGCACTACCCGGTGCGCGCGGGCGTGCTGCGCCGGCAGGTCGGCACCGTGCATGCGGTCGACGGCGTGTCGTTCGCGCTCGGTGTCGGCGAGACGCTCGGCCTCGTCGGCGAATCCGGCTGCGGCAAGTCTACGGTCGCGCGCAGCGTGCTGCGGCTGGTCGAGCCGACCTCGGGCCGGATCCGCCTTGAGGGCGAGGACATCACCCATCTCTCCAAGACCGATCTCAGGCCGCATCGCCGTTCGATGCAGATCGTGTTCCAGGACCCGTTCGCCTCGCTCAACCCGCGCATGACCGCGGGCGACATCGTCGGTGAGCCGCTGGCCGTGCATGGGCTGGCCAGCGGCAAGGCGCTGGAGACGCGCGTCGCAAAGTTGTTCGAGCAGGTGGGCCTGCGGCCCGACCAGATGCGCAACTTCCCGCATCAGTTTTCCGGCGGCCAGCGACAGCGCATCTGCATCGCGCGCGCGCTCGCGCTTGAGCCGCGGCTGATCGTCTGCGACGAGCCGGTCTCCGCGCTCGACGTCTCGATCCAGGCGCAGGTGATCAACCTGCTGATCGACCTGCAGCGGCAGCACGGTTTCTCCTACCTCTTCATCGCGCATGACCTGGCGGTGGTCGCCCATATCAGCCACCGTGTCGCGGTGATGTATCTCGGCCGCATCGTCGAGATCGCCGACAAGGACGAGCTGTTCCGCAATCCGCGCCATCCCTACACGCAGGCCCTGCTCGCCTCGGTGCCGATCGCGAACCCGCATGCCAAGAAGATCGCGCCGCTGGTCGAGGGCGACGTACCGAGTCCAGTCAATCCGCCGTCCGGCTGCGCGTTTCACACGCGCTGCCGGTTTGCGATGGAGCGATGCAGGACGGAGCGGCCGGCGCTGCTACAGGCGGGTGAAGGGCACAGGGTGGCGTGTCTGCTGAATGAGGGGACGGGGCGGGGGCAATAGAATTGTAGGGTGGGTTAGCGAAGCGTAACCCACCGCTTTTCTCATCGCGGATACATAAAGTGGTGGGTTACGCTTTCCGCCTTCGCTTGTGGAAGCTTCGGCGCACGTAGTTGGCTAACCCACCCTACGATTGCGGTGTTTGCGGCGCTAACCCGCCTCGATCTCCACCACGATCTTCCCCGTGGTGACCTGCTCGCCCTCGGTGACATCGATCGCGGAGACCACACCGTCGATGCCGGCCTTGTGGACGTGCTCCATCTTCATCGCCTCCAGCGTCATCACCGGCTGGCCGGCGGTGACGCGGTCGCCGGGCTTGACCAGCACGGCGACGACGCGGCCGTTCATCGCGGCGCGGACCTTGCCGTCACCGCCGTTTGCTGCGGCGGCTTTCGGCGCAGCAAGGGTCAGATCCGTTACCGCAAGCGGGATGCCGCGATGCCCAAGGTAGAGCCGGTCGCCATCGCGCAGGAATTTTGCATTGTCCATCACACCGTCGTGGCGGAAGCGAACGGCGTCGGACTCGAGCTGATCGATCTCGAACCTGTCTTGTCGGCCATCGCCCGCCACCGTATAGCTGCCGTCGCGCTCGCGCGTGACTTCGAGCTCGTGGACGCGACCGGCAATCTCGATCCTGACCGGCAACGGAAACGTTGCTGCGAGACTCCGCCCGCCGCGCCATGATGGCGCATGCGGATCGGTGACGTAGAGCAGGAGGCCGGCGAGCGCTGCCTCAAACGCGCTGGCCTTGCCGGGCGCCAGCAATTCGTCGCGATGCGCTCCGATGAACGCTGTTGTCGCCTCGCCCCTGGCAAAGCCGGGATGGCGCAAGCAGGACATCAGGAAGGCCTGGTTGGTAGTCACGCCGAAGGCCGTGAGCTGCTCCAGGCCGCAGATCAGGCGGCTGCGCGCCTCTTCACGCGTCGCACCATGGGCGATGACCTTGGCGATCATGGAATCGTAAAAGGGCGGAATCTCCGAGCCCGACTGCAGCGCGTGTTCGACCCGGATGCCTTCCGGCACCTGCCAGCGCGCCATGCGGCCGGACTGCGGCATGAAGTCGTGCGCGGCATCCTCCGAGCACAGCCGTACCTCAATGGCGTGGCCGGAGAACCTGACGTCCTGCTGCTTCACCGGCAGCGGCTCGCCGCGCGCGATGCGCAACTGCAGCTCGACGAGATCGAGCCCGGTGATCGCCTCGGTCACGGGATGCTCGACCTGGAGGCGCGTATTCATCTCCATGAAGTAGAATTCGCCGTTCTCATCGAGCAGGAATTCAAGCGTGCCGGCGCCTTCGTAGCGCAGCGCCTTCACGGCGGCGACGGCCACCTCGCCCATTTTCGCGCGCAGCTCGGGCGTGACGGCAGGCGACGGCGCCTCCTCGATCAGCTTCTGGTGCCGCCGCTGCACCGAGCAGTCACGCTCGCCGAGGTGAATGGCGTTGCCGTGCGCATCGCCTAACACCTGGATCTCGATGTGGCGCGGGTTCTGGATGGCGCGTTCAAGGATCACTGTAGGATCGCCAAATGCAGCTTTCGCCTCCGACCGCGCGCTGCGCAGCGCGCCGGGAAACGATGCGGCGTCGGCCACGAGCCGCATGCCACGTCCGCCGCCACCAGCGACCGCCTTGATCATCACGGGAAAGCCGATCCTCCCGGCTTCCCCGAGCATCACCTCGTCGTCCTGCTCCGCTCCCTGATAGCCGGGCACGATGGGCACACCGGCCCTCTTCATGAGTTCCTTGGCGCCGGCCTTGTTGCCCATCGCCTCGATCGCCTGCGACGACGGGCCGATAAAGACGAGACCGGCCTCCTTGCAGGCTTGTGCGAACTCCTCGTTCTCGGCAAGAAATCCATAACCGGGATGCACGGCGTCCGCGCCGCTCGCGTTCGCCGCGGCAATGATCGCTGATATGTTGAGATAGGATTGCGCCGGCAAGGCTTCGCCGATGCGCACGGCCTGGTCTGCCTGCCGCACGTGCAGAGCATCGCGGTCCGCGTCCGAATAGACTGCAACGACACCGAGGCCCAGCCGCCGAGCGCTTCGCATCACCCGCAACGCGATCTCGCCGCGGTTCGCGACTAGGACCTTGAAGAACGGCCGCTGCTGCGCTGATCCGTTCCTCATGGCCGGGCCACCGAGAATTGCATGCGCTGGGGGTTCCGTGCATCGCCCTCGCGGCAGATCGCGAGCACCTCGGACAGGACCGCCCGCGTGTCGCGCGGGTCGATCACGCCGTCGTCGAGCACGCGGGCGCTGGTCGAGAACACGTCCATCTGGCCGTCGAAGACGCCGACGATCTGCGCCTTCATGGCCTCCAGCTTGTCCTTCTCGATCGGTTTGCCGCGCCGTGCGGCCGCGGCCTCGGTCACGATCGCCATGGTCTCGGCGGCCTGCTCGCCGCCCATCACCGCGGTCTTGGCGTTCGGCCAGGAGAAGCAGAAGCGCGGATGAAAGCCGCGGCCGCACATGCCGTAATTGCCGGCGCCGAAGGAGGCGCCGCAATAGATGGTGATCTGCGGCACCGTCGCCGATGTCACCGCCTGGATCATTTTCGAGCCATGCTTGATCATGCCTGCTTCTTCATAGGCTTTTCCGACCATGTAGCCCGTGGTGTTGTTGAGATAGAGCAGCGGCGTGCGGGTCTGGCAGCAGGCCTGGATGAAATGAGTCGCCTTGTTGGCGCCGGCGGGATCGAGCGGGCCGTTGTTGGTGATGATGCCGATCGCCTGACCCTCGATGCGGGCATGGCCGCAGACGGTGGCCGGACCGTAGTTCGGCGCCATCTCGGTGAAGTCGGAATCGTCAATGATGCGTGCGATCACCTGCTTCATATCCACGGGACGCTTGTGATCCATCGGCATGATGCCAAGCAGCTCGTCCTGGTCGTAGCGCGGCGGCTTGAACTGCGCAGCCACCCTGCCCGGCCGCTCCCATTGCATAGCCGCCATGATCTCGCGCGCGATACGCAGCGCGTCGCGATCGTCCTCGGCGAGATAGTCGCCGAGCCCGGAGATCTGCGTGTGCATCTCGGCGCCGCCGAGCTCCTCCTCGGTCGCAATCTCGCCGGTCGCGGCCTTCAGCAGCGGCGGCCCGGCGAGGAAGGCCCGGGTGCGACCCCGGACCATGACGATGTAGTCGGACAGACCGGTCTGGTAGGCGCCGCCGGCAGTCGATGAGCCGTGCGTCACGGTGACGACCGGCAGGCCCGCCGCCGAGAGCCGCGCGAGGTTGCGAAAGATGTTGCCGCCGCGGACGAAATCCTCGACACGGTAGCGCAGGAGGTTGGCACCGGCGCTTTCGACGAGCTGAACGTAAGGCAGCTTGTTTTCAAGCGCGAGCTCCTGCACCCGCAGAGTCTTGTCGAGGCCATAGGGCTGGAGCGCGCCGGCATCGATGCCGGCGTCATTGGCGCTGACCATGCAGCGGATGCCCGAGACGAAACCGATGCCGGCAATCACGCCGCCGCCGGGCACGCTCTTGTTCGCATCCGGCACATCGAACATGTAGCCCGCGAGCGTCGAGAGCTCGAGGAAAGGCGCGCCGGGGTCAAGCACCAGCGCGACCCGCTCGCGCGGCAGGAGCTGGCCGCGCTTGTGGAAGCGGTCCTTTGCGGCGGCTGATGTGGCGCGCGTGCGCTCTTCCAGCGCGCGCATGCGGTCGATCAGCGCCAGCATGCCGTCGCGGTTGGCATGATAGGCGGCGCCGCCGGGGGAGATGGTGTTTTCGAGAATGGACATAACTCTATCCTAGACGTCATTGCGAGGAGCGAAGCGACGAAGCAATCCAGGCTGTTTCCGCGGAGAGATTCTGGATTGCGTCGCTTCGCTCGCAATGACGGTTGAGGCGTAACCTTACCGATTCGTCCCAAAGATCTTCCGCGCCTCGGCAGGGCTCGCGATCTCGCGCCCGGCGCGACGGGCGCAGGCGGCGACCGCTTCGATGAGCTGGCCGTTCGACGTCACCTTCTTGCCGTCGGCGAGATAGAAGGTGTCCTCGAGCCCGGTGCGCAAATGGCCGCCGAGCTCGGCGCAGCGCTGGTGCAGCGGCCAGATCTCTTCGCGGCCGATCGCGGTAACCTGCCAATGCGCCTCGGGGCGCTTCAGCTTGAGCAGGATCGGCAGCAATTCGGGATCGGACGGCATGCCGGAGGCAACGCCCATCACGAAGTTATATTCCAGCGGTCCCTTGTACATGCCGACTTGGGTGTACATGCCGACGCTGCGGACGATGCCGACGTCGAAGCATTCGAATTCCGGGATGGTGCCGACCGCGTTCATGACGTCGAGATAGTCCTTCACCTTCTCGACCGCATTGTCGAACATCATCGGCGGCCAGGCCCAGGTGTTGTCGGCCTTCACTTTGAGATAGTTCAGCGAGCCGGCGTTGCAGGCGGCGATCTCGGGCCTGGTCTCGCGGATGCAATCGAGCGCGCCGCTGTAGTTCGGCCCGGAGACCCCCGAGGTGTGGTTGATAATCACGCCGGGGCAGGCCTCGCGGATCGCCTGCTGGATCTCCTTGCTGACGCTGACTTCCCAGGACGGCAGGTGCCCCTTGTTCGGCGCCTGCTGGCGGAGATGGATGTGCATGATGCTGGCGCCGGCATCGAACGCGGCCCTGGCCTCGCGCGCCATCTCTTCCGGCGTGACCGGCACGTTGTGCTGCTTGGGGTCGGTGAGCACGCCGTTCAGCGCGCAGGTGATGACGGCCTTGTCGCTCATGCCTTGGATGTCTCGCAGAGGTGAGAGTGCAACGTTGGCGATCATGTGATGCGCGACATGCGGCTTCTTGCGCGGAGAAGCTAGAAAAAACGGCACTGCCGTAGGGTGGGTTAGCCGAAGACGTAACCCACCACTTCCATCCCCGCAGAAACTAAAGAGGTGGGTTACGCTTCGCTAACCCACACTACGGAAGACGATGCTAGCTCGCTTCCGCGAGCCGCACCGTCTCGCTGCTGCGATAGATCGCAAGATCGCGCGAGCCGACGAAGATCGCGCGCGGCTTCAGTCCATAGAAGCGCCGGATCGAATGGCTGAAATGGGTCGAGTCGGGATAGCCGATGTCCTGCGCCAGATGGGCGAGGTTGAGGTCCTGGTTGGCGTAGTGCAAGAGGTGCCGAGCGCGCTTCCAGGCGCGGAACGAGCGGAAGGAGATGCCGGTCTCCTCCTTGAATAGGTGCAGGAAGCGCGAGGCCGAGAGACCAGCTTCCGCGGCACAGGTATCGGCCGTCACCGGCTCGCCGGAGAAGCGCTCGATGCGCGCGACGGCGCGCGTCACGCGCGCGTCGAGCACGCGGCGCGGCAGCGCCTCGCCGAAACACATCTCGTCGAACTCGGCGGTGGTGATGTCGCCATAGCGGCGCTGGCGCAGCAGCGCGTAGGCCGCGAGGATCTTGCGGGCATAGGCGGCGCTATCCGGTCCGGTCAACCGCTCGGCCAATGCCTCGATCACACCGTCCGGCATGCTTTCCGGCTCGAGCGTCACGCTGATGGCAGTGCGATAGTCGCTGGCAATGGAATGCCGCTGATTCGGCAGGGTGACGAACAATTCGCCGGTGGCAGGGACGTCATCAAGCGTCAGATGCAGGCTGCCCTTGACCGCGACATAGACGTGGCAGCAACCGGGCGTCCGCTTGCGCGGGCGGCCGAGCAGGCCGGCATAGAACACCCGCTCGGGCGTGATCAGCATCAGATGGTCGGATTCGCGACCCTTGTCTTCCATTGGCGGTCCTCCTCGCGCGGCTCTCTGGCCGCTGCGGACGGAGGTCACCTTAGCGGAAATTTGGGCGCTGTCACGACGGGATAGCGCTGTCATGGAGGTGCAAAGCATCGTCGTTCCGGGACGGTCGAGGGACGAACCCGGAACCCCTCACACCGTCGTCCTGGACAAGCGCAGCGAAGCGAAGCGCTGATCGAGGACCCGTTACCCCAGGGATAAGTTGCGGCGCGGGACTGGCGACCACGAGTCTTCGCCAAACTGCTCCCTGTGGTAATGGGTCCTGGCTTTCGCTAGGACGACAAAAATAAAGCTAAGCCCTTACCCGCGGCGCGACGTTCTGCTCTATCCCGGCCTTCTGCTCTGCCGCCACCGCGCGTTTGAAGCCGTCGCGTTGCTGCAGGCGCGCCCAATAGGCTGCGACATTTGGCCCAAAATCCTTGGCGAGCCCGATGGCGTCGGCGAGCCGGAGCGCGTAGCCGATCACGATATCAGCGGCGGTGAAGCGGCCGGCGCACAAGGTTTCGGCATTCGTGGTCGCTGCCTCAACGGCGCGCAATCGCCCTAAGAACCATTTCGCATAATCGCCGGCGACCTGCGGGTTGCGGCGTTCCTCCGGCTCGAGCTGGGTGTATCGGAGCACCAGCGTCTGCGGGAAGGTTAACGTGGCGTCGCTGAAATACATCCAGTTCAGGAACGCACCGTAGGCGGGATCCTCAGGGCCAACCATCAGCGGCGTCGGTCCGTAGGTGATGCCGAGATAGTGGCAGATGCCGGAGGACTCGGTCATCCGCGTTTCGCCGTCGATCATGAATGGAATTGTCCCGAGCGGATTGATGCCGAGATAGTCCTTGGCGAAGACCCGCGGCGGGAACGGCAGCATCTTCAGCTCGTATGGGAGGCCCATCTCCTCCAGCATCCAGAGCGGGCGGAACGAACGCGCGGCGTCGCAGTGATAGAGCGTGATCATCAGGCATTTCCTCTGCTGCCGGGCAGCGTGCCCATCATCTTGCACAGGACCATCAGCATGACCTCGTCGGCGCCGCCGCCGATCGAAGTCAGGCGGCTGTCGCGATAGGCGCGGCTGACCGGCGTCTCGTTGGTAAAGCCCATTCCGCCCCAATATTGCAAGCAGGCGTCGGTGAGCTCGCGCCCGAGCCGGCCGGCCTTCAGCTTGGCCATGGTCGCAAGCCTGGTGACGTCCTCGCCAGCGACCAGCGCCTCCCCGGCACGATAGACCAACGCGCGCAACAGCTCGACCTCGGTCTGCATCTCGGCAAGCTTGAAGTGCACGACCTGATTGTCGAGGATGCTCTGGCCGAAGGCTTTCCGGTTGCGGGTATATTCGATGGTCTCGTTGATGATGTATTCATGCGCCTTCAGGCAGGCCGCAGCGCCCCACAGCCGCTCCTCCTGGAACTGGATCATCTGGTAGGTAAAGCCCTTGCCCTCCTCACCGATCCGGTTGCGTTTGGGCACGCGGACATTGTCGAAGAAGATTTGCGCCGTGTCGGAGGAGCGCATGCCCATCTTGTCGAGCTTGCGCGCGACAGTGACACCCTTGGCCTTCATGGGCACGCAGATCAGCGACTTGTTGCGATGAACCGGTCCATCGCCGGTGTTGGCGAGCAGGCAGATCCAGTCGGCCTGCGTGCCGTTGGTGATCCACATCTTGCCGCCGTTGATGACGTAATCGTCGCCGTCGGCGCGCGCATTGGTCTTGATCGAGGCGACGTCCGATCCCGCGCCGGGCTCGGAGACGCCGATGCAGGCGACATAATCGCCGGCGATCGAGGGCGCCAGGAATTCGCGCCGCACCTCGTCGGAGCCGAACCGCGCCAGCGCCGGCGTCGCCATGTCGGTCTGCACCCCGATCGCCATCGGCACGCCGCCGCAGGTGACGGCCCCTAGCTCCTCCGCCATCATCAACGCGTAAGAATAATCAAGACCCGAGCCGCCGAACTCGACCGGCTTGTTCAGCCCGAGGAAGCCGAGGCTGCCCATTTTCTTGAACAGCTCGTGCGCCGGAAAGATATCGGCCTTCTCCCAGTCATCGACATGAGGGTTGATCTCGTTGGTGATGAATTTTTGCAGGGAGCGGCGGATGTCGTCGTGGTCGGCGGTGAACAGCATTAGCTCTCAGCCTCGTCATTCCGGGACGCGCCCCTTGGCGCGGGCCCGGAATCCATAGCCACGATCGTGAGTATGGATTCCGGGCTCGCTCCGCTTCGCTCGCGCCCCGGAATGACGCGAGGAGAGAGAATTCATAGACCCATCTGCCTGCTCGCGAGATCCTTCATGATCTCCTCGGTGCCGCCGCCGATGGCGTTGACCTTGACCTCGCGGTAGATGCGCTCGGCCTTGATGCCGCGCATGAAGCCGGCGCCGCCGAAGATCTGCACCGCTTCCGAGGCGCAGAACGCCATGGTCTGCGTCGCCTGGTTCTTCATCATGCAGATCTCGGCGACCGGGCTTTCGCCTTGCTCCAGCCGCCAGGCCAGCATCTCCAGCATAGCCTGGCTTGCTGCGACCCTCTGCGCCATGTCGACGATCTTGTGGCGGATCACCTGGTGCTGCGCGAGCGGCTTGCCGAAGGTCTTGCGCTCCTTGGCGTAGGCGATCGCCTCATCGACGCAGACCCGCGCAAAGGCGGTGCAGCCCGCCGCCATGCCCATGCGCTCGCTGTTGAAATTCCGCATGATGATCTTGAAGCCCTGGCCCTCCTCGCCGATCAGGTTCTCGGCCGGCACGCGGCAGTCGTCGAAATGCAGCGTCGCGGTATCGGAGGCCCACCAGCCCATCTTCTTGAGCTTGATGCGTGATAATCCCGGCGTGTTGCCCTCGATCAAGAGCAGGCTGACGCCGCCGGCGCCCTCGCCGCCGGTGCGCACCGCAACGGTCAGATAGTCGGCGCGCACGCCGGAGGTGATGAAGGTCTTCTCGCCGCTCACGACGTAGTGATCGCCGTCCCGCCGCGCCTTGGTGCGAAGGTTGGCGACATCGGAGCCGCCGCTCGGCTCGGTGATCGCGAGCGCGGAAATCTTCTGCCCAGTGAGAATTTGCGGCAGCACTCTTGCCTTGATCTCAGGCCGGCCTGCCCGTGCAATCGGCGGCGAGCCGATGGTATGGCTCATCAGGCTCGCGCTGACGCCGCCAGCGCCGGCCCGCGCCAGCTCCTGGCTCGCCACGATCTTCATGAACTGGTCGGCGGGAATACCGCCATATTCCTCGGGAAATCCCAGCCCCAGCAGCCCGATCTCGGCGGCCTTGCGATAGAGCGCGCGCGGGAATTCGCCGGCCTCGTCCCATTCATGGGCGTAAGGCTCGATCTCCTTCGCGACGAAGCGGCGCATCACGTCGCGGAAGGCATCATGCTCGGCGGTATAGAACGGGCTCTTCATTGCGCGCCTCGCTGACGGCGATTCTTCGCATGTACCATGGCCGGAACATTGGCGGCTCACTTGCGCGGAGTGGCTGACCGGACAGAGCTGCTCCGAGCAGGCCATGACCTAGCAACTGAACGCAAGACAGTTTTCGTCCCTCGCGGACCAACTCCGGGTCAAAAAAGACTTGGTGCACAAACTCCGGCTGGCCTCCCAGGGCCACGCCGGGCCTGGTGCACGGCAACAAGAATGCAGGCGGCAAAAGCCGCCGAGGGAGGGAGTTTTGGCCGTTCGTTATTACGACTGGATCGCTCATCATGCCCGCCGCACACCTGGCAAGGTCGCGGTCATCGACCTCGCGAGCGAGCGCCGCTTCACCTATTCGCAGTTCGACGCCCGCGTCTCGCGCCTTGCCTCGTTCCTGCGCGATGCGCTGCAGATCTCGCGCGGCGATCGCGTTGCGGTGCTGGCGCTGAACACGACGGACACGCTGGAAGTGCAGTTCGCCTGCGGACGGCTCGGCGCCATCTTCGTGCCGCTCAACACCCGCCTCACCGTCCCCGAGCTCCAGTTCATCGTCGGCGATTGTGCGCCGAAGGTGATGATCCATGACACCGATCTCGCCGAGACCGCGCTCACCGTGGCGAAGCTCTGCAACGTCGCGACCAGCCTGCTGCTCGCCGCGGGCGGCACCTATGAGGCCGGCATCGCCGCGACAAAGCCGCTCGATGCAATCGAAGAAGTCACGCTCGATGACGTCTCGACCATCATGTACACATCGGGCACCACGGGCCATCCGAAGGGCGCGACCATCACCCACGGCATGACCTTCTGGAATTGCGTCAACCTCGGCGGTCCCGCCTGTATCGGTCCGTCCTCGGTGCTGCTCACCGTGTTGCCGCTGTTCCACACCGGCGGGCTGAACTGCTACACCAACCCGGTGCTGCATGCCGGCGGCACCGTGCTGATCATGCGCGCCTTCGATCCCGGCGCGGCGCTCGGCCTGATCAACGATCCCGCCCAGGGCATCAACGTGTTCTTCGGCGTGCCTGCGATCTACCAGTTCATGGCGCAGCATCCGGCTTTCGTAACCACCGATCTTACTCGGCTGATCGTCGGCGGTGTCGGCGGCGCACCGATGCCGGTGCCGCTCTTGAAGGTGTGGGAGGCGCGCGGCGTCGCTCTGCAGCAGGGCTACGGCATGACCGAGACCTCACCGGCCGTGCTGGTGCTCGACCGCGAGGATGCGGCGCGCAAAGCCGGCTCCGCCGGCAAGCCGGTTCTGCACACAGAGGTGCGGATCGTGCGGCCAGACGGCAGCGATGCCGATGTCGGCGAACTCGGTGAGCTCTGGGTGAAGGGACCGAACATCACGCCGGGCTACTGGAACAGGCCGGAGGCAAACGAATCCTCCTTCACTGACGGCTGGCTGCACACCGGCGATGCGACGCGCGTCGACGAGGAAGGTTTTTACTACATCGTCGACCGCTGGAAGGACATGTACATTTCCGGCGGCGAGAACGTCTATCCGGCCGAGGTCGAGAACGTCCTGCACCAGCTCACCGCGATCGCCGAAGCCGCCGTGATCGGCATTCCCGATCCGCAATGGGGCGAGGTTGGCCTCGCCATCGTCGCGGTCAAGCCAGGTGAGAACCTTTCCGAAGCCGACGTGTTCGCGCACTGCGCGGCCAATCTCGCGCGCTTCAAATGCCCGCGCCAGGTGCGCTTTGTGCCTGCGCTGCCGCGCAACGCCACCGGCAAGATCCATAAGCCGACCTTACGCAAGGAATTCTCCGTGGCCTCCGAAACCGACAAGGTCAAGGTCGCCACCGCCTGACGAAAGCGCCCCTCCGCGGGTGCTTTTGCTTTTCTGACGTGCCTGTCTCCACCCCAGAAGAAACCCAAGGAATTTTCATGAACAACAAGAAACTCTCCCTGCTCGCCGCAGCGACCGCCTTGACGTTGCTCACCGTCCAGGGTGCCTACGCCCAGAAGAAATACGACACCGGCGCCAGCGACACCGAGATCAAGATCGGCAATGTCGAGGCCTATTCCGGCCCGGCGTCCGCCTACGGCATCATCGGCAAGACCGAAGAGGCCTATTTCAAGATGATCAACGAGCAGGGCGGCATCAACGGCCGCAAGATCAACTGGATCTCTTATGACGACGCCTATTCGCCGCCGAAGACGGTGGAGCAGATCCGCAAACTGATCGAGAGCGACGAGGTTTTCCTGGTGTTCAACGCGCTGGGCACGCCGACCCAGACTGCCGTGCAGAAATATCACAACACCAAGAAGGTGCCGCAGCTCTTCCTGGCCACCGGCGCCAGCAAGTGGAACGATCCGAAAGCCTTCCCATGGACCATGGGCTTCCAGCCGAGTTACCGGGTCGAGGCGCGAGTCTTCGCGAAGTACATCCTGCAGGCGAAGCCCGACGCGAAGGTCGCGATCTTCTATGCCAACGACGATTTCGGCAAGGATTACGTCGCCGGCATCAAGGAGATCTTCGGCAACAAGGCGTCCTCGCTGATCGTCGCGGAAGAGAGCTACGAGACCACCGAACCATCGATCGACTCCCACATCGTCAAGCTGAAGGGCACCGGCGCCAACGTCTTCGTCAACATCGCGACGCCGAAATTCGCCGCCCAAGCGATCAAGAAGATCGCCGAACTGGAATGGAAGCCGATGCAGGTGATGACCGACGTCTCGATCTCGATCGGCGCGGTGATGCAGCCTGCGGGCCTGCAAGCCTCCGAAGGCGTGCTGTCGGCGACCTATCTGAAGGATGCATCCGACCCGCAATGGAAGGACGATGCCGGCATGAAGAAGTTCATGGCCTTCATCGACAAATACATGCCGGGCGCCAATATCTCCGACATCAACCTCGTCTACGGCTACACCGCTGCGCAGACCATGGTGCAGGTGCTGAAGCAGTGCGGCGACGAGCTGACGCGGGACAACGTGATGAAGCAGGCCGCCAGCCTCAAGGACTTTACCCCCGACGTCCTGATTCCCGGCATCAAGATCAACACTTCGCCGAACGACTTCGCCCCGATCGAGCAGCTCAAGATGATTCAGTTCAAGGGCGGCAAGTGGGATCTGATCGGCGACGTCATCAGCGCCGAGACCGGCGGCTAGCAAGAGCCGGCTTCGGCCGAAACATTCTCGGATCGAACAGAATGGCGGCCGAAAGGCCGCCATTCTTTTAGCGATGCCGGCGCGCGTCTAGCCGGGCAGGAACAGCGCAAAGGGTTCGTTGACCGTGCGCCGCAGGTGATCCCGATACAGCTTGTAATTGGCATGGTCGGGCGCGATCCGGCCCACCGCCGGATCGCCGATATTTCGCGCGGGAACATAGGCGATGGGCGCCGCAATCGGCGTCAGTTGCGAGCCCGGGCCGGCGCGGAGCGTCGAGATGATACCGTACATCTCGCCGGCGACGGTCGGCCGCGACACCGTGATGACGCGATGCTGGCCGTGCTTGATGATGACGAGATAGATGAAGCCGGACTGGTGGGGCACCGCGACCTCGCCAGTGTGCTCATAAGCGGCATCCGTCCGCTCGCCCTCGCGGAAGACGAGCGAGGAGACTCGGGGCTCCCAGACGATCTCGGTGCGGTAGGCGAAGATCGCATCGTTGGTGCCGAACGACGGCCGTAACGTGATGTAGACGTCTTCCAGCCAGGTCACCGCGCGGTGCGAATAGGACCCGAGGCTGTCGGGCGCGACATCGTTGCCGGCTTCAGGCGCCGCCACGACGACGCTCTTGCGCAAGGACACGCCCAGTGCCTGCTCGAGCCGCACGGTCGTCGCCAGCGTGAACGGCCGGCGGCCGCCCAGCACCTTCTCAAGGGTCGACAGGCTGAGCTTGGCCTGCGCGGCCAGCGCCTGGCGGGAGATCCGGCGTTTGGCCAGCTCCTCGCGAATGGTCTCGGCGATTTCGCGGCTTTGCTCGTCCGAAAGCTGCTTGTCGTTGAGTTTATCCTGCGTCTGCATCGTTAGCCCTGCTCCATGAGGGCCATTCTAGCAGGGCGGACAAGTCAGCACAAAACCGCACAGGACCGTCGCCGCCGCTGCGCGGCCCGGCCGGCCGCGGCGGAACATTGCCGATCATTCTGCTCGCAAAATCGGCCTCTCCCGGCGGAAGGTCAGGGCCAGCAAACATCCTTCGGGAGCAGGCCAAATGGATAGCTACGACGCGTTCGACAACGATGAACACCCCATGCTGGGCAGACTGATCAAGCTCGGACTGTTTCTTCTGGTGCAGGGCATTGCCGTGATCCTGGTCGGCTTCGTCGCCCTGCTCGTCAGCTTCGAGCCGGGATGGTCGGCGACGGCGGAGCAGGCCAGCCTGCTCCAGCCCGGCGATGCCCGTTCCGGCACGCTGCTCCTGAAGGACGACGGCGCCTATAGCGAAGCCATCCGCCTCGGCCTTGATGTCGACATCACGGTGTCGGGCCCGACGCTGCGCGCCCGCGTCACGCAAGTCTTCCGCAATCCGACCAAGGACTGGGTCGAGGCGACCTACGTCTATCCGCTCGCGACCGATGGTGCCGTCGACACGCTGAAGATGGTGGTCGGCGACCGTATCATCGTCGGTGACATCAAGGAGCGGCAACAGGCTCGCGTGATCTACGAGCAGGCGCGACGGGCGGGCCAGAAGGCCGCGCTGACGGAGCAGGAACGACCGAACATTTTCACCAACTCGGTCGCCAATATCGGCCCCGGCGAGACCGTGCTGGTGCAGATCGAATATCAGGAGCCGGTGCACCAATCCGGCAACGAATATTCGCTGCGTGTGCCGCTGGTGGTCGGGCCGCGCTATAGTCCGGCGCCGATCGCGCAGAGCGTCGACTTCCGGCCCGACGGCTCCGGCTGGGGCACGACCACCTCCGATCCGGTGCCGGACCGCGACCGGATCTCGCCGCCCGTGCTGGATCCTGCCAAGAACTCGCCGGTCAACCCGACCAGAATCACGGTGCGTCTGAATGCCGGTTTCGCGCTCGGCGAAGTGAAGAGCCACCACCATAACATCAAGCTCGAGAGCCCGGACAGCGCGACGCGCATCGTCACGCTCGCCGACGGCGTCGTGCCCGCGGACCGCGATTTCGAACTGACCTGGAAGCCGGCCGCAGAGAAGGCGCCGTCGGTTGGCCTGTTCCGCGAACATGTCGGCGACGCCGACTATTTGCTCGCCTTCGTCACGCCTCCCACGGTCGGGCAGACAGCGCAGAAACCGTTATCGCGCGAAGTGGTGTTCGTGATCGACAATTCGGGCTCGATGGGCGGCACCTCGATCGTTCAGGCCAAGGCGAGCCTGCTTTATGCCCTCGGCCGGCTCCAGCCGAGCGACCGTTTCAACGTCATTCGCTTCGACGACACCATGGACGTGCTGTTTCCGACATCTGTGCAGGCCGATGCCGCACATGTCGGCGAGGCGACTTCGTTCGTCAGCGCGTTGCAGGCTCGCGGCGGCACCGAGATGGTACCGGCGATGCGCGCCGCGCTGACCGACAAGCTCGGCGAGACCAACATGGTTCGCCAGGTCGTATTCCTCACCGATGGTGCGATCGGCAACGAGCAGCAATTGTTCGAAACGATCACGGCGATGCGCGGCCGCTCGCGCATCTTTATGATCGGCATCGGGTCTGCTCCCAACACCTATCTGATGACACGCGCCGCCGAGCTCGGCTGCGGCGCCTTCACCCATATCGGCTCGGTCGAGCAGGTGGAGGAGCGCATGCGCGGCCTGTTTGCAAAGCTGGAGAACCCGGCCGTGACCGGCCTCACCGCAAAGTTCTCCGAGGCCAAAGCCGACATCACGCCCGCGATCATTCCCGACGTCTATCGCGACGAGCCGCTGGTGCTGGCCGCCAGGCTCGACAAGCTCGCGGGCGCACTGGAGATCAAGGGACGCGTCGGCGACCGGCCGTGGTCAGTGACGCTGCCGCTGCGCAATGCCGCCGAGGGCAAGGGCCTGTCGAAGCTCTGGGCCAGGCGCAAGATCGGCGATGCCGAGGTCGCGCGCACGATGCGGGAAATGTCACCGGAAGACTCCGACAAGGCCATCCTGGCGCTAGCGCTCGATCATCAGATCGTCACGCGGCTGACCAGCCTCGTCGCGGTCGATAAGACGCCGAGCCGCCCTGCGGGCGAGCCGCTCAAGCTCAGCGAGCTGCCGATCAACCTGCCTGCCGGCTGGGACTTCGAGAAGGTTTTTGGCGAGCGGCCGCAAGTGCCGACGCAACTGCGCGAACGTCGTGCCGATGCGAGCGGTCAGCCGGCAGCAAGGCGGCCGACGCCTGCCGCGCCCGACGCGATCCGCCTGCCCAAGACCGCGACCTCGGCCGAGCTCAAGATGATCGCGGGCCTGATCCTCATCCTGCTCAGCCTGGTCCTGTTCG
This sequence comes from Bradyrhizobium sp. ISRA442, assembly GCF_038085055.1. Lineage (NCBI taxonomy): Bacteria > Pseudomonadati > Pseudomonadota > Alphaproteobacteria > Hyphomicrobiales > Nitrobacteraceae > Bradyrhizobium > Bradyrhizobium sp. ISRA442. Next base: position 88,685 of record NZ_JALGCN010000015.1, read on the forward strand.
TGTTCAACCGGCGTCAGCCCTTGCTCACTGACGCCGTTTGAGGGAGGAGCCCCCGACTCCTCTTCCTCAGCGCGCGCGGTTGCCCGTTCCCACAGCCGCGCGCGCTTTTTTATTCAACGTCATAGCGAGGAGCGAAGCGCGGAAGCAATCCAGACTGTCGCCCAGGAGACAATCTGGACTGCTTCGCTTCGCTCGCAATGACGGGAGAAAATACGCCATGCCCCGCCTGACCTCGCCGCTCGTTCTTGCCATCGTCGGTATCATCCTGTTCGGCGACGGCGCTTACATCCATGCGAAGGCGTGGCTGGCACAGGCGCTGCTGGAGCGCGCGTTCGACCAGAGCGTTGCGACCGGACAACCGGTGAAGTCATGGTCCTGGGCGGATACCTGGCCGGTCGCGCGGATCGAGGTGAAGCGGATCGGCGCCAGCGCCATCGTGCTGGCGGGCAGCAGCGGGCAGGCACTCGCCTTCGGACCCGGCCATGTCGAGCGGACGGTCGATGCCGGCGAGCGCGGCGTTGCGGTCTATGCCGCACACCGTGACACGCATTTCCGCTTCCTGCGGAATGTTGCGATCGGCGACGTCATCGAGATCACGCGCCGCGACGGCAGGCGTTTTCGCTATCGCGCGGACGCCTCTGCAGTGGTGCGCTTCGACGCCTCAGGCATCGATCCTGCAACACAGGATTTTGAACTTGTGCTCACGACCTGTTGGCCGTTCGACGCTGTCACGTCAGGTCCCGAGCGCTACATCCTGCATGCCACCTTGATCGGAGCCGACGGGTAAGTTTGTCATCCATGCCATCCCGTGGGATGCTGCCGGTCGAGATCGTCTGCGATCGGATCCGACCATGCATGGCCAAGCCCAGTATCTGCCGATCACGCCCGGATTGTTTTCCGTCCTGGTGCTGCTGTTCGCCGGGCTGATTATCCTGATTCAGCTCCGCATCCTGCGGCACGCCTATATGCGGCTCGGGGTCGGTCCGGGCATGGCGCTGCTATTGCTGTTCGGCTCGCTGATCGGCAGCTATTTCAACATTCCCATCACGGTTCTGCCGGCCAAGGTGGTGCGGTCTGGCGAGATCGTCGACTTCTTCGGCATGCGCTACGTGGTGCCGCTGGTGACGCAATGGCCGGGCACGGTGCTCGCTGTCAATGTCGGCGGTGCCGTCATCCCGACGATGATGTCGACCTATCTGGTGCTGCGATATCAGCTCTGGGTGAAGGCAACGATCGCCGTCATTGCAATCGCATTCATCATCCACATCATGGCCACGCCGGTGCAGGGGGTTGGCATCGCGGTACCCGTATTTGTGCCCGTCGTGGCCACGGCGATCCTGGCCTTCCTGCTGTCGCGCGAGTATGCCGCGCCGCTCGCCTATATCGGCGGCTCGATCGGAACTCTGATCGGGGCCGATCTGCTCAACCTCGACAAGATCGGCGGCCTCGGCGCACCCATCGCGTCGATCGGCGGCGCCGGGACGTTCGACGGCATCTTCCTCACGGGAATCCTGGCCGTGCTGCTCGCGGGACTCGCCTCGCCGTCACGGCCGCGCGAGGTCTGGTAACGTACCGAACAACTCAAAGCGAAGCGCGCGAAAGCCGGAGTGCGCGCCGCGTGAGAACGGCGATTGCCGGAGCACAGCATTGGCGATCACTGGCGATTGCCGGCACGCGCGTGGATCGTTCGCACTTTCGCCAAAAGTCCGGTGATGCTAGCCTTCTCGCATGAAGTCCCGCCCATTCCGTCTGGCGGCATTGTGCTCGCCGCGATTGCCTCGCCAGAACTCGCCATAGAACAGAACAACGCGCCGCAACAAAAACAACAGGTGAGGATTGCGCCATGGAAGCCCAGGTGTCTGCTGCGTTCGTCTCTCTGCGCCCATGGTCGCCGCCACCCGATGCCAGCGACATCGTCAAGGGCATTCATGCCATGCTGCACCCGCGCAACATCGTGCTGGTGGGCGCGACCGACAAGCCCGGTAATTATGCCGAGCGCATCTGGAATAATCTGGTCAAGTACGGCTTCGAGGGCGGTCTCTACCCGGTCAACGCCAAGCGCGAAGCCATCTGGGGCGTCACCTGCTACAAGGATTTCGCGAGCCTTCCCGAGAAGCCCGATCACGTGCTGGTGCTGGTGCCTGCGCGGTTTGCCGTGCAGGTGATCCGCGATGCCGGCGCGGCCGGCGCGCGTTCGGCCACCATCGTCACCTCCGGCTTCAGCGAGTTGCAGGATGAAGAGAGCCAGAGGCTCGCGGCCGAACTGCAAGCGGCGGTGCGCGAGACCGGACTTGCCGTCACGGGCCCGAACTGCCTCGGCAATTTGAGCGCCGGCGAAAAGCTCTTCACCAACATCGACGACCGCGTCGTCACCATGGAACAGGGCGCGGTGGCGATCGCCGGGCAATCCGGCGCGATCGTCATGGCGATCCGGCAGGCGCTGGAGGATCGCGGCGTCGGCGTCGGCTACATGGTCACGACCGGCAACGAGACCGGGCTCGAAACGCCCGACCTCATGCGCTATTTCGCCGAGGATCCCGGCATCAAGGTGATCGTCGTCTATCTCGAAGGCGTCCGCAACACCAAGGCGTTCCGCGACGCCTGCAAGGCGGCGCGCGCCGCACACAAGCCGGTGATCGCGCTCAAGCTCGGGGCGTCCGAGGGCGGCCGCGCCGCGGCGATGGCGCACACCGGCGCGCTCGCTGGCTCGATCGAGACGTTCGATGCGATTGCGACCCGCGAGGGCGTGATTCGCGTCGACGGCCTCGATGAGCTGATCGAGACCACCGAATGCTTCGCCCACGCCGCGGTGCCCAAGGGCGATCGGCTTGCCGCCGTCACGCTGTCCGGCGGCAAACGCGGCATGCTGATCGACGCTTTCTATGCCGCGGGCCTGAACTTCGCGCCGCTGAGCCCGCATGTCAGCGGCGAACTCGCGAAGATGCTCGGACCCGGCTCGATCGTCGGCAACCCGCTCGACGCCGGGTTTGCCGCGGTGGTCGATCCCTCCGTCTACATGAAGTCGATCAAACTGATGATCGACGATCCCGATATCGACGTCGTCATCATCGATTCCGAGCTGCCGAAGGCGCCGCACGAGCTGCGCGAGCGCAACTTGCGCATCGTCAACGAGATGGCGAGCCGGGCCTCAAAGCCCGTGATCTATGTCAGCGCGATGTCGATCGGCTTCACCGACTTCACCAAGGGCTTGCGCAAATCGTTGCCGCATCTCACGGTCATGCAGGGCATGGACCGCGCGGTCACCGCGATCAAATCGCTGCTCGACTATGCCAGGCTGCGCAAGGAGGTGCCTGACATCCTCTCGAGCTCGAAGCCTGCCGCACGCGCCGTGCTGGAGAAGACGCTGAACTCGGCAACCGGCGCCGCGCTCGACGAGGTCGCCTCGAAGAAGCTGCTGAAGGCCTACGGCATCCCGATCTCGAAAGAGGCGATCGCGCAGACCGCGGCGGAGGCCGTCAGAATCGCCAAGCAGATCGGTTTCCCGGTCGTGGCCAAGGTCGTCAGCGCCGAGATCCTGCACAAATCGGATATCGGCGGCGTGATGCTGAACCTCAACAGCGCGGCCGAGGTGAAGAAGGCATTCGCCGACATCACCGCGCGGGTGAAGAAGCTGAAGGGCAAGCCGAGGCTCGACGGCATCCTGATCGCGCAGCAGGTCAAGGCCGATCTCGAGCTCGTGGTCGGCGCGTCCCTGGATGCCGAGATGGGCCCGGTTGTGCTGTTCGGAACCGGCGGCATCGATATCGAGCTGATGAAGGACGTCGCGCTCGCCGGCGCACCCCTGAACGCGGCCGAGGCAAGGCTCCTGATCGGTCGCACCAAGGCCGGCATCAAGGTGCGCGGCTATCGCGGCAAGCCGAAGCTCGACGAGGCCTCCGCCGTGAAGGCGCTGGTCGGGCTCTCCAACCTGATCGCGGATGCCGGCGACCGGATCGCCTCGATCGACATCAATCCGTTCCTGATCAATCCAAAGACTGGCGTAGCAGTCGATGCGCTGATCGTCCTGAACAATGCTGCGGCAAAGCGCGCCGCCGGTCACTGAGATGGCATAGGGCGGACTAGCCCTACTGCGTCACAAGTCCCCGGCCCCATCCTGGGGAGCCCGCAACACGCGGGCGTCTCGAAGGATGGGCGCGGGCGAGAGCTGGGCCTTCACGGTTCGAGACGCGCGTTCCGCGCTCCTCACCATGAGGGTCTTGTGACGCAGCAAGTCTAGCCCGGCGCAATCCACCAATTCGGGCAACGGTCGAAGACAGCAGCGGGTTACGCTTCGCTAACTCGCCCTGCCTAGCATTGTGGCCAAATGGATATCCTTCCAACTGACCCGGTTTGACCGTAAAATCGAACTGCATGGCACGCGCAAGCAATCTGGTGATCGGAACGGCGACGCTGGCGGTGATCGCCGTGGCGTTCGGCGGCCTGCTCGGCGTGCAGAAATGGCGCTCGATCCAGAGCCGCAGCCAGCTCCGGGTCGTTTTCGAGGGCGGATCGGCGAGCGGGCTGCGCCGCGGCGGTCCGGTCAATTTCGACGGCGTGCCCGCAGGCCATATCCTGTCGATCAAGCTGGACAATCCCCGCCGGATCGTGGCGCTCGTGATGCTCGACAACAATGCGCCGATCCGCAAGGACACCGTGGCGGGGATCGAGCTTCAGGGCCTTACCGGCATTGCCGCGATTTCGCTGATCGGCGGTGCGCCCTCGGCGCCCCCCGTGCCGCTGGATTCGGACGGAATCCCGGTGCTGACCGCCGATCTCAGCGACGCCGAATCCATCGTCGAGACGCTGCACAGCGTCGACCGCATGATCGTCAGCAACTCCGCCGCGATCACGGACACCCTCCGCACGTTCGAAGATTACACCGCCGATCTGAAGGGCAAGGGCGATGAGATCGACGCCGTCATGGCCAAGGTCGACAGCGCCTTTGCCGGCTTCGACAAGGCGGTCACCAAGATCGAGGGCGTGGTGCCGGGCTTCGTCGATGGCAAGGCCGACGAGCTGTTCGAGAAGGTGCAGGGGCTACGCGAGCTCGCCGAGACCATGAAGAAGAAGTCGGCAAGCTTCATCGAGGACGGGCGCAGAACGCTGCTCGACATCAGCGAGGGCGCCAACAAGATGAGCGGCAAGTTCGATCCGCAAGGCACCCCCGCCCCGCGCCAGCCCCGCAGGCCGCCGCAGCAGAAGCGGTAAGCGTGGCGTGCTTTGACGAGCACTCGCGACTATCGACTCCCGCTACAAAAATTTCCCTGGGGTATTGGGTCCCGGCCTTCGCCAGGACGACGGCGGAGTGTGGGGCGATTGTTGCCGTCCCTAACTAGTCCAGGACCTGCTCCCTCACCCGTATACGAACGCATTGTCGTCCAGATCCGTCTTCGGGATCTCGTCCTTCTCGGTCCAGTAATCCTGGCTGTGCTGCCATTCCGGCTTGTCGCCGCGCTTGGGCAACAGGTGCATGTTGCGCATCATATAGCCGGGGTTGAAGTTTTCCGGATCGATCCAGGGCAGGATCGGCATGTTGTGATCCTCGGGCCGCAGCTTGACCTCGACCTTCTTCGCGCCCTTGTCCTTCATATGGCCGAGCAGCCTACAGACGAAGTCGGCGACGAGATCGACGCGCAGCGTCCAGCTTGCGCGGAAATAGCCGAACACCCAGACCATGTTCGGCACACCCGTGAACATCATGCCGCGATAGGTGACGGTGTCGCCGAAGGCGAGCGGCTGGCCGTCGATCTCGAACGCGATGTCGCCGAGAGCGGCGAGGTTGAATCCGGTCGCGGTGACGACGACGTCGGTCTCGAGCAGCTTGCCCGACTTGAGCTGAATGCCGTTCTCGACGAAGCACTCGATCTCGTCGGTGACGACGGACGCCTTGCCGCTGGCGATACCCTTGAACAGGTCGGCATCGGGCACGAAGGCGATGCGCTGCCGCCACGGCCGGTACGTTGGCGTGAAGTGGGTCTCGACGTCGTAGTCCGGCCCGAGAACCGCGCGGATCTGATCGATCAGGTCCTTCTTCACCTGGTCGGGCTTGGCCACGCAGAGCTTTGTGAACGCATCCTGCTCGAACAGTATCTTTCGCCGGACGATCTCGTGGATCCACTCTTCGTCCACCTGAAGCCGGCGCAGTTCCTCGGCGATCTCGATGGCGTTGCGGCCGAGCCGGAAATAGGTCGGCGAGCGCTGCAGCATGGTGACATGCGCGCAAGCGTCCGCGATGTTGGGCACCAGCGTCGCCGCGGTCGCGCCCGAGCCGATCACGACCACTTTCTTGCCTGAGAGGTCGAGATCATCCGGCCAGGTCTGCGGATGGACGATACGGCCCTTGAAGCGATCCATGCCCTTCCATTCCGGCGTGTAGCCCTCGGAATGGCGGTAGTAACCCTGGCACATCCAGAGGAAGTTGGCGGTGAAGGTTCTGGCCTCGCCGGTGTCGGTCGTTACCGCTTCGATGGTCCAGAGATTCGTCTCGCTCGACCAGCTCGCCGAATTGATCTTGTGCCCGTAGCGGATGTGCCTTGCGATATCGTTGTCTTCGATCACCTCGTTCATGTAGGCGAGGATCTCTTCGGCGGTCGCGATCGGCGGGCCGACCCAGGGCTTGAAGCGATAGCCGAAGGTGTGGAGATCGCTGTCGGAGCGGATGCCTGGATAGCGATGCGTGGTCCAGGTGCCGCCGAACGTCGCCTGCGTCTCCAGGATCACGAAGCTCGTGCCGGGAGGCTGCTTGGTGAGATGATAGGCGCTGCCGATGCCCGAGATACCGGCACCGACGATCAGCACGTCGAAATGTTCTGAAGCCTGTTTGGTCGTGGCGTGACTGCGAACAGCGACATTCATTGTTGCTTCTATGCCTTGCTTGGTTTTTGGACCGCCCTTGACCGGGCGGCGCGTTTCCTCCGCGATCGGCTTGGTCGCCCATCGCGCTTCCACTGCAAAATGACATAGATCAGGTCGCGATCAAATCACAGCGCCGCACCCCAGCTCCGCGCGGTCTGCACGATCCAGTCGCGATAGAGCGTGAGTGGGGTGACGCCGGTCAATCCACCGCAACCGGCCGCGCCATTCGGCCCGGTCGACCAGCTAATGACGCCAACGATCACGGGCCCGCTCGGCCTATCCTCGAACACTGGGCCGCCGGAATCACCGGTGCAGGCGCCGATTCCGTCGCGAACACCGTTGGTTACGGGATCGACCAACCGGATCTGGAGCGTGCCGGGCTGACCCGTGGCAACAAGGCCGGCGACCCGCGTGATACCGCCGCTCTTGCCATCGCCGCGCGTGGTGACGCCGATGCCAGCGATGGTGAAGCGGCTGCCGACGTGAATTGGAATTTGCGGCGCGCCGACCGGCACCGTCGATTTTCCCTTGAGTGGAATTTCGAGCTGCAGCAGCGCCACGTCGGCGGTGGCACGATGCGCCTGCATCGCCTGCATGTTGAAGCTCGGATGGATCGCGACGGTGCGGACATTCAGGAGTTGCGGCTTACCATCGGCGCCATAGTCGACGACCTTGTAGTCTGCACCGGGTTGCACACAGTGCGCCACCGTCAGCACCAGCTTCGGTGCGATCAGGCTGCCGGTGCAGAAATTGCCGCGCGAGCCGACGATGGTGACGATGGCACGCGCCACGCCTTCGGCCTGCGGCGTGCCCCCGCCGACGATGGCATGGGCGGGCGTGGTGAGCAGCAGGACACCTGCAATGAACGTCGCGAACTTTGTCATGGAAACACGTCTTGATAGGAACACGTATTGGCGGTCGATCGTAAAGATCCGACATGGCTTCGGACTCGCCCTTGCCGATACCCCGTGCTAGCCGTCTTGTCAGCTATCTTGGCACGAATTGACGAGGGTGCGACATTGACGATCGAGGCCGTGATTTTTGATTTTGGCGGTGTGTTGACCAGCTCGCCGTTCGAGGCGTTTACGCGCTTCGAGACCGAACGGGGCCTGCCCGCCGACATCATCCGGCGTACCAATGCCGCCAATCATCTGGAAAATGCATGGGCCAAGTTCGAGCGCGCCGAGGTCGATATCGATACCTTCGATCATTTGTTCGCCGCGGAATCGCTCGCGCTCGGCGCCGAGGTCCGCGGCCGTGACGTGCTGCCGCTGCTGCAGGGCGATCTGCGCCCCGAGATGGTCGAGGCCTTGAAGCGTATCAAGGCGAAGTTCAAGACCGGCTGCATCACCAATAACCTGCCGGCGAACGCGATCGGCAGCCTCACCGGTCGCACACTCTATGTCGCAGAGGTGATGGCGCTGTTCGACCACGTCATCGAGTCCGCCAAGATCGGCTTACGCAAGCCCGACCCGCGCATCTACCGGATGATGGTCGAGACGCTGAAGGCCGATCCGGCACGATGCGTTTATCTCGACGATCTCGGCGTCAACCTCAAGCCGGCGCGCGAGATGGGCATGACCACGATCAAGGTCACCAGCGGCGCGCAGGCGATCGCCGAGCTCGAGGCGGCGACGGGGTTGAAGCTCGGATAGCTGCGGCAACGGCACTCTCACCCCTCGTCCTGAGAGGGTGAGGGATGTAGATGGTCACGTGCTGCCTCAACAATCGTCATTGCGAGCGAAGCGAAGCAATCCAGGCTGTCTCCGCGGTGGGATTCTGGATTGCTTCGCTGCGCTCGCAATGACGGTGTGGCGCGATATCGCTTAATGGAGAGGCCTATTCCGCCGCGGCAGCGATCCGCTCCGGGAATGCGGCTGCCAGCGAGGCGCGGTCGGGCTTCAGCACGCCGCGCTCGGTGATGAGGCCGGTGACGAGCCGCGCCGGTGTGACGTCGAACGCGTAGTTCGCGACCGGCGAGCCTTCCGGCACGATGCGCACCGTCTCCAGCCGGCCATCGGCGGTGCGGCCGGTCATGTCGGTGACCTCTGCGCCGCCGCGCTGCTCGATCGGAATGTCCCTGATGCCGTCATTGACGGCGAAGTCGATCGTCGGCGACGGCAGCGCGACGTAGAACGGCACGCCGTTGTCATGCGCCGCGAGCGCCTTGAGGTACGTGCCGATCTTGTTGCAGACGTCGCCATTGGCGGCGACGCGGTCGGTGCCGACGATGGCGAGGTCGACCATGCCGTGCTGCATCAGATGGCCGCCGGTGTTGTCGGGGATCACCGTGTGCGGCACGCCGTGATGGCCGAGTTCCCAGGCGGTCAGCGAGGCACCCTGATTGCGCGGGCGGGTCTCGTCGACCCAGACATGGACCTTGATGCCGCGCTCATGCGCGAGATAGATCGGGGCCGTCGCGGTGCCCCAGTCCACGGTCGCAAGCCAGCCGGCATTGCAATGGGTCAGCATGTTGACCGTCTCGCCCGGCTTCTTCGCCGCGATAGCGTCGATCAGCATAAAGCCGTTACCGGCGATGCCGCGGTTGATCTCGACGTCCTGCTCGACGATCTCGTCGGCGCGCGCATAGGCGGCTTCCGCCCGCTCTGAGGGGTCGATCGGCGCGAGCGTCGCGCGCATCTCGTCCAGCGCCCATTTCAGGTTGATGGCGGTCGGCCGCGCCACGACCAGCGTTTCATAGGCGCGCTTCAGGCCGGCATCGGAACTGTCCTCGCGCATGGCGAGCGCCACGCCATAGGCCGCGGTGGCGCCGATCAGCGGCGCACCGCGCACCAGCATGTCGCGGATAGCCGTAGCCGCATCGTCACACGAGGTCAGCCGCGCGACGACGAATTCATGCGGCAGCCTGCGCTGGTCGATCGCACCGACCGACCAGCCGTCACGCTCGCGCCAGATGCTGCGAAAATGCTTGCCGTCAACCTTCATCGCATCTGCCTTTCGCTTCAGGCGCGCAGCACGCGCCCCGCCACCGCGTCGAGCTTCGCTAGCAGCTCCGGATCGCGCGCCTCGGGCGCCGTGATCAGCGCGGTGTCGAGCGCGCGGTCGGAGCCGACCGGGCACGGCTCATGCTCGCGCGGAAAATCCTTTGCCAGCCGCGCCACCAGCGTCTTCGCCTTGTCGGCGTTAGAAGTCAGCATCCGGATGATGTCCTGCACGGTGACGGCATCATGATCGGGATGCCAGCAATCGAAATCCGTCACCATCGCCACCGTGGCATAGCAAATCTCCGCCTCGCGGGCGAGTTTTGCCTCGGGCATGTTGGTCATGCCGATCACGGAGTAGCCCAGCGTCTTGTAGGTCATGCTTTCCGCAAGGGTCGAGAATTGCGGCCCCTCCATGCAGACATAGGTGCCACCGCGGGCGATTGCGATGCCCTCGGCCTCGGCCGCGGCGGCAAGATGAATGCGCAGGCGCGGCGAGACCGGATGCGCCATCGATACATGCGCGACGCAGCCCCTGCCGAAGAACGAGCTCTCGCGCTTGTAGGTGCGATCGATGAACTGGTCGACGAGAACGAAGGTCCCGGGCGGCAGTTCCTCCCTGAACGAGCCGCAGGCCGACAGCGACACCAGGTCAGTGACGCCGGCGCGCTTCAGTACGTCGATATTGGCGCGGTAGTTGATGTCCGAGGGCGACAGCCGGTGACCCCTGTCATGGCGCGGCAGGAACACGATCGGCAGGCCCGCGATGGTGCCGCGCCGTAAGGGAGCCGAGGGCTCGCCCCAGGGGCTCCTGATCACCTCTTCGTGTGCGCCCTCGAGGCCCGGCAGATCGTAGATGCCGGAGCCTCCGATGATGCCCAATACCGCCTGCGTCATGTCTGCTCCACCCCGTTCGCAATCCGCGATCCCGTGGAGAAGCTATGCCAGTTTTGCGGCGGTTTTGGAACGGGATAGGGGTCGGGATGTCGTCAGGAGAATGACACCCCTCGCCGCACATTCGCTGTCGTCCTGGCGAAAGCCAGGACTCATTACCCCAGGGGGTGGTTTGACGAAGACTCGTGGTTCGGGACTGCGACCATCCGCAATCGATAGATTCCTCGGTATGGGTCCTGGCTTTCGCCAGGACGACGTTCGAGCGTTTGGCAGCAGCTTCGCCTCAATAACGACAGGGGAGGCCGCGGTACAGCCAACTAAGCCGCCGTCGCGGGCTGCAACTGGGTCACGATCATCCGCTCCAGCGTTTCGACGGACTGAAAATTCTCCGGCGTAATCTCGGACTGCGGGATGGTGAAGTCGAACTCGGCTTCCACGCCCAGCATCAGGTTGACCATGTCCATCGAGGTCAGGCCGACGTCGACGAGCTTCGCGGACGGCGTGACGTCAGCAGCAAGCGAATTCTGTTCGAGGATGCCCTTCACCAGCTTGATGATGCGATTGCGCACGTCGGTATCGAAGGCCTGCATCGGCAAATTCCCATCTATCTAGGTCGGACCGGATTGCCAGTTACGATGGGCAGGGACGGCCGATCCCGCAATGGGCGTGACCATTACTTCGCGTTTCTTAGTAAACGATGACTCAGATTGTCCGAAATTCATGCTTCTTCCAAATCGCTAACACGATGCCGGAAAATTCGGCGATACGAAAAACTGCCCCTTAACTGTTCGTTCGGAATTGGACTTCGTTTACCCTCTATTTCATCGACGAATTTGAATTAAATCCCTAGCCTTACATCACAAGCAAAGATGGTCGGATGATCGCGATGTGCATCGCCAATGATGCCGGGCGATCTCGAACGACGAAATGGAGAGGCGGACGAGCATGAACGTGCGTGAAGCGGTCCTTCAGCCTGTCGGCGAGGCGCAAGCGAGCTTTCTCGAACAAGGTCCCTCGCTGGTCGAACGCGCGGCCAAGACCGCCGCGGTGGCCGCCGCCGATGCCGAGGGCGTCGATCGCGACGCCCGCTTCCCTCACAAGGCGTTCGAAATGGCACGCGAGCAGAAGCTGCTCGGCGTCATGATCCCGGTCGAATTCGGCGGGCTCGGTGCTTCGATCTACGACGTCACCGACATCTGCTACACGCTCGGGCGCGCCTGCGCCTCGACCGCGATGATCTACGCGATGCATCAGACCAAGGTCGCCTGCGTCATCAGGCACGGCCACGGCATCCCCTGGATGGAGACCATGATGCGCCGCGTCGCCCGCGACCAGTGGCTGCTCGCCTCCTCCACCACGGAAGGTCAGAACGGCGGCAACATCCGCGCCAGCGCAGCCGCGGTCGACAATGCCGGCGACACCGTTACGCTCGTGCGTGACGCCACCGTGATCTCCTACGGCGCCGAGGCCGACGGCCTCGTTACCATTGCCCGCCGCGCCACCGAGGCCGTCGCATCCGACCAGGTGCTGCTGGCGCTCGCCAAGGACGACTATTCGCTGAAGCGGACGCTGGGCTGGGAAACACTCGGCATGCGCGGCACCTGCTCGACCGGCTTCGAGCTGAAGGTGGACTGCCCCGCCGATCGCGTCTTCCCCGAGTCCTATGACAAGATCCACGCCCAGACCATGACCCCGTTCGCGCATCTGTGCTGGTCGTCGGCCTGGGCCGGCATTGCCGCCGCGGCCGTGACGCGCGCGCAGGCATTCATCCGCAAGGCGGCACGCGGCGCGGGCGGGCAGATGCCGCCGGCGGCGGCGCACTTCACCGCCGCGAAAATGTCGCTCGCCAAGCTGCGCGCGCTGATCGCCGCCAATGTCGATGCTTTCGCGCGCGCCGAGCATGACGAGCGCGCCCTCGGCTCGCTCGATTTCCAGTCGTCGATCACGCTCCTGAAGGTCCAGGCCTCCGAGCTCGCGGTCGAGACCGTGATGCACGCGATGCGCACGACCGGGCTGTCGGGCTATCGCAACGATGGCGAATTCACCATGGGCCGCCATCTGCGCGACGTGCTGTCGTCGCCGATCATGATCAACAACGACCGCATCCTCGCAAACGCTGCGACGGCGACGCTGATGAGCGGCGTGCCGATGAGCCTTCGCGACTGACAAGAACAATTGCAGATAGCAGGAATCGCAAACATGAACATTGCCGTTCTCCCCAACGCGCCCGAGACCGCGCCGCAACTTGCCGATCCGCTCGATCATCTCGCTGATGTCCTGTTCCATCGCATGGGCTCGGACGGCGTCTACGCCCGTACCGCGCTCTATGAGGATGTCGTAGAGCGGCTCGCCGCGCTGATAACTCGGCACCGCGAAGCAGGCACGGAGGTGATACGCTTTCCCCCGGTGATGAGCCGCGCCCAGCTCGAGAAGTCCGGCTACCTCAAGAGCTTTCCGAACCTGCTCGGCTGCGTCTGCGGCCTGCACGGCACCGAACGCGAGATCAACGCTGCGGTAAGCCGGTTCGACGCCGGCGGCGACTGGACCACCTCGCTATCCCCGGCCGATCTCGTGCTGTCGCCCGCCGCCTGCTATCCCGTCTATCCGATCGCGGCGAGCCGGGGGCAGCTCCCGAAGGGCGGCCTGCGCTTCGACGTTGCCGCCGACTGCTTCCGCCGCGAGCCGTCGCGCCATCTCGACCGGCTGCAATCGTTCCGCATGCGTGAATATGTCTGCATCGGCACGCCCAATGACGTCGCCGACTTCCGCGAGCGCTGGATGGTGCGGGCGCAGGCGATCGCCCGCGACCTCGGCCTGACCTTCCGCGTCGACTATGCCAGCGATCCCTTCTTCGGCCGCGTCGGCCAGATGAAGGCGGTGAGCCAGAAGCAGCAGCAGCTCAAGTTCGAGCTCCTGATTCCGCTGCGTTCGGAAGAGCAGCCAACCGCCTGCATGAGCTTCAACTATCATCGCGAGCATTTCGGCACGACCTGGGGCATCCGGGATGCCAATGGCGAGCCCGCTCACACCGGCTGCGTCGCCTTCGGCATGGACCGGCTCGCCGTCGCCATGTTCCACACCCACGGCACCGATCTCTCCGCCTGGCCCGCCAAGGTGCGGGATATCCTGGGCATGCAGCCGCACGTTCCGGCCGATGCCCATGGCGAGGGCTGGCGCTAAAGCAACGAGGCCGACCATTTCCACGGGCAAGACGAGCGTGATCCACACCAAGGTCCGATGCCGCGAGATCGCTGAGTCCGACGTCGAGGCGATCGCGGACCTGCTGACGCGCGGCTTCGTCGGCCGCTCGCGCAACTATTGGATCCAGGGCCTGCGACGGCAAGCCTTCCGCCCCGTACCGGAAGGCTATCCGCGTTTCGGCTACATGCTCGACGATGACGGCACCCCCGTCGGGGTGCTGCTGCTGATCTACACGACGCGGAAGAACGGCGAAGCGACCGCGATCCAGTGCAACCTGTCGAGCTGGTATGTCGACCCGGCGTATCGCAACTACGCGCCGCTGCTGACCAAGATCGCGCAGCGGCACAAGGACGTGACCTATCTCAACATCAGCCCGGCGGCGTGGACCTGGCCGATCATCGAGACGCAGGGCTTTCGTGCCTATTCCAGCGGCATGTTCTTCTCGGTGCCGGCGCTGACGCGCGCGCCGCGCTGGAGCAAGATCGAGGTGATCTCGCAGCACGTCAAGCAGATCGACGGGCTCTCCGAAGCCGAGACTGAACTGTTGAGACGGCATGCGCGCTACAATTGTCTCAGCGTGGTCTGTCGCACGCCGCAGGGCGCGTTTCCGTTCGTCCTGCAATCGGTGCGGATCCGCCGCGGCTTCATCGCGCCGCCGGCAATGCGGCTGATCTACTGCAGGAGCGCCGCGGAATACGTTGCCTGTGCCGGCCGCATCGGCCGGCTGTTGCTCCGGCTCGGCAAGATCTCGGTGATCGTCGATGCCAACGGCCCGATCCCGGGCCTGGTCGGCATCTACACCGAGCGGCGCGGCCGCAAATATTTCAAGGGCCCGCACCGGCCGAACCTCGCCGACCTCACGGACACCGAGCTCGTGCTGTACGGGCCGTGAGAGGGCGTAGCCAACACGGGATGGGCAATACGCGCCTGTCATGCCCGGCTTGACCGGGGCATCCAGTACGCCGCGGCTTTTCCGTATTCGTCGCTGTCTCTGGAATGCTGGATCGCCCGGTCAAGCCGGGCGATGACACCTGCGCATGCGGCTTACGGACAAGAATGCGGACGACGTGGTAAGCTCTACCAAAGCCGGAGCGCACGCCATGTCTGACCGCAGCATGCATTGGGAGAACGTCTACGCCACCAAGGGCGAGACCGAGGTGAGCTGGTTCCAGGATTGCCCGGAGATCTCGCTCGAGATGATCCGGGCAGCAAATCCGGCTCGAGACGCCGCCATCATCGATATCGGCGGTGGTGCATCGCGACTGGCCGACTGCCTCCTGCGCGAGGGATATCGCAACCTGGCGGTGTTGGATCTCTCGGCCAATGCGCTCGACGCGGCCAAGCGACGAATCGGCACCGGCGCTGGAGCTGTCGACTGGATCGTCGTGGACGTGACGACTTGGCAGCCGGCGAAGACGTACGACGTCTGGCATGATCGCGCGGCATTTCACTTCCTGACCGATCCGGTGGACAGGGCGGCCTATGTCGAACGCTTGCGCGCGGCCGTGGCGCCCGGCGGCCAAGTCATCATCGCCACCTTTGCGCCCGACGGTCCGGAGAAATGCAGCGGCCTGCCCGTGCAGCGGCACGACAGCGCGAGCCTCTCGGCAGAGCTCGGGCCGGAATTCGAACTCGTCGAGACCCGGCGCGAGATCCACCATACGCCGTGGAATTCGACGCAGGCGTTCCAGTTCAGCCGGTTCAGGCGGCGCAGTTAAAGACGCATGTCATGCCCCGCGAAGGCGGGGCATCCAGTACGCCGCGGCTTCTCAATGGACGACGAACGTCTCTGGAATACTGGATCGCCCGATCAAGTCAGGCGATGACAGTGCAGAGATCGGTACGTATATGCCCCAACCTCGTCATTGCGAGCGCAGCGAAGCAATCAAGGCTGCCCCCGCGGAAAGACTCTGGATTGCTTCGCTGCGCTCGCAATGACGGAGCGTGTGCAGACCAGCCTATGCTGCCAGCTTCACCGCGTGCGCAAAGTCCCAATAGAGCTTGCGCGCTTTGGTGTAGAATGGGCCCGGCTTCAGCTCACGATCATCGATGCGGATGACCGGGGCGACCTTGGCGAAATTGCCGGTGGAGAAGATCTCGTCGGCGGTGACGAAGTCGGAATAGCGCAGCGTCTTCTCGACCACCGTGACGCCGTCGGCGCGCAGCAGGCCGATGACGCGCTGGCGCGTGATGCCATTCAGGAACGTGCCGTTCGGCACCGGCGTATAGACCACGCCGTCCTTGGCCATGAACACGTTGGAATTGCCGAACTCGGCGACGTTGCCGAGCATGTCGAGCATCAGCGCGTTCTGGAAGCCGCGCGAGGCGGCTTCCGCCAGTGCCCGCGAATTGTTCGGATAGAGACAGGCGGCCTTCGCCTCGACCGGGGCACATTCCGCGGTGGGTCTGCGGAACGGCGACAGCGTGATGGCGTGCCGACGGGTTTCGGCATCGGCGCCTCGTAGATGCACAGGCACCAGTTGGTGGTCTCGGGATCGAACAAGACCCCACCGCCGGAACCGTTCTGCGCCCAATACATCGGGCGGATGTAGAGCTCCGCATTCGGCGCAAAGCGCGCCAGCCCATCGCGCGCGAGCGCGAGCCAGGTGTCGGTATCGACCATCGGCTTCAGGCCGAAATTGATCGCAGATTGATTGGCACGGGCGACGTGGCGGTCGAGATCGGGCGCAACGCCCTCGAACGCGCGCGCCGTCGAACACGACCGAGCCGAGCCAGGCCGCATGCGTGCGCGGCCCCATCATCGGCACGTTGCCGTCGTGCCATTTGCCTTCGAAGAAGGTCCAGCTCGGAGAATACTCGATGGGCTTCTTGATCTCGGCCATGACCGGCCTCCCCTTGGCGTGATGCCGCATTATGCCACGACTATGGTGCCCGATTCCTAAACGATTTCCTGCGGGGAGCTACTGTGCATCTTCCACGAGGGGGAAGTAAGAGACGTGGGCGATTGCACGATTTCGCAGTATTATCTGCACGTCGACTGTCGTTAACCGGTGCCCCATGCCGCTCGATCCGCTCGCGAAGCGTTTGTTGACCATGATGGCCGCGGCCGCGCCGCAGGCGCGGAGCCGGCCGAGTGTCGAGGCGCGGCGACAGTCGCTGGCGAAGCTGATGCAGTTCGCGCGCGCCGAGGCGCCGGATGTGACGACGTCCGACGGGGTACTCCCCGGTCCGGGCGGCAACCTCCCCTATCGGCTCTACACGCCCGCGAACGCGGGCGAGCGCGCGCCGGGGTTTGTGTTCTTCCACGGCGGCGGGTTGGTCGCCGGCAGCATTTCGACACACGACCGCATTGCCGCGGCGCTTGCGCATGCGACCGGCTGCCGGCTGGTCTCGGTCGATTACCGGCTCGCACCCGAACATCAATTCCCCGCCGCCGTCGACGACGCCATCGCCTCGACCGAATGGGTCGCGCGAGAGGCGTCGTCGCTCGGCATCGACGCCGAGCGGCTCGTGGTCGGCGGCGATTCCGCCGGCGCCACGCTCGCGGCGATCGTCTGCCAGGAGGCGCTGCAGAACGCCGGCCTCTCGATCATCGCGCAATGCCTGATCTGCCCTGTGCTGGATTTCGAAGAGACGTCACCTTCGCGCGAGGCGTTTGCCGAAGGGCACCTGATCGACCGCGTCACGATCGAAGCCGACCTCGCCGACTATCTGCCGGACGGCATCAACACCGCCGATCCCCGCATCTCGCCGCTACGCGCAACGCGGCTCGTCGGCCTTGCTCCAGCGATCATCCACACCGCCGAGTTCGATCCGATGCGCGACGAAGGCAATGCCTATGCGCACAAGCTGCTCGCCGCGGGCGTCACGGTCGAGCATGTCTGCCACGACGGCATGGTTCACAATTTCCACGCCATGGGCGCGATCCTGCCGCAGGCGCAGCTCGTGCTGTCGCAGATCGGCGAGCAGGTGCGGCGCGCGGTTGGCGGGTGAGGTGCTTCTTACCCTCTCCCCTTGTGGGAGAGGGTGGCTTCGCGAAGCGAAGCCGGGTGAGGGGTATCTCTCCGCAAATTCGATAGAGGTTACTCTGCGGAGACAGACCCCTCATCCGGCGCTTCGCCGCCACCTTCTCCCACAAGGGGAGAAGGGAAGAAACACCGCCTAAGCGATAACCATCACGAGCAACGCTTACAAATTCGACTCAAATTTTCGCCAATTCGGCAGCAACCGTTAGGGTTACTTCCTCGATCTCTAGGCGAATTATTGTCCGCTTTACCACCCGCCTCTAACACGAGGACGGCGGACAACGCACATCCCTCACTCAGGCCAATAAGTGCGGCCCGCCCCACTCGGAGGTGGACGATGCGCAACGAGACGATCGCTATTCACGCCGGCTACGAACCCGAAGCCACCACGCACGCAGTCGCCGTGCCGATCTATCAAACCGCAGCCTACGCCTTCGACAGCGCCGATCACGGCGCAGCGCTCTTCAATCTCGAGGCTGAAGGCTTTCGCTACAGCCGCATCGCCAATCCGACCAGCGCGGTGCTCGAGAAACGCATCAGCCAACTCGAAGGCGGCGTCGGTGCGCTCGCGGTCGCGACCGGCCAGGCCGCCTTGCATTTCGCTTTCGTCAACGTCGCCGATCACGGTGGCAACATCGTCTCCGTGCCACAGCTCTACGGCACCACCCACACGCTGCTCTCCCACATCCTGCCGCGTCAGGGCATTACGGGCCGCTTCGCCGAGAGCGACAAGCCGGAGGCCATTGCAAAGCTGATCGACGAGAATACCCGCGCGGTGTTCGCCGAAACGATCGGCAATCCTGCCGGCAATGTCTGCGACATCGAGGCGCTCGCCAGAATCGCGCATGCGCATGGCGTGCCACTGATCGTCGACAATACGGTTGCGACCCCGATCCTGCTCAAGCCGTTCGACTACGGCGCCGACATCGCCGTGCATTCGCTGACCAAGTTTTTGGGCGGCCATGGCACGACGCTCGGCGGCGCCATCGTCGATTCCGGAAATTTCCCGTGGGCCAAGCACGCCGACCGCTTCCCGGCCTACAACAAGCCGGACGCTTCCTATCACGGCCTCGTCTATGCCGAGCGGTTCGGCCGGACCGCCTATATCGAGCGCGCGCGCAGCGTCTATCAGCGCACCATGGGCGCGGTGCTGTCGCCATTCAACGCGTTCCTGCTGCTCCAGGGCATCGAGACGGTGGCGCTGCGCATGGAACGCCACGTCGAGAACGCTCGCAAGGTTGCGGAATTCTTGCGTGCGGACCCGCGCGTCGCCTGGGTCAACTACGCGGGTTTCCCCGATAGCCCCTATTACCCGCTGGTGCAAAATATCTGAACGGCAACGCCTCCTCGCTGTTCACCTTCGGTATCAAGGGCGGCATGGAAGCCGGCAAGGCTTTCTATGATGCGCTGAAGCTGATCACGCGCCTCGTCAATATCGGCGATGCCAAGTCGCTCGCCTGCCATCCGGCCTCGACTACGCACCGGCAGATATCGGCCGAGCAGCAGCGCACGGCGGGCGTACTGCCGGAGACGATCCGCCTCTCGATCGGCATCGAGCATGCCGCCGATATCATCGAGGACATCGACCAGGCGCTGGAAAAGGCCTGCGCGTCGGTGCGCCTTCAGGCCGCGGAGTAGGCGACGGCGCCGATGAGCATCTTGATCGAAAGGGATCAGGGTGTGCCGAGCCCGGCGCTAGTGCCGGCGCAGGAGGATATCGCGCACGGCCGCGGCGGCGCCGAGCTCACGATCGGACTGATCAACAACATGCCCGACCCGGCGCTGAAAGCGACCGAGCGGCAATTCATGAAGCTGCTCCAGGCTGCAGCCGGCGCGCGCCGCATCCGCTTCCACTGCTTCTCGCTGCCGTCGGTGAAGCGCTCACCCGAAGCGAAGTGGCATGTCGAGAGCGAGTATTCGGATCTCGCCGATCTCAAGCGCCGCAGGTTCGACGGGCTGATCGTGACCGGCGCCGAGCCGGTCGCACCCGAACTCGACCAGGAGCCGTACTGGCGCGATCTCACCGAGCTGATCGACTGGGCCAAGGTCAATACCCGCTCGACGATCTGGTCGTGCCTGGCCGCGCATGCGGCAGTGCTCCACCTCGATCGGATCGGGCGGCGGCGCCTGCCGGCCAAGTGTCACGGCATCTTCGACTGCGAAGCGGTCACCAGCGATCCGCTGACGGGGGCAGCGCCCGCGTCGCTCAAAGTTTCGCATTCGCGTCTCAACGAAGTCGCCGGGAGCGATCTTACTCAGGCCGGCTATCAGGTGCTGACGCACTCGCGCGAGGCCGGCGTCGACATCTTCGTCCGGCAATATGCCAGCCGTTTCGTGTTCTTCCAGGGTCATCCCGAATATGATGCGCTGTCGCTCCAACGCGAATATTTGCGCGACATCGGCCGCTATCTCGCGCGCGAGCGCGACAACTATCCGGCTGTGCCGGTGAGTTATTTCGACGCAGCGACCGAGGAGAGGCTAGCGCGGTTCGAGAAGAGGGCACGACAGCAGTGCCATCCGGCGCTGGCGGCCGAGCTGCCCGCGCTGACTTTGCGCACTGATATCGCGGCCGGAAGCGCGGCGGCGGCCTTGTTCCGGAATTGGCTGAGCTATCTTGCCGCAGGCACGGAAGCCGCACTGCTGGCGCGCTAGAAGACCGCGAGTTTTACGTTAGGACTAATCAGGCGTTAAGCTTGCCTCGGACGATGAACGGATGGTTCAGTCGGCAAGGTCGGGGCAAACAGGGAAAGCAGTCGTGTGGTCGGCAGTCAACGGACGCGTGAGCAATCGGCTGGCCCGGCATTTTCGCACGGCGCCGCATCGGCTGACGGCCCACGCTCCGATGGTCAGCTTCACCTTCGATGACGCGCCCGACAGCGCAGCTAGCCTCGGCGCATCACTCCTGGAAGATCATGGCGGGCGCGGCACGTTCTACCTCGCCGGCAGCCTCATCGACCGGCCCTCGGACCACTGGCACGCGCTGTCGAAGGAGGCCATCGTACGACTGCACCAGACCGGCCATGAGATCGCCTGCCATACCTTCTCACACCTGTGCGCGATCGACCTCGACGAGGGCGCCATGGCGCGCGAGATCGAGCAGAACCGCCGCTACTTCATGGACGTCGATCCTTCGATCAAGCTGGAGAACTTCGCCTATCCGTACGGGATCGCCTCGATCTGGCGCAAGTCGCAGCTTGCGAAGAACTTCCGCTCCGCACGCGGCATTCTTCCCGGCGTCAACCGCGACGTGATCGACCTGCAGTTCCTGCGAGCCTCGCCCCTGGTCGATTGCGAGATCGACACTGATGGCATCGACCGCTATCTCGACCAGGCGATCGACAGCGGCGGCTGGCTGATCTTCTACGGCCATGACGTCGTCGATCAGCCGAGCTCCTATGGCTGCACGCCGGCGCTGCTGCGCCACGCGTTGAAGGCGGCGCAGACGCGCGGCATGCCGATCGTGACGGTGGCCGAGGCCTTGCGCCGGATCGGCGCCTGAAAGCATGATCCGGAAAAGTGCGAAGCGGTTTTCCGAAAAGATCATGATTAAACAACAACCTAAAGCGCGATGACGATTCATCCCATCGCGCTTTAGTCGATCTTTCTCACTGCCTGACGCTTTGTCATAGATTCGTCGAGGAAATCCATCAGGCACGCCCGGTCTCGCCGCAAAAGGACTTCCCATGCCTCTCGATCGTCGTTCCGTGCTGGCCTCCCTGTGCTGGATGGCCGCCGGCCCCGCGCTTGCCGCAGAGGCGCCGCCTGAGTTCATCGGCTATGAACGTGAGAGCGGCGGGCGGATCGGCGTCTATGCGGAAAACCTCACCACCGGCGCAAAACTCGCCTGGCGCGCCGACGAGCGCTTCGTCATGTGTTCGACCTTCAAGGCTTCGCTCGCGGCCTGCGTGCTGGCGCGGGTCGATCGCGGCGAGGAGCAGCTCAGCGCCATGATCCCCTACGGCCAGGCCGACCTGTTGGAATACGCCCCGGTCGCCAGGCAAAATCTCTCAGCCGGCGCGATGTCGGTCGCCGACATGTGCAAGGCGATCGTCGAGCTCAGCGACAACACCTGCGCCAATCTGCTGCTGGCGAGGGTCGGCGGCCCCGCCGCCCTGACTGCGTTCTGGCGCTCGCTCGGCGATGCCACCTCGCGGCTTGACCACAACGAGCCCGAGCTCAACCGCTCCCCGCCCGGCGATCCCCGCAACACCACGACGCCTGCCGCGATGGCGGGCAACCTGCGCCGGCTGGTGCTGGGCGAAAGCCTCTCCCCGGCATCGCGCAGCCAGCTCACCGACTGGATGGTGAATTGCAAGACCGGCGCCAACCGGTTGCGCGGCGGGCTGCCCGCAGGCTGGAAAATCGGCGACAAGACCGGGAATAACGGCAAGGACGCCTCGGGCGACATCGCGGTGGCATGGCCGAAGCCCGACAAGCCGATCCTGATCGCGGCCTATACCCAGGGCGGCACGCCGACCGCGGCGCAAATCGAGGCGCTATTCGCGCGCATCGGACGGACGGTCGTCGAACGGCTGGCCTGACCCGCCGCATTGACCTTGTGGCCGCTTCCGGCGAAGACAGGCCATGATCGAAGCGCAGTTTCAGACCTTTCTCATCCTGCTCGCCGTGCTGGCGGGCACCGCGCTCGCCGCACGTCGCTTCAATGTCGCGCCCGCCATTCTCCTGATGCTGGCCGGCGTCGGCCTCGCCTTCGTGCCCGGCATGCCGCCGGTGGAGCTGCCGCCGGAACTGGTGCTGCTGATGGTGCTGCCGCCGCTGATCTATTCGGCCAGCGTCGCGATGAGCTGGCGCGAGTTCAAAAACAATCTGCGTCCGATCGTGCTGCTCGCGGTCGGCGCAGTGATCTTCACCGCGGCAATGGTCGCGACCGCCACGCACTATCTGATCGGCCTGCCCTGGACCATCGGATTCCTGCTCGGAGCCATCGTCGCGCCGCCCGACGTGGTGGCGCCGCTCGCGATCGCGCGACGGCTCAATTTGCCGCGCCGGATCCTGGTCGTTCTCGAGGGCGAAGGGCTCGCCAACGACGCCACCGCCCTGATCCTCTACCGCTTTGCGCTCGCCGCGATCATGGTCGGGCATCTATCGCTGCCGGTGGCGGCGAGCGAGTTTTTTCTCATCGTCGCCGGCGAGATCGCCTTCGGCATCGGCGTCGGCTGGCTCTCCTTGCGCGCCCGCAAATGGGCTCACGATCCGCAGGTCGAGCTCACGCTGTCGCTGATCACGCCCTACGTCGCCTACTGGCTGCCCGAGCATGTCGGCGGCTCCGGCGTGATCGCCACAGTGGCCTGCGGACTCTATGTAAGCTGGAACGGCCCGCTGCTGATCTCCTCGGCGACACGCCTGCAGGGCATCTTCTTCTGGGACCTCGTGATCTACCTGATCGAGGGCCTTCTGTTCCTGCTCACCGGCTTCCAGATGCGCGCGCTGTACGAGAAGTCGAGGGCGTTCCCGCTCGACGACATCATGATCGCGACCGCCGTGGTCGTGGCGATCGTCGTCATCGCGCGCTTTGCCTGGCTCTATCCCGCGACCTATCTGCCGCGGATGCTCAGCCCGTCGCTGCGCGCGCGCGACCCGTCGCCGCCCTGGCAATGGGTGTCCACCCTCGCCTTCATCGGCGTGCGCGGTGCGGTATCGCTCGCCGCCGCGCTGGCGCTCCCATTCACGCTGCCGAACGGCGAAGCCTTCCCGTTTCGCGACTTGATCCTGTTCGTTGCCTTCGGCGTCATCTTCATCACGCTGGTCGGCTTCGGCCTCGGCCTTCCTGCGATGGTGCGATGGCTCGGCGTCGCCGATGCCGGCCGCAGCGAGCATATCGCCGAGCACGAGGCCGAGATTGCCGCGCGGCGCCAGGCGCTCGACGCCGCCTTGCAATCGCTGGACGTGCTGACCGCGGAGAAGGAGGTGTCGGACGAAGTGATGCGTCTCCTGCGCGCGCGCCACGAGATCCGCGTCAACCAGCTTCCGGACTCGCTTGATCCCGCCCACCACGACGTCTCCGCCGCCGGCACCGCACTGACCCGCGAGCTGATCGTCGCCGAGCGCAAATTCATCCACGACCTCTTGCGCGACGGCCGGATCACCGACGAAACACGACGCCGGATCGAACGCGACCTCGACCTCGAAGAGGCGAGTCTTGCGAACAGGGAGTATCGCGGAGCGCCGCTGTAGGCGAGCGGGATCGCGATGACTCCACGTCGTCATTGCGAGCGCAGCGAAGCAATGACGATTGTCGAGCCGCCAGAGCCACCTACCGCCTCCCGCAATACTCCTCCATCGCCGCCGTCACAGCCGACGCGATCAGCTCCTGCCGCTCGGGCGAGTTCATCGTCATCTCCTCGTCGCGGTTGATGATGGAGCCGGCCTCGAGCAGCACCGCGGGGCTTCGGGTCTGGGCGAGCACGATGAGCGCGTCATAGCGGTAGACGCCGACGTCCTTGTCGAGCAACTGGCGGCGGTAGCGTCCCATCACCGGCAGGGTGTATTGGTTGGCATATTGCAGCCCGCGGCTCTTCAGCTCCTTGCCGAGAAGTCGGGCGAACGCCAGGCTTGCGCCGAACCTCGGATTGCGCTCCGACACGAACAGGGAATGGCCGCCGAATCGATCGCTGAACCAGCTCCTGGCACCTTCGAACTCCCACTCCTCCAGCAGCTTGTCCGGCACCGAATCGTGATGGATCGACAGGACGAGATCGGCATGCGCGTGGTTGGCCGCAGCGACCCGCTTGAACAGGCTCGCTCTCGCCTTGCCCTCCGTCACAAGGATCCGGGTCGCGGCAAAGCCATCCGACTTCAGTCTCTCGCCGATCAGCCTGGTCAAATGGAGGTTGAAGCCGAATTCGGTATCGTTGCGCGCGCTGGTCGCGCCGAACGATTCGGGCGTATGTCCGACATCCAGGATGATCCGGAACCGTCGCGGCTCGCATGTCTCCAGCGCCGGCGGCTTGGCTCTGGCTTTCGTGACCTTCCGGGCCGGTGCAGCGTGGCCACGGTCGGCCGGCAAGAACGTCAGCGCGACGAGCAGGACGACGATGGCTGCGACGATGCCCCGCGACGACAAACCCTACTCCGCCGCTGCAATCCGTGGCCGGCCGACGAGGCCTGCGACATCGCACAGCAAATCACCCATGCCCGTTCCAGGGCCCGATTCGGTCAGGAACTTGTTGTCTTCGGTGCGGAGCACGGCGTTTCCCCGGGATTGTTTCTTGATTTTCCCGGAGCTTGGCGTAGCGGGTGCGGGACGTCAATGCGATTGACGCCGCGTGGCTCACCTCACGGCTTCACGTAGGTCCATCCCTTTTCCTGCAGTTCCATCACGCGCACGACGCCCGACTTCACGACCTCCGCCTGCTTGACGATCGGTATGGACTTGTTCTCGGCCTTCTGCATCTTCTCCTGGGTGTTGCCGCAGGCCTTGAACGATACTTCGGGCGCGCTGAGGGCCATCTCCTCGATGCGAGCCTTCACGGGCGAGGTATCCTCGCGGAGCATGTGCAGGCCCGGGCCGAACGTGACCACCTCGATCTTCACCTTTTCGCCGAGGCCTTTGTAGTATTCGGCCACGTTCGTTGCGTTGTTGAGCGAGAGATTCATGGCGGCAGGATCATTGGTGTTCACCTGCAGGATCAGGTGATGCTCCTTCTCCTTCGGCGCCGCCGGATTGTGCATGCGCGCAAATGCCGATCGCTTCCGTGTTTCGGCCGTGGCTCGCGGCCTTACAGGTTTCCGAGCCTCGCCCGCCCGGTGGGTTGCGGACTGTTGGTTCGGCACCCAGTATTTTCCACCTTGCTGGGCCGCCGTGTACGACGTGGAAGCCAGCACGGCGACGGCACCAATCGCAATCAATTTAGCAACAGATTTAAAATGACACATCAGGCATCTCCATCTCGAAAACTCGACAAACACCATTTTCAATTGCTTGGCCTTGCGACAGCTTGAGGCCATTTGCAGATCGCGGCCATCCTCGCGCGCATCGCGTCCAACCCTGCGAGGGAGAATGTTGCGTCATGAACGGCCCCGGTACGGGGTGAGAGGTGGACAACAAGGTCGGCGTTATCGGGCAGCGACTGCAACAAGCGAACAACATCGCCTGCGACTGCGACGCCGGAGCCGATCGCCGGCACAGTTGCCGCGACCTGCACGGGCTGACCGCCATTGATGCGATACGAAATCACATAGTCGTCGCCCCGGCCTGAAATGCCGGGCCCCGCGAGAGACAATTCGGTCCGCCCGCCGCGACACCGAATCGACAGCTTCATGGACTGCTCGACCGAGCCGGCGCGCGGCGATGTCGTCGCAGTGGCGATCGGCGAATAATCGACGGGAGACGTCGTCTCGCTGATCGTCCAATTGTCCGCTCTCGCCGTTTCGCGACGGGACGGCGCGACGGCACGCGACAGCTTGTCGAGGCATTCCAGACGCGCCTCACGTTCCAACTGGGAACAGGCCCGAAGCTGTGCCATGGGGTCTTCCGTCCCTTGCGCCAAGGCAATCCCGTTGACGGCGGCAATTGCGGCAAGGAGCGGGACGGCGAGCCTGGTCACTGCGATGCCTGTGTCGTGCGCGGCTGACGATCGAGCCACGCCTGTGCGGCAGGAAAGCGCGAAAGGCCGGGCACAGTCGCTCCGAGATTGATCGACTTCCACTTTGCATCGAACCCCGGCCCCTGCAGCTTGTCGATGCGCGAGAACAGATGATCGACGAAGCGTGCAACGCGCTGGAAACGGTTGGTGTTGGCGGGCCAATTGAAGGCGACGAGAGCAGTCGGTACGGCTATCGTGGCGACGCGATCACCCGGCTTGATCAGATTTGGGTAATCCGCCGCGTCGAGAGCTGCGGGAAGATAATAGTCCTCGAATTTGCTCTCATACGGGACGGGCAGGAACTTGAAGCCCGGTTCAAACCGGCCTTTCACAAAAGCGTCGACCGGCTTCGAAGTAATAAAGACGACCGCAGCCATCTCGCCTTTGCGCATCTGCTCGAGCGCGATCTGATGCGGAATGAAGGTCTTCTCGATCTCGATGCCGAGGCGGCTGAAGATCAGCGGTCCCGAATAGGCCGCAGCCGTACCTTGGCTGTTGAAGTTGACCTTCTTGCCGGCGAGATCGCTCAGACTCTTAATCTCCGGTCGAACGAAGACATGCAGTTCGGACGGGAACAAGTTCAGGACATAAGCAATCCGTCGCTGGATGTCCGGCACCTGGCTCTTGTATTCCTCGAGCGCGTCGGAATTGATGATCGCCGCGTCAATGCCGCGCAAATACAGCAGCGAATTCAGATTTTCCGTGGCTCCCCGCGTCACCACCGGCAGAACGTGCAGATTGTCGCCATCATCGACCACGCGGGCCACCTCCGCGGCCAGGCGGATCGGCGCGCCCTCGAGAAGACCGCCGGCGAGGCCCACGGTCCAGGCGTTCATTGCCAGAATTTCAGGCTTGAGCTGCGGTTGGGTCACGCGCGCCTTGTGAGGCCGAGCATGCTGCGACCGCGCATCCGCCCGGGACGGCTGAAGCGCCAGGAGCAACGGCACCAGGGTCGCAAGCAGAAACAGAAGGCGCAATCCGATAGATCTTCTCATCGACCAGCTCCCTTGCATCATCCTGTCAGCGCGTTCGACCACCTTGCCGCGAAGACCGCTCTATCGGCGCAGCGCCTCGAATCGTGCCTTTGCTTCCTTGATTCCTCCGGCCTCGGCCTTCGCGTAGAGATCGCGTGCCTTCGCCGCATCGCCGCGCGTTCCATACGTTCCCCAGCTTGAGAGGATCAGCGGATCGTAGGTTTCCGCCAGCGCGAAACTCGCCTGGGCACTGCCCATCTCGGCGACGCGTTCCAGCACGATCCGCGCACCACCGACGTCTCCTCGCTCCAGCAGCAAACGCGCCCGCGCCATCAGTCTCGCCTCCTGCACACCATCGTCAGCGTTGAGCTCGGCATTGCCCGGTGTACGCGCCACCGTGGCCTGGGCCTCCGTTGACGCCACCGGCGCGCTTGCCGGCTGCTCCTGCACGGACCGGCTGGTGGCGACAGTGTTAATCACCTGAGGCGCAACAGACGGCACGTTCGCGGCGAACGCGCCAATGTCGCGGCGCGCCGATGCAAGCAGCAGGCTGCGCTGCTCGGCCACAGCCTGCGCCGCGGCTTGCTTCATCCCGGCGACTTGCGCATTCGCTTTGGCTGCCCGCTCGGCCTGCGCATCGAGCTCACGGCTTCTTGTTGCAAGATCACGAGCGAGCTGCTCGGCCCGCTGCCGCTCGCGTTGTAGTAGGCTGCGCTGCTCGGCCACCGCCTGTTCCGCGGCTTGCTTCGTCCCGGCGACCTGCGCGTTCGCTTCGGCTGCCCGCTCGGCCTGCGCATCGAGTTCGCGGCTTCTTGTTGCAAGATCACGAGCGAGTTGCTCGGCCCGCTGCCGCTCGCGCTGGAGTGATTGTCGCAACTCGGCGGTATCGCTTACCTCCGCCTGCTTGTGCTGCGCTGCTTCGTCCTTTGCCTTGGCCGCCTGAGCCTCGTATGCGTAGATCTTGGTGCGCGCCATCGAGAGATCCTGTGCCAATGCATCGGCCCTCTCATGCTCCTTCTGCATCGATCGGCGCAGTTCCGCAGCGCTTGCTTCCGCCTGCTTCAGCCGGGCGAGTTCGTCGCCTGCCTTCGCCGTCAGCGCAGCTTGCGTTTCCACGTCACGACGGGCCGCTGCAAGGTCCTGCTCCAGTCGCGCGGCTCGCTCGTGCTCCTGCTCCAGCGACTTCCGCAAGTCCACCGCCCCGCTTTGCGCGGCCCGCTTCAGCTCCGCCGCTTCCTCGCTTGCCTTCGCCGCCAGTGCGGCCTGCTTTTCCACCTCACGACGGGCCGCCGCGAGATCCTGTTCCAATCGCGCGATCCGCGCGCGTTCCTGCTCCAGTGCCTTCTGCAGGTCCGCCGCACCGCTTTGCGAGGCCGGCTTCGGCCCCGCGGAGCCATCGCCTGCCTTGACCGCCGGCGCAGCCTGTTTTTCCACCTCACGGCGAGCCGCCGCGAGGTCCTGCTCCAGTCGGGCGGTCCGCGCGACCTCCTGCTCCAGCGCCTTCTGCAGATCCGCCCCGCCGCTTTGCGGGGCCTGCTTCAGTCGGGCCGCTTCACTGCTTGCCTTGACCGCCAATGCGGCCAGCGTTTCCACGTCACGACGAGCCGCCGCAAGGTCCCGCTCCAAGCGCGCGGACCGCGTGCGCTCCTGCTCCAGCGACTTCTGCACGTCTGCACCGCCATTTTGCGGGGCCTGCCTCAGCCGAGCCGCTTCGTCGCTCGCCTTGACCGCCAGTGCGGTCAGCGTTTCCACGTCACGACGAGCCGCCGCAAGGTCCTGTTCCAACCGCGCGGCTCGCCCACGCTCCTCTCGCAATGACTTCTGCTGGTCCGCCGCACCGCCTTGCGACAGCTCCTTCAGCGATTGTCTCAGTTCCGCGGCTTCGCTCTGCAACGCATTCTCGACCCGAGCCGACTCCTCGCGTTCCTTGCTCAACAGGCCTTGCAGCGATTCGATATCTCGCCGTGTCGTCGCGAGCTCGCGGGCGAGCGTCTCCACGCTTTGCACTTGTTCTCCAGCCGGGCGCGCGTCGCCCGTATTGCCCGTCTTTGCTGGTCCAAGTTGCTGGGAATTGGCGGCGATGCCATTGGACTGCGCGCGCGCTCCGTCGCGCAAACCCGGCGCATCTGAAAGACACATCACCACCAGGGTGGCTGCCAACCACAGGGGAGCCGCCGGACGTCTCGTCGCGCTGTGAAGAAATCGCACTTGATCCGATTTGACGCGCGAGCCGGCACTTTCACAAGAGTTACCGTCATCGTTGCGAATGACGATGCCCTTACGTCTCGGCGCGTCCACTATCACCTGTGGCATGGTGATATGGCCCATTCTGATGCGGCATCATAGGGCCAGCCGGCTCACGGATTCTATGCCTCGCATGGGCGACCCCCTGCCTACCCCTTTTGGGTTAGGCTGCGAGTATCGAGTTCAGCCGCGGTCTGCGCGGCAGTGCATGGCAAGAGCTGCACTCACACGGGTCTTTCACCCTTCACCGTCACGCGCGTGCCCGAGCGCGTATGCGGCCAGTAGTCCCACATCGCGCGATGCTGGGTGCAGCGGTTGTCCCAGAAGGCGATCGCGTTCTCGGTCCAACGGAACCGGCATTGGAACAGCGGGTTTTCGGCATGCTGGTAGAGGTAGGCGAGCATCGCGTCGCTCTCATCGCGGGGGATGCCGTTGATATGACGGGTAAAGCCGCGATTGACGTAGAGCGCCTTCTTGCCCGTGACGGGATGCGTGCGCACCACGGGGTGCTCCGCGTGCGGATAGGACGGCCGGTCGGCGACGCCGTAATTGGCATAGAGCCCGCGATAGATCGGCTCCCCGTCATGCAGCGCGGTCAGTCCGTCGAGATAGGTCTTCATGCGATCGGATAGCGCCTCATAGGCCGCGTACATGTTGGCGAACAGGGTATCGCCGCCGCGCGGCGGGCATTGCTTGATGTAGAGGATCGAGCCCATCGGCGGCTCGAGATCGCAGGACACGTCGGAATGCCAGCCCTCGCCGTTGGCGCGCGGCGAGTTCCTGTCGGCGTAGATCTTCATCAGCGCCGGGTCTTCGTCCTCGTGCGGCGCGGCGGGATGGAAATGCAGCTCGCCGAATTTGCGGCCGAAGGCGAGATGCTGTGTCGGCGTGATGTGCTGGTCGCGGAAGAAGATGACGAGGTTCTCGGCGAGCGCGCGATGGATCTCGTCCATCTGCCGGTTGGAGCGCGCGTCGTCCGAAACGAGCTTGCCGATGTCGACGCCGGTGATTTCCGCGCCGATGACGGGCGTGAGCTTTTCGACCGCGATGGTCTCATATGGCGCGCCATCCTCGACCATGTGGCGATAGCGCGGACCTTGCTTGCCAGCGAGTGAGCTCATGGCGTGTCTCCCGATCGTTTTGGTTGGGAAACATGGTAGCGCGCAGTGATGGATGTGCAATCTGCACCGCAAACTCAGCCCGTCGTCCCGGACAAGCGCAGCGAAGCGGAGCGCAGATCCGGGACCCATATGTGGCCGGCCCCCCGTGCGCAATTGCGCACTAGGCCGGGACGACAGCAGTGGGTGAGGCGCAAGCGGAGTAAACTACTCCGCCTTTGTTCTACTCCGCTGCGGTCACCGGGACCTTGGCGCCCTGGCCGTAGCGCTGATCGATGTAGTCGATCACCAGCGCCTTGAAGTCGGACGCGATCGTGGGCCCGCGCAGCGTACGGAACTTCTTGCCGTCGACGAAGACCGGGGCGGCCGGGGCTTCGCCGGTGCCCGGGAGCGAGATGCCGATATTGGCGTGCTTGGATTCGCCGGGGCCGTTGACGATGCAGCCCATCACCGCGACGTTGAGCTCCTCGACGCCGGGATATTTCGTCTTCCAGGTCGGCATCTCGTCGCGGATGAAGTCCTGGATCGAGCGGGCCAGCTCCTGGAACGTGGTCGAGGTGGTGCGGCCGCAACCCGGGCAGGCCGCAACCAGCGGCACGAAGGTGCGGAAGCCCATGGTCTGCAACAGCTCCTGGCCGACCTGCACCTCGCGGGTGCGGTCGCCGCCCGGCTCCGGCGTCAGCGAGATGCGGATGGTGTCGCCGATGCCCTGCTGCAACAGGATGCCGAGCGCCGCGGACGAGGCGACGATGCCCTTCGAGCCCATGCCGGCCTCGGTGAGACCGAGATGGATGGCGTAATCGGAGCGCGCCGCGAGATCCTGGTAGACCGCGATCAGGTCCTGCACCTGCGAGACCTTAGCCGAGAGAATGATGCGGTCCTTGGACATGCCGAGCTCCTCGGCGCGGGCGGCCGAGAGCAGCGCGGACTGCACCATGGCCTCGCGCGTCACCGCGCGCACGTCGCGCGGATTGGCGGACGCCGCGTTCTCGTCCATCAGCTTGGTCAAGAGCTCCTGATCGAGCGAGCCCCAATTGGCGCCGATGCGCACCGGCTTGCCGTTCTTGTTGGCGATCTCGATGATGTCGGCGAACTGCGTGTCGCGCTTGTCCTTGAAGCCGACGTTACCGGGATTGATGCGGTACTTGGCGAGCGCCTCGGCGCAGGCCGGATGCTCCGCGAGCAGCTTATGGCCGATATAGTGGAAGTCGCCGATCAGAGGCGTGGTGATGCCACGCTTGCGCAGTCCATCGCGGATGTGCGGAACGGCCGCTGCGGCCTCCTCGCGGTCCACTGTGATGCGGACCATTTCCGAGCCGGCGCGCGCGAGCGCTGCGACCTGGGCGATGGTGCCGTCAATATCGGCGGTGTCGGTGTTGGTCATCGACTGCACGACGATCGGCGCGCCGCCGCCCACAGTGACGTCGCCGACCTTGACCTGGGTGGTCTGGTGCCGGGGCGCGGGGCCCGCGATCTCGGAATCGAGGGGGTTTTCGAGCTTGTTCATGGGGTCCAAATATCAGGTTTTAGTGACGTTCAGCAATGCACCGCGCGCCGCCGCGGCCACTTGGCGGTCTCTCTTTGAATTCGAAGTTCGCCTGTCTTGCCACTGCGAGCGAGCTTCGAATTCAAAGAGATACCAAGAACTTATGAATCGAGTGCGGCTTCCGGTTCAGGAGTTCCCTGGCGAGCGGGTGGCACCGGGAGAGGGAGCTCCTGAACCGCCGCACTCGGACGGTTAACCAGAAAAAGCCCAGCAATTACAAGGAGCGCAGCCGCCCCAAACGCCAGGCTCAGGTTGTCGTGCATGATGAAATAGCTACCCACCACGCCAAACAAAGGGGTGATGAAGGTAAAAGCCGACAATTTACTGGCCGAATAGGTCTTCACCAGCGCGAACCAAAGCGTGAACGTGGTTCCGACCACCCAGATCGCCTGGAACGCCAACAGCGCCAGGGACAGCGGCGCCGGCGTGTGGGTGATCGATTCGCCGAACAGCCAGGCCGCCAGGCCCAGGATCGGGATCGAGGTCGCGACCTGATACCCGAGCGCCTTCTCCGGTGCGGCGAAACGCAGCCGCGTGCCCTTGGCGACCAGCGTGGTCGCGGCCCACAGCGAAGCGCCGCCGACGATCATGAGATCCCCGAGCAGCACCTTCGCATCGACATCCGGCTGCGGCACGCCGATCGCGAGCGCGACGCCGGCGAAGCTCACGGCAAGTCCCAGCCATTGCGATCCGCCAAGCCGCTCGCCGAGCACCTGATAGGAGCCGAGCGCGACGAAAAACGGCGCGGTGTAGAGGAACACCACCGCACGGGACGCCGAGGTGAAGCGGATGCCCTGGTAGATCAGCACGAACTCGATGCCGAACATCAGTCCGGCCACGAGGCCGGGCTTCCAGGTGCCGTCGGGCTCGAAGAATTTGACGCCGCGCAAGCTGCCGATGATGAACAGCACCGGCAGGGCGCCGATCGAGCGGATCGTGGCCTGGAGCATCGGCGGGATGTCCGGCAGCACCAGCTTCACCGCGATCTGGTTGAAGCCCCAGGTCAGGCACAGCATCAGCATCAGGGCGATGGCGCCGGCACTGAGAGGGCGGCCGGCGGACGGTATGGCTTGCGGTGAGGACATGTCTTCCCGAAAAACCGGCTTGGCGCCGTTGTTGCTTTAAGAAGTCTTCTGACAATGGGTGCAGGTGCCCGTGATCTCGACCACGGACAGTTTCGGCGCGAAGCCCGAGGCGCGCGCGGCGGCGTTGAGGTCCGGCGCGAAGGAGGCTGACGGGATTTCGCCGACGAGGCCACAGCGCTCGCAGATCAGGAACGCCACCGCCGAGGTCGCGTCATGGTCATGGGCGGCGCAGGCGAGATAGGCGTTGCGGCTCTCGATGCGATGCACGAGGCCGTTCGCCATCAAGAAATCGAGCGCGCGATAGACCGTGATCGGCGCCGGCCGCGGCATCGATTTGGCCAATTCATCGATCACCTCATAGGCCCCGAGCGGGCGATGGCTCGAGAGCAACGCCGCGAGCACCTGGCGGCGGATCGGCGTGAATTTCTGCGCGCGCTGCTCGCAGACCTCCTCGGCATGCGCCAACGCGTCCGCGGTGCAGCGGCCGTGATCGTGGTCGGGCGCGGGAAAGGCCGGTTTTGCGAGGCTCATGCGTTTGGCGTTTTAGCATCTTGGCCGGGGAACCCAAAGCGCGACCGGCAAAACGGCGGTCAGCCATGCCTTTACGGTGGGACAGCGTCCCGCTGCGCCGCCATGAAATAATCATAAGCTTGCTTATTATATCTCAAGCTTATTGGAGACTAAGCTCATGAGCCGCGGATCCGTGGACCAGAACTTCCTGTTTACGCTTGGTGAACTCTATCGCCTGCTCCGCGTCTACGCCGACAAGGAGGCGTCGCGCTTTGGCATCACCCGTGCGCAATGGGCGGTGCTGGCCAAGGTCGAGCGCAGCGAGGGCATGAAGCAATCGGAGCTTGCCGAACTGCTCGAGGTGCAGCCGATCACGCTGACGCGCCTCATCGACAAGCTTTGCGACAACGACTGGATCGAGCGCCGCAGCGACGCTTCCGACCGCCGCGTCAAGCGCCTGTATCTCAAGAAGGCCGGGCGGCAATTGCTCGGACGGATGAGCGGGCTGCGGTCCGAGATCACCGCCAACGCGCTCGACGGCATCAATCCGGCGGACGCCCACCGTCTCCTCACCCAACTCGAAACAATCAAAGAAAACGTGCGTAACGCGACCCAGACCAGCGGGGCGGAGCAAGCGCGTAAGGAGCAGCGCTATGGCTGATCAGGTCCTGAAATTCCAGCCCGAGCAGAAAATCGACAGCGGCAAGCCCACCAAGAAAGCCGGCACCCAGCCGCGCCGCCGCCTCATCGCCGGCCTGCGGCGTTATCGGCGCTTCCTGCTCATGGTCGTGCTGCCGATCGTTGCCGCCCTCGGCGGCATCACCTTCTATCTGAATGGCGGCCGCTATGTCGGCACCGACGATGCCTATGTCGGCGCGCAGAAGGTTTTGGTGACGCCCGACATCTCAGGCAAGATCGAGAAGGTCGTCGTCAAGGAGGGGCAGCTCGTCAAGCAGGGCGACGAGCTGTTCGAGATCGATCCCGTGCCGTTCCGCCTGGCGGTGGACGAGGCCAAGGCGCAGCTCGCGCAGGCGCAGACGACCTATGACAACCTCCACGCCAACATCAAGATCTACGGCGACATGCTCGACCTGGCTCAAAAGGGCGTCGACCTGAAGCAGCGCGACGTCGAGCGCAAGCAGGCGCTGGTGAAAAACAATTACGGCTCGCAGCTCGACCTCGACAACGCGTCGAACGCGCTGGTCACTGCCGCGGCGCAGGCGCAGTTCATCAAGCAGCAGCTTTCCAACGCCAGGACCCAGTTGCTCGGCAATCCCGAACTGCCACTGGACCAATTCCCGCCCTATGCGCAGGCAAAAGCGAAGCTCGAGGACGCCCAGCGCAACCTCGACCATACCGTGCTGCGCGCGCCGATGAGCGGCGTGGCGACGCAGGTCGAACAGATCCAGCTCGGCCGCTTCGTTGCCGCCGGCACCCCGGTGTTCTCCATCATCGACGTGGCCCATCCCTGGGTCGACGCCAATCCGAAGGAGAGTGATCTCACCTATGTCACCGTCGGCCAGCCCGTCACGCTCGAGGTCGATGCGTTCCCGAACCATGTGTTCAAGGGCAAGATCGGCTCGCTGTCGCCGGGCACCGGTGCGCAATTCGCGATCCTGCCGCCGCAGAACGCCACCGGCAACTTCGTCAAGGTGGTGCAGCGCGTGCCGGTTCGGATCTATTTCGATGAGGACGACAAACACGTGAGGAAGCTGAAGGCGGGCATGAGCGTGTATGCCACCATCGACACCGGCCACCAGCGCTCGCTCGCCGGCCTGCTCGGCCTGTCGGCCACGGCGAATCAGGACAAGGACTGATCCGATGTCCGGTCCCGCGACCAATCTGATGGTCCCCGGCCTGCGCCGGAACATGGTCACGATCTGCGCCATGACAGCGACCATCATGCAGGCGCTGGACACCACCATCGCCAACGTTGCCCTGCCCTACATGCAGGGCACGCTGTCGGCCTCGCAAGACCAGATCAACTGGGTGCTGACGTCCTACATCGTCGCCGCCGCGATCATGACGGCGCCGGTGGGCTGGATCGCGAACCGCTACGGCCGCAAGCGCATCTTCATCATCTGCTCGGCCGGCTTCACCGTCGCCTCGGTGCTGTGCGGACTTGCGCAGGACATCAACCAGATGGTGCTGTTCCGCCTGCTCCAGGGTGTGTTCGGCGCCGCGCTGGTGCCGCTGTCGCAGGCCGTGATGCTCGACTACTACACGCTCCAGGAACGCGCCAAGGCGATGTCGATCTGGGGCATGGGCGTGATGATGGGACCGATCATGGGCCCGTCGTTAGGCGCCTGGCTGACCGAGACCTATTCCTGGCACTGGGTGTTCTTCGTCAATCTGCCGTTCGGCGCGATCACCGTGCTCGGGCTGATCATCTTCATGGACGAAACCAAGAAGGATCTCAGCCTCAAATTCGACTGGTTCGGCTTCACCGCGCTGGCGATCGCGATCGGCGCGCTGCAGCTCGCGCTCGACCGCGGCGAGCAGCTCGACTGGTTCGAGTCGGCCGAGATCGTGACCGAGTTCGCCATCTCCGCCATCGCCTTCTACTATTTCTTCGCCCACTCGTTCACGACCTCGCGGCCGTTCATCCAGTTCGCGCTGTTTAGGGATCGCAACTTCCTCACCGGGTGCATCTTCATGACGGTGATGGGGCTCGTGCTGTACTCGACCATGGCGCTGGCCTCGCCCTACCTGCAGAACGTGATCGGCTATCCCATTATCACCGCAGGCGGCCTGCTCGCGAGCCGCGGCTTCGGTACGTTCTTCGCGATGATGCTGGTCGGCCGCCTGATGCGTTTCATCGAGGCGCGCACGCTGATCATCTCCGGCCTGATGCTGACCGCGGGCTCGCTGTTCTGGATGACCGGCTGGACCGACCAGACCCAGGTGCCGGAGATCGTTACCGTCAGCATCATCCAGGGTTTTGGCTTCGGCCTCGTCTTCGTACCGCTCTCGACCGTGTCGTTCCTGACGTTGCCGAACAATTTGCGCACCGACGGCACCTCGATGCTGACGCTGCTCCGCAACGTCGCGAGCTCCGTCGGCATCTCCATCGTGATCGCCGAGCTGACGCAAGGCATGCGGCGGACCTACGCGATCCTGTCCGAGCACATCAACCCGTTCAACCACGCGCTGCAGATGCCGGACGTCAGCCGCATGATCAACCTCTCCGCCGACGCCGGCCGCGCCATGGCCGACAAGCTCGTCGCCGTGCAGGCGCAGATCATCGCGTTCGCGCACGACTACCAGCTCGTGATGATCTTCATCCTCTGCACCATCCCGCTCGCGCTGATGATCGGCTCGACCAAGGCCGCCCTGCGCAAGCAGTCGGCGGGGCCGGAACATGCGGTGATGGAGTAGAAGGCACTCGTTCCGCAAGCTCCGCTGTCGTCCCGGACAAGCGCAGCGAAGCGAAGCGCAGATCCGGGACCCATAACCACAGGATTGGGTTTGGCGAAGACTCGTGACAACGAGCTCGGCCACAACCACTCCCTGGGGTTATGGGTCCCGGCCTTCGCCGGGACGACACCGAAGGAGTTGAACCGCCGTCGCGCCTCACACTTCCCGAATGCTTGGCCCCTACCCCAGAAATTCCTCGCAGCCCAAATCATCCACCGCCGCAAACACCCGCTCCAGATTGTTCCACCAGATCACCGGCGGAATGTTGATGCTCCACTGCCACACCGGCTTGGTGATGTGCCAGAGCACCGACCGGCGATAATCCTGATCGAGCGTCCCGCGCGTATAGCCGGTGACGCCGTGCGCGATCAGCGTCTCGTAGTAGCGGTTGAGCAGGGGGCGTTCGAGGGCCTGACGGCGCTCCGGATACCATTGCGTCGCCATCATATAGGCGAGGTCGCCGGTCGGCACGTTGATGCGCCACTGATCGAAATCGAAGATGCGCACGGAATCCGCGACGCCGGCGCGCGGCAGCAGGAAATTCCAGATATGCGCGTCGCCGTGGGCGATGCTGACGTGACGTCGCGAATGATAGCGCTGGAATAGCCGAGCCGATTGATCGATCAGACGGCGGTATATGATGCGGCGCTCTTCGCTGAGGCGGTCGCCGAGCAGATCGGCGAAGCGGTCGTAATGACCAGCGAAAGTCTCCATCAGCCTTGTGCTGTCATCGGTGCTCATCCAGGTTCCGACGGTTTCGCCAAGGCTGGCGTGATCCCACCACGCCGCGTGCATGTGCCCCAGGGCCGTGACGATCGCCATCGCCTGCTCGCGCGACGGCGGCAGCGGCCATTGGGTCGCGATCGCATGGCTGTCGGAGAGGTCCTCGAGCAGGAGATGCCAGGCGAGGCTCTCCTCGTCGAAGCTCCCGTCAAAGCACCGTGGCACGACCTGCGCCGGCATTTTGGGCGCGAGCTGCGTGTAGAAGGCCACTTCCTGCCGGCCGGCATTCGACAGGGTCTTTGCAAAATTGGCGTGCGCTGTCTTGAGGATCAGGGATTGCGGCGCGCCGGCGGACTCTCCGACATAGCGCAGTCCGAGACGGATGATGTGCGACACGATTGTGTCGCGCCGGTGCAGCACCTTCACTTCGCGGACGGCACCGCGGTCCAGCGCGCCGGCCTTGCGCAGCGCAGCCGTGAGAGGTGCGGGCTCAACCACCGCCGGCAGTTGTGGAGGTGTCATGAAAACGCGCCCCGGGTGCCGCAGCCATACTGCACGATCACACCCGGAAGCGCCAGACGGTCCGCCTTCGCTTAGAAGGCGTCCCCGGTTTTACACGTCGAAGAACACCGTCTCGTTGTCGCCCTGCAGACGCAGGTCGAGGCGGTAGACCGGCTTGCCGGCCTCGCGCTCCGCGGTCAGCGTTGCCCGACGATCGGCGGGAACCAGCGCCAGCACGGGATCGCCGGCATTGCCGGCCTCGTCGCTGAAATAGATGCGGGTGTAGAGATGCCGCAGCATGCCGCGGCCGAACACCGCAACCAGGATGTGCGGCGCCTGCGGCTTGCCGTCGGGATCCGGCACCACGCCCGGCTTGATGGTCTCGAAGGAATAATTGCCGTCCTTGTCGGTGCCGCAGCGGGCAAAGCCCCGGAAGCTGGCATTCGGCAGCGCGCGCTTGTCCTGCGGGTCGGCAAAGCGGCCCTGCCCATCGGCCTGCCAGATCTCCAGCATGCAGTCGGGCACGGCGACACCGTCGCCGTCGAACACACGGCCCTCGATGCGGATGCGGTCGCCGGAGACGTCGGGCGTCAGCGTCGAGTTGGTGAACGCGTCGTTCCAGGCGTATTCGCCGTTCGGCGTCAGGCCGTATTTGAAGAACGGTCCGACCGTCTGCGATGGCGTGATACCGTTGTCCTGCACTTAAGTGTTCTCCATTGGCGTGGCGTTCTTGCCGCGCAGCACGATATTGAAGCGGTAGCACAGCGCCCATTCAGGCTGGGTGTCCTCGAGATCGAAGGACGAGATCATCCGCGCACGCGCCTTCTCGTCCGGCACCGAATTGAAAATCGGATCGAACGGGAACAGCGGATCGCCCGGAAAGTACATCTGCGTCACCAGCCGCGTGACGAAGGAGTGGCCGAACACCGAGAGATGGATGTGCGCCGGCCGCCAGGCATTGTGGTGATTGCCCCAGGGGTAGGGGCCGGGCTTGATGGTGACGAAGCGGTAGTAGCCGGAGGCATCGCTCTGGGTACGGCCGGCGCCGGTGAAGTTCGGATCGAGCGGCGCGGGATGCTGGTCGCGGACATGGACGTAGCGCCCGCAGGCATTGGCCTGCCAGATCTCGACCAGCGAGTTCGGCACGCCGCGGCCGTCCTCGTCGAGGACATGGCCGTGCACGATGATGCGCTCGCCGAGCGGCTCGCCCGCGTGCTGGCGGGTGAGATCGTTGTCGCCCTCGCGCACGGTCTCGTGGCCGTAGACCGGGCCGGTGAGCTCCGACAGCGTGTGGCGCATCGGGATCAAGGGCTTGTTCGGCGCGCGCTTGATCGAGCTCTTGTACTCGGGCGACAGCGGCAGCGGATGCGCCTTGTTGCTGTCGACGGGATAAATGAATGTCATGGGCGAACTCCTCCCCGGCCATTTTGGTCCAGCCGGTCAACGCTTCCGCCGATCATTATAGTATATAACTAATCGGGGGAAGCGGTTTGAAAGTCCCCCTTCCCCCCTCTCTCCGTAAGAACGGGGAGAGGGGGAGCAAGCAGTCTCAATTCAATTTCTCGATCGCAACCGCGACGCCCTGGCCGACGCCGACGCACATGGTGGCGAGCGCGAGCTTGCCGCCGCGCTTTTCCATGCCGTGCACGGCGGTAAGCGCAAGGCGCGCGCCGCTCATGCCGAGGGGATGACCGAGCGCGATCGCGCCGCCATGCGGATTGACGAAGTCGGCATCGTCCTTGACGCCGAGTTGGCGCAGGCAGGCGATGCCCTGCGAGGCGAAGGCTTCGTTGAGCTCGATCAGGTCAAAGTCGCTGATCTTCTTGCCGAGCCGTTCCATCAGCTTGCGGGTCGCCGGCACGGGGCCGATGCCCATGATGCGCGGCGGCACACCGGCCGAAGCAAGGCCGAGGATGCGGGCGCGCGGCGTGAGACCATGCTTCTTCACCGCGGCTTCGGAGGCCAGGATCATCGCGGCGGCGCCGTCATTGACGCCGGAGGCGTTGCCGGCCGTCACCGTGCCGGGATTGCGCACGATCGGCTTCAGCTTGGCGAGACCCTCGAGCGTGGTTTCGGGACGCGGATGCTCGTCCTTGTCGACGGTGATCGGACCGGCCTTGCCGCCGGGAATGGTGATCGGTGTGATTTCCTCGGCGAAATAGCCGGCCGCGATCGCAGCACCGGCGCGCTGCTGCGAGCGGATGGCGAAGGCATCCTGGTCGGCGCGCGATACCTGGAACTCCTCCGCGACGTTCTCGCCGGTCTCCGGCATGGCATCGACGCCATACTGCGCCTTTAGCAGCGGATTGATGAAGCGCCAGCCGATGGTCGTGTCGAAAATCTCGGCGGAGCGCGAGAAGGCTTCCTGCGCCTTGCCCATCACGAAGGGCGCGCGCGTCATGGATTCCACACCGCCGGCGATCGCAAGCTCGACCTCGCCCGAACGAATGGCGCGGCCCGCGGCGCCGACCGCATCGAGGCCGGAGGCGCAGAGCCGGTTCAGGGTCTGGCCGGGAACCGAATCCGGAAGACCCGCGAGCAAGAGCGCCATGCGCGCAACGTTGCGGTTGTCCTCGCCGGCCTGGTTGGCGCAGCCGAAGAAGACTTCGTCGACCTGCGCCCAGTCGAGGTTGGGATGCTTGGCCATCAGCGCCTTGATCGGGGCTGCGGCGAGATCGTCGGCGCGCACCTTGGCGAGCGACCCGCCGAAGCGGCCGATCGGGGTCCGCACGGCATCGCAGATAAACACATCACGCATCGTTGTTCTCCCTGAATGCCGCGGTTCGGCCGGATTTCTTCAATGACGGCGGAGTTTTAGGAGGGCGCCCGCGGCAGGTCAATTGACGGTTTCGCGCGTGTTCCGAGGCGCTAGCGCATGCCGCTATGCGGACAACGTGGAAAACCCGCTTCTTCCGGCCAAAGCGATAGGACCGTTGGGACGAAATTTTGTAAGTTGCGCCGCCTATGACAGTGCAACAGCCTATTCCCGCACCCGCCCTTGAACCCGCCGCGCCGCAAGCGGAGATGGCCGCGCGCGTCACGCCGATGATGGAGCAGTATCTGGAGATCAAGGCGGCGCATCCGGGCCTGCTGCTGTTCTACCGGATGGGCGATTTCTACGAATTGTTCTTCGAGGACGCCGAGATCGCCTCCAAGGCGCTCGGCATCGTGCTGACCAAGCGCGGCAAGCATCAGGGCGCTGACATCCCGATGTGCGGCGTGCCGGTCGAGCGCTCCGAGGATTATCTGCATCGCCTGATCACCGCCGGCCATCGCGTCGCGGTGTGCGAGCAGACCGAGGATCCCGCCGCCGCCAAGGCGCGCGGCAACAAGAGCGTGGTCCGTCGCGGCGTGGTGCGGCTGGTCACGCCGGGCACGCTGACCGAGGACACGCTGCTCGATGCGCGCGCCAACAACTATCTGCTGGCGATCGCGCGCGCCCGGTCCTCCGCGGGCGGGGACCGGTTTGGACTGGCCTGGATCGACATCTCGACCGCCGAATTCATGGTGACGGAGTGTGGAGGCGGCGAGCTTGCCGCGACGCTGGCGCGCATCAATCCGAACGAGGCGATCGTCACCGACGCGCTGTATAGTGACAACGAGCTCGGGCCGACCTTGCGCGAGCTGCCGGCGGTGACGCCGCTGACCCGCGACGTCTTCGACG
This sequence comes from Bradyrhizobium sp. ISRA442, assembly GCF_038085055.1. Lineage (NCBI taxonomy): Bacteria > Pseudomonadati > Pseudomonadota > Alphaproteobacteria > Hyphomicrobiales > Nitrobacteraceae > Bradyrhizobium > Bradyrhizobium sp. ISRA442. Next base: position 130,951 of record NZ_JALGCN010000015.1, read on the forward strand.
GCGCCACCGCCGAGAAGCGCCTGTGCGACTATTTCGCCGTCGCGACCATGGACGGCCTTGCGCAGCTCACGCGCCTCGAGGCGACGGCCGCGGCGGCCGCGGTGACCTATGTCGACCGCACCCAGGTCGGCAAACATCCGCCGCTGTCACCGCCGGCGCGCGAGGCATCGGGCGCGACCATGGCGATCGATCCCGCGACCCGCGCCAATCTCGAACTGACGCGCACGCTGGCGGGCGAGCGCCGCGGCTCGCTGCTCGACGCGATCGACTGCACGGTGACCTCCGCCGGTTCGCGCCTGCTCGCGCAGCGCCTCGCAGCGCCGCTGACGGATGCAGCAGGCATCGCAAGACGGCTCGATGCGGTCAGCGCCTTCGTTGCCGATTCGGCCGCGCGCGAGGACATCCGCAGCATCCTGCGCGGCGCGCCCGACATGTCGCGCGCCCTGGCGCGGCTGTCGGTCGGCCGCGGCGGCCCGCGCGACCTCGCAGGAATCCGCGACGGCATTGTGGCCGCCGATCAGGTGCTGGCGCGGCTCTCTGAGCTCGATCAGCCGCCGCAGGAGATCGCCGCCGTCATGGCGGCCTTGCAGCGACCCTCGCGCGAGCTTGCGACAGAGTTTGCCGCAGGGCTCGCCGAGCAGCTCCCGCTGATCAAGCGCGACGGCGGCTTCGTGCGCGAGGGTTACGAGCCCGCGCTCGACGAAGCCCGCAATCTACGCGACGCCTCGCGCCTGGTGGTGGCCTCGATGCAGGCGCGCTACGCCGACGACACCGGCGTGAAAGGTCTGAAAATCCGGCACAACAACGTGCTCGGCTATTTCGTCGAAGTCACCGCGCAGCACGGCGACAAGCTGATGTCGGCGCCGCTGAACGCGACCTTCATCCACCGCCAGACGCTGGCGGGCCAGGTGCGCTTCACCACATCCGAGCTGGGCGAGATCGAGGCCAAGATCGCCAATGCCGGTGACCGCGCGCTCGGGCTTGAGCTCGAGATCTTCGAGCGGCTCTGTGCCAAGGCGCTGGCGATCAGCGACGATTTGCGCGCCGCCGCGCACGCCTTCGCGCTGCTCGATGTCGCAACGTCGCTGGCAAAACTCGCTGTCGACGAGAATTACGTGCGGCCCGAGGTCGACGGCTCCCTTGGCTTTGCCATCGAGGCCGGCCGCCATCCCGTGGTCGAGCAGGCGCTCAAGCGCAACGGCGAGCCGTTCATCGCCAATGCGTGCGACCTGTCGCCGGCGCCGGGACAAAAGTCCGGCCAGCTCTGGCTGCTCACCGGCCCCAACATGGCCGGTAAATCGACCTTCCTGCGCCAGAACGCGCTGATCGCCCTGCTCGCCCAGATCGGCAGCTTCGTGCCGGCCTCGCGGGCGCGGATCGGCATCATCGACCGGCTGTTCTCGCGCGTCGGCGCTGCCGACGATCTCGCCCGCGGCCGCTCGACCTTCATGGTCGAGATGGTCGAGACCGCGGCGATCCTGAACCAGGCCGGCGAGCGCTCGCTCGTCATCCTCGACGAGATCGGGCGCGGGACGGCGACCTTCGACGGTCTCTCGATCGCCTGGGCCGCGATCGAGCATCTGCACGAAGGTAACCGCTGCCGCACGCTATTCGCCACGCATTACCATGAGCTGACCGCGCTCTCGGCAAAGCTGCCGCGCATGTTCAACGCCACGGTGCGGGTGAAGGAGTGGCAGGGCCACGTCGTGTTCCTGCACGAGGTGCTACCTGGTTCGGCCGACCGTTCCTATGGCATCCAAGTGGCGAAGCTTGCGGGACTCCCGCCCGCGGTAATCACGCGCGCAAAATCCGTGCTGGCCAAGCTCGAGGCCCAGGACCGCGGCCAGACCGCACGCGCGCTGGTCGACGATCTGCCGCTGTTCGCGGTGCCCTCGCGCGCCGCCGCCGAGGCGGCGCCGCCAAGCGAAGCCGAACTGCTGATGGACGCGGTGAAGGCGCTGCACCCGGACGAGATGTCCCCGCGCGAGGCGCTGGACGCGCTGTATGCGTTGAAGGCCAAGCTGCCGAAGCAGTGACGATGCGGTAGGGTGGGTTAGCCGAAGGCGTAACCCACCCTACGAATCCTATGCCGGCGCCAGCCGCTTCCGCCGCCCGTTCCACCACAGCGTCAAATTCCAGGTGATGCAGGTCGCGAGCGCGAGGCTCAGTCCGACGGTGGAGCCGAAGTTGAGCGCGCCGAGGTGAAGCACGGCGATCGCCATGCCGAATCCGAGCAGGCCCCACGCGGAGTTGGCGAGCACGGCCGCGGTCGGCGGGCCGCCGATGCGCGGATGCAGGATCACCATCATGCTGGTGAAGACGATCGGGTACAGCGCGATGACGCCGGAGACCCGCGGGCCGACCCAGCCCGACGTCGAGACCACGATCGCGACCAGTGTTGCAACCAGCGAGGCGCGGAACGGAATGTCGTACCAGCGGCGCGTGACTAGCGGCATCTTCACATGGCGGTAGCGCGCCAGCAGCGGAATGCAGATGCCGAACGCGATGAGGTTAACGGCAAGCCCGGCAGTCAGCGTCCAGTCGAACAGACGGATGATGGACGCAAGCACGATCCAGACACCGACCGCCGTGCCACAACTCACCGCGAGATTCTGCCGCTGTGCCAGCACGACGTAAGTGAGCCCGAGAACGATCGTCGCCGCGTTGACCGGCAGGCTCGCCAGCGCGCCCTGCGCAATGAAGGCGGCGTCATGGTCGAGTGCAAGGAAGACGTAGGAGGGACCGGCCGAGATCGGCAGGGTCGCGACCAGCGCTCCGATCACCGGCCCCGAACGCTCGGTGATAACAGACGCCGACACGACGAACGCCGCAGCGATCGCCATGCGGAGGAGGAGAAGGAGGATGAAGTGGAGCTCGGGGGGCATTTTCTTGTTTGTGGTCCCGGACAAGCGAAGCGCTGATCCGGATGGAAGGCGAAGCACTTTGTCCGTCATTCCTAGGCGCGCGAAGCGCGAGCCCGGAATCCATAACCACAGGCCGTGGTCGTTTTAGAAGGCTGGGGCAACGACCGTCCGAAAACACAACGGCCTGGGGTTATGGATTCCCGCCCCCCGTGCGCAATTGCGCACTAGGCGGGAACGACACCGATTGTTGGGCATTGCGCTTCACATCCGCTGCATCGACACCGAAATCTTCGGGCCGTTCTTGATGGTCTGATAGACCACGCAGTAGCGTTCGGTGAGCTTGAGCAGGAGATCGAGCTTGTCCTGCGGCGCTGATGTGTCGACCTCGAAGCGCAGGCGGATCTCGGCGAAGCCGACCGGCGTCTCCTTGTCGACACCGAGCGTGCCGCGGAAATCGAGATCGCCCTCGGCATAGACGTTGCCGCTTCTGAGCGGCACCTCGATCGCGGTTGCAACCGACTTCAGCGTGACGCCGGCACAGGCGACCAGCGCCTCCAGCAGCATGTCGCCAGAGCAGAGCTCGAGGCCGGAGCCGCCGGTGGCCGGATGGAGGCCCGCAACGGCAAGCGCGCGGCCGGTCTCGACCTTGCAGGCGATGCCCTCGCTGTCGGTCGAGCCCTTCGCCTTCAAGGTGATCATCGCGGCTTTGGGATCGGTCTTATAGCGCTCCTTGATCGGAGCCTGCATCTGGCGCAGTTCCGCAGCGTCCATTCCTGATCTCCTCCGGCGGGTCATTAGCTGAGAAGCGGTATAGAAGGCGATGGATCTCGTGTCAGCCCACGATTGATGGAAGCTGCCATGAGCGGCCAGGTCACAACAATAAAAAAACCTAGTCTATTCATGATGTTATACTAAGGACCGAGACCAGATCCGCGGCCATTCCACGGGCTGGCCGGGCTCGTCTGCCGCTCATGCCGCGAATGTCTCGTGACAGCGCCTGTCACCTCTTATATCCGGTGAGGCATGGACAGCGTTGCGACCCAGCACAAGGCAGAGGTGGATGACCGCTTCGACACCGCACGGATCACCGCCGCGGTCGATGCGCTCGCTGAAAAGCATGAAGGGCGCGAGGACGCGTTCCGCTCCGCGCTGGCGCAGCTTCTCAAGGCCGAGCTGATCGCGGCCCGCGCCGAGGCGCAGCAGATCCTGCTGAAAGACCGTCACGGCCGGCGCTGCGCCGAACGGCTGTGCCACGTGCAGGACGAGATCATCCGCATCCTGTACGCGGCCGCGACCCAGCATCTCTACCGCTCGCCGATCCCGAGTGGAGCCGAGCGCATGTCGGTGGTCGCGACCGGCGGCTATGGCCGCGGCCTGATGGCACCGGAATCCGACATCGATCTTTTGTTCATCCTGCCCTACAAGCAAACCGCCTGGGGCGAGCAGGTGGCGGAAGCCATCCTCTATTGCCTGTGGGACATGGGGCTGAAGGTCGGCCACGCCACGCGCTCGGTCGACGAGTCGATCCGCCAGGCGCGCGGCGACATGACCATCCGCACCGCGATCCTGGAGACGCGCTTCCTCACCGGCGACAAGCCGCTCTATGAGGAGCTGGTCGCCCGTTTCGACAAGGAAGTGGTGCAGGGCACCGCGTCCGAATTCGTCACCGCGAAACTCGCCGAGCGCGAGGAGCGGCACCGCCGCGGCGGCCAGTCGCGCTATCTGGTCGAGCCCAACGTCAAGGACGGCAAGGGCGGCCTGCGCGACCTGCACACGCTGTTCTGGATCGCAAAATACGTCTACCGCGTCCGCGACACCAACGAGCTGGTCGAACGCGGCGTGTTCGACGCGCAGGAATACCGCACGTTCCGCCGCTGCGCCGATTTCCTCTGGTCGGTGCGCTGCAATCTGCACTTCTACTGCGGCCGCGCCGAAGAGCGCCTCTCCTTCGACCTCCAGCGCGAGATTGCGGTCCGCCTCGGCTACACCTCGCATCCCGGCATGCAGGACGTCGAGCGCTTCATGAAGCACTACTTCCTGGTGGCCAAGGAGGTCGGCAACCTCACCGCCATCCTTTGCGCCAAGCTCGAGGACCAGCAGGCCAAGCCCGCGCCGGTCTTGAGCCGGATGATGGCGCGGCTGCGGCCCAGCGCGGTGAAGCGGCGGGTGCCCGAAAGCGACGACTTCATCGTCGACAACAACCGCATCAACGTCGCCGCGCCCGACGTCTTCAAGCACGATCCGGTCAACCTGATCCGCATCTTCCGCCTGGCGCAGAAGAACAACCTCGCCTTCCACCCCGATGCGATGCGGGACGTGACGCGCTCGCTCAGCCTGATCAACGGGACCTTGCGGGAAAATCCCGAGGCCAACCGCCTCTTCATGGAGATCCTGACGTCCGACAACGCGGAGATCGTGCTGCGACGGATGAACGAGACCGGCGTGCTCGGCCATTTCATCCGCGCCTTCGGCAAGATCGTCTCGATGATGCAGTTCAACATGTATCATCACTACACCGTCGACGAGCACTTGATCCGCTGCATCGGCTTTCTCCAGGATATCGAACGCGGCGGCATCGAGGAGTTCACGCTCGCCAGCGACCTCATGCGCAAGACCCGGCCCGAGCACCGGCCTGTGATCTACATCGCGACGCTCCTGCATGATGTCGCCAAGGGCCGGCTCGAGGATCACTCGATTGCCGGCGCCAAGGTGGCCCGCCGGCTCTGCCCGCGGCTCGGCTTCAGCCCGGCCGACACGGAGCTCGTGGCCTGGCTGATCGAGGAGCATCTGACCATGTCCACGGTCGCACAGTCGCGCGACCTCTCCGACCGCAAGACGATCGAGAATTTCGCCGCGGTGGTGCAGTCGGTCGAGCAGATGAAGCTGCTTACGATCCTGACCACGGCCGACATCCGCGGCGTCGGTCCGGGGGTGTGGAACGGCTGGAAGGCACAGCTTCTGCGCTCGCTTTATTATGAGACCGAGCCGGTGCTGACCGGCGGCTTCTCGGAAGTGGACCGCGGCAAGCGTCTCGCGGCGGCGCACGCCGAATTCCGCATGGCCTTCGCCGAATGGCCGAAGGACGAGCTCGACGCTTACATCGGCCGGCACTATCCGGCCTATTGGCTCAAGGTCGAGCTGCCGCGAAAAATCCGTCACGCCCGTTTCGTGCGGTCGAGCGAACAGGCCGGCCACAAGCTCGCGATCAATGTCGGCTTCGATGAGGTGCGCGGCGTCACCGAGCTGACGATCTTCGCCGCCGACCATCCCTGGCTGTTGTCGATCATCGCGGGCGCCTGCGCCTCAGCCGGCGCCAACATCGTCGACGCCCAGATCTACACCACGACCGACGGCCGCGCGCTCGACACCATCTCGATCTCGCGGGAATACGACCGCGACGAGGACGAGGGCCGCCGAGCCACGCGGATCGGCGAGATGATCGAGGACGTGCTGGAAGGCAAGCTACGCCTGCCGGAGGTGGTGGCACGGCGCACCGTGCGCAGCAAGGCGCGCCCCTTCGTGATCGAGCCGGAAGTCATCATCAACAACCAGTGGTCCGACCGCTACACCGTCATCGAGGTGTCCGGCCTCGACCGACCCGGCCTGCTCTACGAGCTGACCACCGCGATCTCGAAGCTCAACCTCAACATCGCCTCGGCCCATGTCGCGACCTTCGGCGAGCGCGCGCGCGACGTGTTCTACGTCACCGACCTCCTCGGCGCACAGATCAACGCCCCGACGCGCCAGGCCGCGATCAAGAGCGCGCTGATCCATGTGATGGCCGGCGACAAGGCGGTTCAGCCGGCGGCGTGAGGGCGGACATCGCGCACAATTCCCTCCACTCGTCATTCCACATTGCGCAATAGCGCAATGGGGGCGCCGCGTAGCGGCGAGCCCGGAATCCATTGTGCCACCGGTTGTGCGGTTGAATGGATTCCGGGCTCGCGCTCCGCGCGCCTCGGAATGACGAAGGAGATGTTGACGCGCCTGACCGCTACACCTCCACGCCCTCGTGCCGCAGCAGCCAGCGCTTGCGTTCGAGGCCGCCGCCGTACTTCACCAGCGAGCCGTCGGCGCCGATCAGACGGTGACAGGGCAGCACCACGCTGATCGGGTTGGAGCCGTTGGCGTGGCCGACGGCGCGGACGGCCCTCGGCATATGAAGCCTCAACGCAAGCGCGCCGTAGCTGAGCGTCGTGCCCACCGGGATCTTCGCGAGCGCCGTCCAGACCTTGCGCTGGAACGGCGTGCCGGCGACCCGCCAAGTGACTGTCGCGAGCTGCGCAAGATCGCCGTCGAAATAGCCGGACAGCGCAGCCTTCATGCCGGCCGGTGCCGACTCTTTGCGCAGATCCACCGCGCCGTAATGCAGGCGCAGGAGCTCGCGCATGCGGTGCTCGTAGTCCTCCCAGTCGAGCGCGCGCAGCACGCCTTCGGCATCAGTGACGAGCAGCGCGATCCCGATCGGCGTCTGCAGGCGATCGAGGCCAAAACTCTCGGGCGGATGTGTCGATCGACCGGTCATTGCGACACCCTTACAGGGAACACGTATCGCACGTGCCACACCGGGCATGCTAGCGTCCACCCGAAAGCTGACGCTTGAGTGGGGAGCGACCGCCCTGGTTGCATTTGTTCCTCGCCCAAAGACGCTACGGCGCGGGGCCACGATCCTTGCGCGGTACCTCGCCTTCCTCCACAATCTTCGGCAGCGATGGCGACCGTTGCAATCAACGGGAAAAGACCGTCGGCAGAAAATTCCGTCAGGAGGAACATCCCAACATGAACAATCGCAGGGCCTACATAGCTGCCGCGGCGGTGCTCGCTTTCGCATTCTCCGCCAGCCAAGCACTCGCACAGAAGAAGTATGACACCGGTGCCAGCGACACCGAGATCAAGATCGGCCAGACCGTGCCGTTCTCCGGCGCCTACTCGGTCTACGCCAATATCGGCAAGACCCAGGCCGCGTACTTCAAGATGATTAATGATCAGGGCGGCATCAATGGCCGCAAGATCAATCTGATCCAGTATGACGACGCCTATTCGCCGCCGAAGACCGTCGAGCAGGTGCGCAAGCTCGTCGAGGGCGACGAGGTCCTGTTCACGTTCCAGCTCATCGGCACCGCCGCCAACGCAGCCGTGCAAAAATATCTCAACGGCAAGAAGGTGCCGCAGCTCCTGGCCTCGACCGGCGCTGCGCGCTTCAACGATCCGAAGAACTATCCCTGGACCATCGCCTACAATCCCAACTACGTGTCCGAGGGGCGCATCTACGCAAAATACATCCTCGCCAATCACCCCAACGCCAAGATCGGCGTGCTCTACCAGAACGACGACATGGGGCGCGACTATCTCGCAGGGCTCAAGAGCGGCCTCGGCGACAAGGCCGCCAGCATGATCGTCGGCGAGGTGTCCTACGAGGTCACCGACCCCACCGTCGACTCGCAGGTGGTCAAGCTGAAGTCGATGGGCGTCGACCTGTTCTATGACGCCTCGACGCCGAAGTTCGCGGCACAGGCGATCAAGAAGCTTGCCGACCTCGGCTGGACGCCGGTGCACATTCTCGATATCAATGCGAGCCCGATTTCGGCGACGCTGAAACCTGCGGGCCTCGACATCTCCAAGGGGATCATCTCGACGCAGTACGGCAAGGAGCCGAGCGATCCGCAGTGGAAGGACGATCCGGGCGTGAAGGCGTTCTTCGCCTTCATGGACAAATATTTCCCCGAAGGCGACAAGCTCAACACGGTCAACACCTATGCCTATTCCGTGGCCGAGCTACTGGTGCAGGTGCTGAAGCAATGCGGCGACGACCTGACGCGGGAGAACGTCATGAAGCAGGTCGCCAACATCAAGGACTTCACCCCGAGCTTCGCGCTGCCCGGCATCAAGGTCAACACCGGGCCGAACGACTATCGCGTCAACAAGCAGATGCAGATGATGAAGTTCAATGGCGAGCGCTGGGAGCTGTTCGGCCCGATCATCGAGGACTCCGGTCCGTCGGGTTAGCCCCACGGCCGAATTTGTAGGGTGGGTTAGCCCTGCGGCTGCGCGAAGCGCAGTCCGCTAGGCGTAACCCACCTCTTTCCTTTCCGCGTGGCGCAAGAAGTGGTCGGTTACGCTTCGCTAACCCACCCTACGAACTGCGCGGATGCGCCGACCTTGCGCAGCAACAACGGCTCCGCCACACTTCCGTGCAGCGATGGCGTCCAGCGCGCAACAGCGCATCGGACAGACCATCGGCAATAACAATTCGAGGAAATTGCGAATGAGGAATGGAGTTCTGCACCTGGTCGCCGGGACGGCACTGGCTTTGGCGCTGTCGGTCTCAGCGGCCAGCGCCCAGAAGAAATACGATCCGGGTGCCAGCGACACCGAGATCAAGGTCGGGCAGACCGTGCCGTTCTCAGGTCCGGCGTCGGCCTATGCCACGATCGGCAAGGCCCAGGCCGCCTATTTCAAGATGATCAACGATCAGGGCGGCGTGAACGGACGCAAGATCAACCTGATCCAATATGACGACGCCTATTCGCCGCCGAAAGCCGTGGAGCAGGTGCGCAAGCTGGTCGAGAGCGACGAGGTGCTGCTGACCTTCCAGATCGTCGGCACGCCTTCCAACGCTGCCGTGCAAAAATACCTCAATGCTAAGAAAGTGCCGCAGCTCTTTGCGGCGACCGGCGCCTCGAAGTTCACCGATCCGAAGAACTTTCCCTGGACCATGGGCTACAATCCGAACTACTTCGTCGAGGGGCGCATCTACGGCCAGTACATCCTGAAGGAGCACCCGAACGCCAAGATCGGCGTGCTCTATCAGAACGACGATCTCGGCAAGGACTATCTGAACGGCATCAAGGCGGGCCTCGGTGACAAGGCCGCCAAGATGATCGTGGCGGAAGCGTCCTACGAGGTCTCGGATCCGACCGTCGACTCGCAGATCCTCAAGATCAAGGATGCAGGTGCAGACCTGTTCTTCAGTGCCACGACGCCGAAGCAGGCGGCGCAGGCGATCAAGAAGATCGCCGAGATGGGCTGGCATCCGGTGCAGATCGTCGACATCAACGCCACCTCGGTCGGTGCGGTGATGAAGCCGGCGGGGTTAGAAGCCGCCAAGGGCGTGATCAGCGTCAACTACGGCAAGGATCCGCTCGATCCGACCTGGAAGGATGACGCCGGCATGAAGAAATATTTCGACTTCATGGCGAAGTACTATCCCGACGGCGACAAGGATTCGAACTTCAACGTCTATGGCTATGGCACCGCCCAGCTTCTGGTCCACGTGCTGCAGCAGTGCGGCGACAACCTGACGCGCGAGAACGTCATGAAGCAGGCCGCCTCGCTGAAGGACGTGACCGGCGACGTCGGGTTGCCCGGCATCAAGGCCAACACCTCGCCGACCGACTACCGCGTCAACAAGCAGCTTCAGATGATGAAGTTCAACGGCGAGCGCTGGGAGCTGTTCGGCCCGATCCTCGAGGATACGGGCCCGGCGGGTTAGGTCGCTTGGACTCTGGAGCTAGTCTTCTTGAGCCACATTGTACGCTCTCTCGCTCCCTCCTCCCTTGCGGGGGAGGGTTGGCGAGGGGGCGCCGCACGGCACGGCTTATCCGTGATGCCGTGATCGGCCTCGCTTCTAATTCAGTCATTGCAAGAGTTTGCGTTCGGAACGCCGACCTCTCCCGGGGCCACCCCCCTCTCTCGCCCTCCCCCGCAAGGGGGGAGGGAACGCAGCGGAATGCTTGGCTAGAACCACGTCTCATCGAGACGGGATGCAGCTCCTACTCCCTCCCTCTTATTTCCTCTCTCTTATTTCGGTATCTCGCCAAAATTCTTGCCGACCGGCAGCACCGCGTGTCGGATCAGCCGCGAGTCCTCGACCGCGGCCTGCCGGTGCTTCACCGCTTCGCGATAGACGGGGTCGCGGATCATCTCGACGAAGGCGGCGACGCTTGGGTATTCGGCGATGAAGCAGTGGTCCCAGCGTTCCTCCTGCGGGCCGATCAGCATCAGCTCGAATTTGCCTTGCCACACGATGCGGCCGCCGAGACGTTCGAACACCGGCCCGCTCTCGCGACCATAGGCCGCATAGGCTTCCGCGCCGGTCGCCTTGCGGCCATCGGGATAGGCCGCCTCTTTGCGCAAGCGCACCAGGTTGAGCATGTGGATCGGACCCGGGCGGTTGTTGTCCCGGAATTGCGCGAAGATTTCCTTGGTCGGATCGATATGGCCCATGCGAGTTCCCTCATCTTGGTGCCGCCGATCCTAGCCTCGCTGCCTCGCCTTCGAAACTGCTGCAGACGAATGCCGCACCTCCTAATCACGCGTTAAACTTTGGGTAACCGGGCCTTAAACAGCGACAGCTAGCGTGCGGCAGGGCGGGCTGACCGGGCGTTTTGCGTATGGCGTGGGGAAAGAAAAAGGGCGGCGGACGGAAAGAGCCGCTATTTGGCTTGCCCGCGGCGCTCGCCGATCTGCGCCTGACGGCAGCCGACCGCATCCCGAACGCCGAGGAGAAGCCGAAGAAGTCAGCCAAATCATCCGCCAAGCGTCGAAGCGACGATTCCGATGCCGAGCCGCCGCGCGAGCGCAAGGCGCCAGCCAGCCGCAGCGCCGCCAAGCGCCGGTCGAAGTCGCGCGGAAACCTCAGTATCGGCCGCCTGATCTATTGGGGTGCAGTGCTCGGCCTGTGGGGCGTGATCGCCGTGATCGGCGTCGTGATCTGGGTCGGCGCCCATCTGCCGCCGATCCAATCGCTGGAAATTCCCAAACGCCCGCCGACGATCCAGATCGTCGGCATGGATGGCAGCATGCTGGCGCAGCGCGGCGAGATGGCCGGCGCGAATGTCGCACTGAAGGATCTGCCGCCCTATTTGCCAAAAGCGTTCATCGCCATCGAGGACCGCCGCTTCTATTCGCATTTCGGCATCGACCCGCTCGGCATTGTCCGCGCAGCCGTGACCAATATCCTGCATCGCGGCGTGTCGCAGGGCGGCTCGACGCTGAGCCAGCAGCTCGCCAAGAATCTGTTCCTGACCCAGGAGCGCACCTTCCAGCGCAAGCTGCAAGAGGCCGAGCTCGCGATCTGGCTGGAGCGCAAGCATTCCAAGAACGAGATCCTGGAGCTCTATCTCAACCGCGTCTATTTCGGCTCCGGCGCCTATGGCGTCGAAGCCGCGGCGCAACGCTATTTTGGCAAGTCGGCGAAGAACGTCACCATTGCCGAAGCCGCGATGCTGGCGGGCCTCGTCAAATCACCCTCGCGGCTGGCGCCCAATCGGAACCCGGAAGGCGCCGAACAACGCGCGCAGGTCGTGCTTGCGGCGATGGCGGATGCCAAATTCATCACCGAAGCGCAGGCCAAGGCCTCGATCGGCCACCCTGCGATCAACGTGAAGCCGGCGGGCGCCGGCACCGTCAACTACGTCGCCGACTGGATCGGCGAGGTGCTGGACGATCTCGTCGGCCAGATCGACCAGAGCATCACGGTCGAGACCACGATCGATCCGAAACTCCAGAGTGTGGCGGAAGCCGCCATCATCGACGAGCTGGCGGCGAAAAGCGTGAAGTTCAACGTCAGCCAGGGAGCGCTGGTGGCAATGACGCCTGACGGCGCGGTGCGTGCCATGGTCGGCGGCCGGAACTATTCCGAGAGCCAGTACAACCGCGCGGTAACCGCCAAGCGCCAGCCGGGCTCCTCGTTCAAGCCATTCGTCTATCTGACCGCGCTCGAGCAGGGCCTGACGCCCGACACCATCCGCCAGGACGCGCCGATCGAGGTCAAGGGCTGGAAGCCCGAGAACTACACCCATGAATATTTCGGCGCGGTGACGCTGACCCAGGCACTCGCGATGTCGCTGAACACGGTCGCAATTCGCCTCGGCCTCGAGGTCGGGCCGAAGAACGTGGTGCGCACCGCGCACCGGCTCGGCATCTCCTCGAAGCTGGAGCCGAACGCCTCGATCGCGCTCGGCACCTCCGAGGTCTCCGTGGTCGAGCTGGTCGGCGCCTATGCGCCCTTCGCCAATGGCGGCTTCGCCGTATCGCCGCATGTGGTGACGCGGATCAAGACGGTCGACGGCAAGCTGCTCTACATGCGCCAGCCCGAGGAGCGCAACCCGGTGATCGAGCCGCGCTACGTGGCGATGATGAACACGATGATGCGGGAGACGCTGATCTCCGGCACGGCGAAGAAGGCGGAAATCCCCGGCTGGCAGGCGGCCGGCAAGACCGGCACGAGCCAGGACTATCGCGACGCCTGGTTCATCGGTTACACCGCCAACCTCGTCACCGGCGTCTGGCTCGGCAATGACGACAACTCGCCGACCAAGAAGGCGACCGGCGGCGGCTTGCCGGTGGAAGTCTGGTCCCGCTTCATGCGCACGGCGCACGAGGGCGTGCCGGTGGCAGCCTTGCCGAGTTCGCAAGTCGGCTGGGGTCTGTCGAACCTCGCCCAGGCCGCATCGCAAGTGTCGGCACCGATACCTCCGCCTCCAGCCGCCAACAATGCTGGCTATCGCCCGGCCCCAACGCGCACGGCGGTGCGGCCGGAAGCGGCGGCAGGTCTCGATGGCTGGCTGATGGACCGGCTGTTCGGCGGGAATAGGTAGCGCCTCAAGCGCGACGAGATCCGGTCTGCAACAAAAACGTCGAAAACAACCCCATGCAAAGTAGCCGGTGAGTTCCGGCGCGATGCTCGGTGAATTCCATCAAACCACTGATACGGCGGATCAAATCAGGGGCGCCGCGCCATCATCGCAGCGTGCGGGTCCGTCGAGCGAAACGCGCAGACGTCGCCTCATTCGCAACTGTCATTCCCCGCGCAGGCGGGGAATCCCGTATTCCAGAGACATCGGGATTCACAACGACTGCCGCGGCATACTGGATCGCCCGCTTTCGCGGGCGATGACGGCTTCAAATACGGCCGACGGCTTACAACCGGGCTAATGAACCCTATTCGTCGATCCCATACCGGTGCAGATCATTGCCGTGGGTGTCGAGCCACTTCTTGGCGCGCTCGACGGACGGACAGATCCTGTCGCAGACGCGCCAGAACCGCGACGAGTGGTTCATCTCGACGAGATGGGCGACTTCGTGGGCGGCGAGATAGTCGAGAACGTAGGGCGGCGCGAGGATCAACCGCCAGGAGAACGACAACGAGCCCGCCGAAGTGCAGGAACCCCAGCGGCTTGATTGATCGCGAATCGAGAGCCGCTTGACCCTGACGCCAAGCTCGGCGGCATAGGCTTCAGCCGAGCGCTGCAGATCGCGGCGCGCTTCGCGCTTGAGGAAGTCATGGACGCGGCGGTCGACGTGCTCGACGCCGCCCGCGACGCAGAGAATGCGCTCGCCGCTATCGCGCACTTCGGTCCACACCGTGCCGCGGATGCCGGCGCGATGGACGATGCGGTGGTGCACGCCGCGCAGCGGTATCACCGTGCCCGCCTGGAAGGGTGCCGCCTTCGGCAAGCGGCCAAGACGGGCCGCGATCCACGCACCGTGGCGCTGCGCGAAGTCTTTGGCGTCGGCAAGCGTACCCCGCGGCGGCATGGTGAGGATGGCTTCGCGATCACTCGGATGAATTCTGAGCGTGTAGCGACGCGCGCGACGGTGCCGGCGCAATCGGATGGCAAAAAATTGCGATCCGTGGGTGATGACGAGGGTCTTTGGTTCGTGGGGCCGCCGATAGAGGAGAGCGCGAGTGGCCATGTCTGTCAGTCCGGGGGGCAGGAGTTGGCCCGGATTCTGCCATAACCGCCGCCAGGGAAAGCGCTCGGCGCAAAAACAAATCATTTGCCCAATATACAGGGGTTGGCCGTCCGGGAGACCCTACAGACTGGGGTTGGAACCCCAATTTTTCGCCCTCGCGTGACGCATGCGGCCTCCCCAAGGGTTGAGGAGAGACTCACTCCTATAAGGCTACCTAAATACCGCGAATCTGGCGGGAACTTACCCTCTGTCGAGGCCTCCGACAGGGCCCAATTTCCAGCGGGAAAGCCGAAGAACGCGGTTATTCGGCAGCGAGAGCCTGCGCTGCCTTCGGATTCGCGGCCGAGACCATGAAGTCATGAATCCGCGGCACGATTTCCGACTTGAAACGCGAGCCGTTGAACACGCCGTAATGTCCGACGCCCTTCTGGACGTAATGAACACGGCGATGATGGGGGATCGAGCTGCACAATCCATGCGTTGCTTCGGTCTGGCCGAGACCTGAGATGTCGTCATTCTCGCCTTCGACCGTCATCAACGCCACGCGGGTGATCTTCGAAGGATCGACCCGTGTTCCACGATGGGTCATCTCACCCTTCGGCAAGGCGTGTTTCACAAAGACGGTATCGACCGTCTGAAGATAGTACTCGGCGGAGAGATCCATCACCGCGAGGTATTCGTCGTAGAAGTCGCGATGCTTGTCGACGAGGTCGCCGTCGCCCTTCACCAGATTGGCGAAGAGCTGCTTATGTGCATCCATGTGACGGTCGAGATTCATGCTGATGAAGCCGTTGAGCTGCAGGAATCCCGGATAGACGTCGCGCATCATGCCCGGATGCGGGAACGGCACCTTGGTGATGACGGTGTTGCGGAACCAGTCGATGCCACGCTGTTCCGCGAGCTTGTTCACCGCGGTCGGATTGCGGCGGGTGTCGATCGGACCACCCATCAGCGTCATCGACAACGGCACGAACGGGTCGCGCTGCGCTTCCATGATCGAGACGGCGGCGACGACGGGGACCGAAGGCTGGCACACCGCCATCACATGAGTGTTGCCGCCGAGCACGTGGAGCATCTCGATGACGTAGTCGATGTAATCGTCGAGATCGAAGCGGCCCTCGCTGAGCGGGACCATGCGCGCGTCGGCCCAATCGGTGATGTAGACCTCATGCGCCGGCAGGAAGGCTTCGACCGTGCCGCGCAGCAGCGTCGCATAGTGGCCGGACATCGGCGCGACGATCAGCACGCGCGGCTGCGGGCTGCGCAGCGGGCGCGTGAACTTGCGATCGAAATAGAGCAGCTTGCAGAACGGCTTTTCCCAGACCGAGCGGATCTCGACGGGGACGCGGATGCCGTTGACCTCGGTGTCGTCGAGCCCCCATTCCGGCTTGCCGTAGCGGCGCGTGGTGCGCTCGAACAGCTCGCAGGCCGCGGCCACCGACTTGCCGACATCGGTGTGCGTCCAGGGATTCATGGGATTCTGAAACAGAATCTTTGTGGCGTCGGTGACCGCGCGTGCCGGATTCAGAGAGGCGTGCGCCATCTCGTACATCCAGTACATCGGCGTCGTCAGGACCGGACTGCCTTCGGCCGCCAGGGGCGGTGCGCCGCCAAACTCACCAATGGGCATATTTAATTCCTCTCGCATCGCAGCATACTGCCGAATGCGCAATATTGCGTCAATGCACGGTTCCGTACATCTACATGCTCTGGATCGCTAAAACAGGGAGAATCCACGGGAAAGTGACGCTATTCGCCGCTCGAGAGCAGCGACCCGTGCTTCTTGGCGCTGCGCAAAAGGGCAAGGAATGCCCCGAAGGATGCAATGAGAAGGCAGACATTGATCGCCAGGGCATCCAGCATCAGGTCGGTCCGGAAGGTGTGCTCGATCAGCAACGCCCGCATCCCTTCGAACACATAGGTCGGCGGCAGCGACCAGGCGACGTATTGCAGCCAGACCGGCAGCACGCTGACGGGATAATAGATGCAGGCGAGCGGCATGATCGCGAACATCAGCGTCCAGACGATGCTCTCGGCCCCGAGTCCATTCCGCAGGACCAGGCCGGAGACGAAAATCCCGACCGCCCAGCTCGTGAAGATCAGATTGCAGAAGAAGGCGATCAGCGGCAGGCCGAGACTGTAGACATTGAAGTGAAACAGGAACAGCGCGAGAAGCGTCATCGGGATGATGCCGATCGCAAGCCGGATCAGACTCATGGTCATGAGCGCGAGCAGAAACTCGATCGGCCTCAAGGGACTCATCATGAGGTTGCCGATGTTGCGCGCCCACATCTCCTCCAGGAAGGAGATGGAGAAGCCGAGCTGCCCACGGAACAGGATGTCCCAGAGGATGACGGCGCCGATCAGCGTGCCGCCGGCGCGCGCAAAGAAGTTGGCGTTCTGCGCGATGTAAAGCTGGAGAAAGCCCCAGGTGAGGACCTGGAGCGCCGGCCAGTACAGGAGCTCCAACAGCCGCGGCCAGGACGACAGCAGCAGGTACCAGTACCGCAGGATCATCGCGCCGATGCGCTGCATGGACAGGCCGTGATGGAGGAAGATCTCGCTCATCGCTGCACCGAGCAGCCCGTCCGTAACCAGGAGCCCGGATGCCGCGAAGCGAAATCCGGGGCCGCTGCATACGGATGGTTTGGTCCCGGATTTCGCTGCGCTTCATCCGGGCTACGGCCGAAACATAGAGGCTTGCTCATCGCGCCGCCTCCTCGCGCAGGCCATTCACGCGGCCGCGCGCGACATCCAGGAACACATCCTCCAGCGTGGAGCGGTTGTAGCGGGCCATGATCGCCTCGGGCGTATCGTCGTCCTCGATGCGGCCGCGCTTCATGATGATGACGCGGTCGCAGAGCCGCTCGACCTCGAGCATGTTGTGCGAGGCGAGCAGGATGGTGGCGCTGTTGTCCTTGCGGTAGCGCTCCAGATGCGCCCGCACCCAGTCGGCGGTATCAGGGTCGAGCGAGGCGGTCGGCTCGTCCAGCAAGAGCAGCTCGGGCTGGTTGATCAGTGCTTTGGCGAGCGCAACGCGGGTCTTCTGCCCGGCGGAGAGCTTGCCGTTGGCGCGGTCGATGAAATCGGTGAGATCGAGATCGTCGGCCAGCTCCGCGATGCGGTCGGACAGGTTCTTCACCGCATAGAGCTTGCCGAAGATGGTGAGGTTCTGCCGCACGGTGAGCCGCATCGGCATGTCGACATAGGGGCTCTCGAAATTCATCCGCCCCAGGACTTCGGCGCTCTGCTCGGGCATGGCATGGCCGAGCACGCGCACGCGCCCCGACGTCGGCAGCACCAGGCCCATGATCATGGCGATGGTGGTGGTCTTGCCGGCACCGTTGCCGCCCAGAAGCCCCGTGATGCTGCCGCGCGGAAGCGAAAAAGAGATGCCATCGACGGCGCGGGTCTGCTTGTAGACCTTGACGAGGCGGTCGACCGCAATCGCCGGGGACAGTGCGCCATCCGCGACAGTCGGCCGACTTGAAGCATTGTCATTCCCGGTCATGCTGGGCCGTTCTTCGGCTATTGCGCGGTCGAGTGCAAGGCTTGATGTAAATGCTTGATGTAAGAGGGTTGTAACCAGATGGAATGCGCGGGCCTCCATGTTTGTGATCGGACCTGCGCACCGCTAGATTGGCTGAGATGACCGACACCGCCGCCTCCGACTTTCGCCACCCGCAGCGGCATATCCGCCTGGATACGATCCTGCGGCTGCGCTGGCTCGCGGTGCTCGGTCAGCTCGCCGCGATCTTCATCGTGGCACAGGGGCTCGAGTTCAACGTCGAGATCGTCCCTTGCGTCAGCATCATCGCCTTGTCGGCGACGCTCAATCTGGCGCTGCAGATGGCGGTCAATCCGATGCAGCGGCTTGAGCCGGTCCACGCCGCCGGACTGCTCGCGCTGAACATCGTGGAACTGGCCGGCCTGCTCTTCTTCACCGGCGGATTGCAGAACCCGTTCTCGTTCCTGTTCCTCGCCCCCGTGCTGATCTCCGCGACGGCGCTGCCGGCGCGCCTCACCTTCGGTCTCGGTCTTTTGGCCGTCGCCTGCGCCTCCATCCTGTTCTTCTTCCATCTGCCGCTGCCCTGGGACTCCGACGATCCCCTGGTGCTGCCGCCGATCTACCTCGTCGGTGTCTGGCTCTCGATCGTGCTCGCGATCGGCGTCACCAGCCTCTACTCCTTCCAGGTCACCGAGGAGGCGCGGAAGCTTGCGGACGCGCTGGCCGCGACCGAACTGGTGCTGACGCGCGAGCAGCATCTGACCCAGCTCGACGGGCTGGCCGCGGCCGCCGCGCATGAGCTCGGCACGCCGCTCGCAACGATCTTCCTGATCTCGCGCGAGCTCGAGAAGACGGTGAAAGACCCGAGCTTTGCCGCCGATCTCAAGACCTTGCGCGAGCAGACGCAACGCTGCCGCGACATCTTGAGCAAGATCACCCAGCTCTCTTCCACCGGCGCACCATTCGACCGCATGAAATTGTCGGAGCTGATCGAGGAGGTGGTGGCGCCGCACCGCGATTTCGGTGTCGCGATCAAGGTACGGATCGCGGTGGCCGCCGCAACGGAACCGGTCGGCTCGCGCAACCCGGCGATCCTCTACGGCGTCGGCAATATCGTCGAGAACGCCGTCGATTTCGCCCACACGACGGTCGAGGTGAATGCCTGGTGGAACAACGACACTATCGAGCTTGTGATCTCCGACGATGGTCCCGGGATTCCGCCCGACCTCCTCAACCGGATCGGCGAGCCTTATCTGTCGCGGCGTCGCAGCCAGGACGAGGGCGGCGGTCTGGGGCTGGGCGTGTTCATCGCGCGCACGCTGCTCGAGCGCACCGGCGCCAAGGTCTCGTTTACCAACCGGACCTTTCCGGAGCACGGCGCGGTGGTCCAGATCGCGTGGCCCAGACAACGTTTTGAGGCTACCGAGACGCTTGAAGAAACAATAGGATAGACCGCGACCTTGCGTCGCACAGAAGGGCCGATCGACCATTGACGGCCTTGGCACCGCCCGATTGCGACGCCATATGTAGATGCGCTGGAGAGAGGACAAAACCTTGAACGCCATCGCCGAATTGAACGAACAGACCGACCGCTCGCTGCTCATCGTGGAGGACGACAAGCCGTTTCTGGAGCGGCTGTCGCGCGCGATGGAGACGCGCGGATTCACGGTGACGTCGTGTGACACGGTGTCCGACGGATTGGCGCAGATCGGCAAAGCCGCGCCGGCTTTTGCGGTGGTGGACCTCAGGCTCGGCGACGGCAATGGCCTCGACGTGGTCTCCGCCTTGAAGAAGAAGCGACCCGAAGCACGCGCAATCGTGCTGACCGGCTATGGCAACATCGCCACCGCCGTCACCGCGGTGAAGATGGGCGCGATCGATTACCTCTCCAAGCCCGCCGATGCCGACGACGTCGTCGCAGCGCTGCTCTCGACCGGCACGGAAAAGTCCGAACTGCCGGCGAACCCGATGTCGGCCGACCGCGTGCGCTGGGAGCACATCCAGCGCATCTACGAGATGTGCAACCGCAACGTCTCGGAAACTGCGCGCCGCCTCAACATGCACCGCCGCACGCTGCAGCGAATCCTGGCGAAGCGCGCGCCAAGGTAAACTATGATCTTGTAGGGTGGGCAAAGGCGCACAGCGCCGTGCCCACCAGCTCTCTACGCTCATGATCGGCTTGAATGGTGGGCACGCTTCGCTTTGCCCACCCTACGGCTTAGCTCCATCCGGGCTACGAAATCCCGATCGCAGCTACTCCCAAAAATCCGCGTGACCCTGCGGATCGACCAGCCGGTTGATCCGGAGCGCCGCCGCCATGGCAAAGCGCACCGTCATCTGCTTACGCGTAGGCGCGGGCAGCTTGTGCTCAGGCGCCTCGCAATGCAGATGCGCGCCATAGGCATCCGCGATGATCAGGCCGGTACCTTCCGGAAAGATCTCGCAGGGAAGATCCTGCGTGAAGGCAAAGAACAGCCGGTCGCAATGGGCGCGGTATTCTTGCCATTTCTGGTCGGCACGCAAATCCTCGACCGACGACTTGATCTCGACGATCCAGATCTCGCCGCGCTCGTTCAAGGCGACCAGGTCGGCGCGCCGGCCTGACGGCAGCGGCAATTCGCTGATGCAGGAAAAGCCGAGCGAGCGCAACAGCCGCGCCGTGCCGCGCGCGACCGCCAGCGCCGTCTCCGACTGGCGGCGATCCAGCGGCGGCACGAGGGCGATGTTGCGGGCGGTGTTGTCCATGAGATGAGCTTATCCGATTCCGATGCGTGCGCACACCTTAAGTCACCCGTCATTCCGGGGCGCGCACAGCGCGAGCCCGGAATCCATAACCACGGGGTGTCGTTGTGGCGCGCGACTGGTAATCAAGAGTCTCCGCCAAACCTGATCCTGCGGTTATGGGTCCCGGGCTCGCGACTTCGTCGCGCCCCGGGACGACAGCTAGGCGCGTGGCGGCGCAACGATTACCCCCTCATTGCCGCGCAGGTCGAGCACGCCCTCCAGCCTTTCACGGTCGCGGTCGAGGAACGTCGAGAGCAGGATTTCGCTGCCGAAGCGAATGGCGCTGGTGGTGACGGCGATCGGGTCGGGACCGAGATTGAGCGCGACAATCACCGCCCTGCCCTCGGTCTCGCGGCGATAGAGCAACAGGTCGCCTTGCGCCGCGAGCGGAACGTAGTCACCCGACACCAGCGGCGAACAGGCCTTGCGCAACGCGATCAGGCGCTTGTACAGGTTGAGGATCGAGCGCGCATCGGCCTCGAGATTGGCGACGTTCTCATGGATATGGTCCTCCGGCAGCGGCAGCCACGGCCGCGTGCCGGAGAAGCCGCCGGCCGGCGAGGAATCCCATTGCATCGGCGTGCGGCAGCCGTCGCGGCCGACGCCGATGCCGGGCACGTTCTTCTCGAAGGGGTCGCGCACGTCTTCGGGCGCAATCGCCATCTGGTGCATGCCGATCTCGTCGCCATAATAGAGCGTCGGCGTGCCGCGCAGGGTCAGCAGCAGCATGGCGGCGACACGGGCTTGCTCCGGACCGACACGGCTTGCGACCCGCGGACGATCGTGATTGCCGAGCACCCAGTTCGGCCAGGCGCCTTTCGGTAGCGCGTTCTCGTAATCCTCGATGATGTTCTCGATCGAGCGCGCGCTCCAGAAGGTCGAGAGCAGCGCGAAGTTGAACGGCATCTGCGCGCCGGTGAGGTCGTTGCCGTAATAGGCCATGAGCCGGTGCAGCGGCAGATAGATTTCGCCGATCAGCACGCGCGAATCATAGGCGTCGGTGACGCGCCGCATCTCGGCGATGACGTCATGCACCTCGGGCTGGTCGGTCGAATATTGCGTGAGGACCTTTTCATTGGGCGGCCGGCCCTCGACAAAATGCGGGTTCGGCGGGTTGTCGCGGAATTCGGCGTCCTTGATCAGGTGCCAGATCACGTCGACGCGAAATCCGTCGACGCCCTTCTCCAGCCAGAA
The DNA here is from genome assembly GCF_038085055.1 of Bradyrhizobium sp. ISRA442. Classification (NCBI taxonomy): domain Bacteria; kingdom Pseudomonadati; phylum Pseudomonadota; class Alphaproteobacteria; order Hyphomicrobiales; family Nitrobacteraceae; genus Bradyrhizobium; species Bradyrhizobium sp. ISRA442. The sequence continues at coordinate 153,001 of NZ_JALGCN010000015.1, forward strand.
CCGCATCACGTCGTAGATCGCGGCGCGAACTTGCGGATTGCGCCAGTTAAGGTCCGGCTGCTGGGCCAGGAAGGCGTGGTAGTAATATTGACCTGTCGTCTCGTCATATTGCCACGCGCTGCCGCCGAACTCGGACAGCCAGTTGTTCGGTGCGCTGCCATCAGCCTTCGGGTCGCGCCAGATGTACCAGTCGCGCTTGGGGTTGTCGCGCGATGAGCGGCTCTCCACGAACCAGGGATGCTGGTCGGACGTGTGATTGGGCACGAGATCGAGGATCAGCTTCAGGCCGTTGTCGTGCGCGGCAGCGAGCAGCGCTTCGAAATCCGCCATCGCGCCGAACAGCGGCGCGATGCCGGTGTAATCGGAGATGTCGTAGCCGAAATCCGCCATCGGCGACGGAAAGATCGGCGACAGCCAGATCGCGTCGACCCCGAGCGATTTCACATAAGATAGCCGCTGGAAGATGCCGGCGAGATCGCCGACGCCGTCGCCATCACTGTCCTGAAACGAGCGCGGGTAGATCTGATAGAAGATGCCCTCGCGCCACCAATTCTCGCCGCTTTGAGCCATGCCGGAAACACCCCCTGAAATCCGTCCTGCGCCGGAGAACGCGGAAGCAATGCCCAGGCTCAGACCAGCAGGCCTTTGGGACGGCCGTGTGACGGCGGGTGCGGCTGTTCCCGCGCCGAGGCGAATCTTTTGCTTGGCGGCTCGGCAAAAATCGGCATTGTGCGGCCATGACCGAGCAAAATGACACCAAAACCAAGGCGGGCGCGATCATCGTTCCCGTAACGCTGTTCGAGCAGAACTGCACCATCATCTGGGACGAACCCGGCAAGAAGGCCGTGGTGATCGATCCCGGCGGCGACGTGCCCAAGATCCTCGAAGCGATCAAGCAGACCGGCGTTACGGTCGAGAAGATCTGGCTGACGCACGGCCATATCGACCATGTCGGCGGTGCGGCCGAATTGCGCGATGCGCTGAAGGTGCCGATCGAGGGCCCGCATGTCGCGGACAAGTTCCTGCTCGACAATGTGGTGGAAAGCGGCGCGCGCTTCGGCATGACCGGCGGGCGCAATTTCACTCCCGACCGCTGGCTCGACGAAGGCGATACCGTGTCGATCGGCGGCTTGCAGTTCGACATCCTGCACTGCCCCGGCCACTCACCCGGCAGCGTGGTGTTCTTCAACAAGGATCTGCGATTCGCCCATGTCGGCGACGTGCTGTTCGCAGGTTCAGTCGGGCGCACCGACCTGCCCGGCGGCAATCATGCGACGCTGATCAACTCGATCAAGACCAAGCTGCTGCCGCTCGGCGATGACGTCGGCTTCATCTGCGGCCACGGCGCGGGCTCGAGCATCGGCCAGGAGCGGATCACCAACCCGTTCATCACTGGCGAAATGTAGCCTTACTGCGTCACAAGCACACGCCCCTCATCCTGAGGAGCCCGCGACGAGCGGGCGTCTCGAAGGATGGCCGCGGGTGAGAGCTGGGTCTTCATGGTTCGTCCGGCGATGCAAAGCATCGTCCGGAGATGCGCGTTCCGCGCTCCTCACCATGAGGGTCTTGTGACACAGTAAGTTCAGGCCGCGCTACTCGGCGGCGTCCGCGAGCGCCGCCGGCTCGCCGAGGTGACGCTCGCCCCACTCGCGGATCGCGGCGACGACCGGCACGAAGCTCCTGCCTTTGCGGGTCAGGCGATATTCGACCTTGGGCGGCACCTCGCCGAAATCCTTGCGGTCGATCAGACCGCTCTCCGTCAGCGCCTTCAGTTCGCGGCTGAGCACGCGCGGCGTGATCTCTGCGCTACCGGCAGCACCACGCAAGAGGCCGCTTCGGATCTCGCCATAACGGCGCGGGCCATCCTTAAGATCCCAGACGATGCGGAGCTTGTATTTGCCGCTGATCATCTTCTGAAACGCCGCGACCGGACAGGTGCGCGCCGAAACCCCCTTTGCCTTTGCCATGTCGTCTCCTCCATGCGCCAGCCAGGCCTTGCACGAGGATAGGAGCGACGTCGAAAAAGTCCATACTATCAATTTTGTCCATACTTGCAGGACCGCGCGCAAGGCGCAGATGATGGCGCACAGACGAACAGGGAGCGTCACATGAAGCACTTCATGATCAAATACCAGTTCAAGAACGGCACGACCGAGGCCTGGCACCAGGAGATCGCCCGCTTCATTAAGGCGATCAACGACGATCCGGAGCTGAAAGGGCGGATCGGCTATCGCTGCATGAAGAACCGCGACGACGGCAACTACTTCCATCTCGCCAGCGTCACCGACGACGCCGCCCAGAAGACGCTGCAATCGCGCGACTTCTTCAAGCACTACACGGAGATGACGCGGAAGGTTGCCGGCGGCGAAGTGACGGTCACGCCGATCGATGTGATCGACGCGACGGCGTAGCTTCGGCGGACTTGATGCGACGGCGCCGCCGCAGGCTCAACTGTCGTCCCGGCGAAGGCCGGGACGACGGCGGAGTGTGGGTCGCTTACGGAGCAACCAACTACTTCATCAATCCCGCGGCGGTCAGCGCCCGCGTGATGAAGGCGCCGAGATCGAAGCCGCGGCTTTGCTTGCGTTTCGGCTTGCGCTTCGGCTCGGCCGGCTGTTCGGCCATCGCCGAGCGGATCGATCGCGCGAGGTGGGGCGCGGGCGACAAGGCCGCCGGCGGCTTGGCGGCGACGGCCGGCTTTGCCGTCGGCTTCGCCGTCCCGGTGCTGCGGATCCAGTCGGTCAGGCCGAAGAATTTCGCGATGTGATAGGACGAGGAGATGCCGGCCTCGATCAGGAACGCGCCTTCCATGCCATAACGATGATCGTTGTCGGCGATACCGAGCGGGGTGCCATGCGCCATGTCGGTGATGGTGTAGGACTCGACGAGGGTCTCGCCGTTCCTGTTCCACCAGGCCTGGCGCGGATAGCCGTCGACATCGGTCTCCGCCATCGGCTCCGCCGGCAGATCATGCAGGTCGAGCCACTGCTTGACGATCTCATTGGCATTGCCGGGATTGACGGTGCGGTCGGCGCTGCCGTGCCACACCGAGATTTTCGGCCAGGGTCCGCGATGGTCCGAAGCGTCACGCACGAGATCGCCGAGCGCGCTGGCAGAGCGCTCCGGTGAATGGAACATGCCGTCCAGTGCTTCGCGCAGGTTGGAAGCGATACCGTAGGGAAGTCCGGCGATCACGGCGCCGGCCGCGAAGATTTCGGGGTAGGTCGCCAGCATCACCGACGTCATGCCGCCGCCGGCGGACAGGCCGGTGATGAAGACGCGCCGCAGGTCGATGTCATGCGCCTCGACCATGTGCGCGATCATCTCGCGGATCGAACGCGCCTCGCCGCTGTCGCGCGCGGTGTCTTCCGGATTGAACCAGTTGAAGCAGGTGTTGCCGTTGTTGACGCGCTGCTGCTCGGGCATCAGAAGCGCAAAGCCGTAGTGACTTGCGAGCGTCGACCATCCAGCGCCGAGATCGTAGGACGCAGCAGTCTGGCCGCAGCCATGCAGCACGACGACGAGCGCGTGCGGCTGCTGCAACTGCGCCGGCACGAACGCAAACATGCGCAAATTGCCGGGATTGGCGCCGAAGTCCGTGACTTCCTGCAGCGGGCTGGATGAATCAGCGCTGTTGCCGAACTCGGCGAGGCGCAAACCGTCCAGCTTTGGCAGACGTCTTAACAGATCAACATTTCTGGCTAACGACACGGCAACTTCCTGGTGGGCGACTTTCAACGTTCACCCAAACCAAATAGTTGCTGCAGCGCAAAATAAAAAGACCGTGTGCTGTCGATACGCACGAAATCACCGGAAAACCCGCAAGAATCCGCAAGTATTAACGGCACTGCCTCAACTTCGTGCAGATGCGCGGCGCATCCACGCCAGAAATGCGGCGCAGATCATTATTAACGTCACGAACAAGGCGAGCGAGACGACGAATCCTGCGCGCGCTGATTGCAGCGCTTCAACGGCGAAGAAGACTGCGCCGATTGCGGCCACACCGGCCGCATTTCCGATCTGCGCTGTCGTGCCGTACATGCCCGAAGCAGAGCCTGCGGCAGTGGGCTTCACCGTTGAAAGCACCGCGCCGGAGAGCGGCGCCATCACCAGCCCCTGGCCATAGCCGAAGATGATCATGGCGAGCGCGAGCCAGACCGGCGACGGCGCATCGACATAGCATGTCACGAGCGCAAGCGCGGCAAGGCCCGCAATCTGAAGTGCGCAACCCTCGATCAATACCTTGGTGCCGCGATGCCGCGACCGCGCGCCGCTGTGGCGCGACGCCACCACGAACGCGAGCGCAAGCGGAATGAAGGCCATGCCGGCCCACAACGGCGGGATCTTCAATCCCCTCTGCATGAACAGCGTCATGACCAGATAGAAGGAGAGATTGGCGACGAAGAAGAAGAAGGCTGCGCCAAGGCCACGCAGGAAGCCCGCATCCGACAGCAGCGTGAGATCAATCAGTGGCATGCCGCCGGTCCGCGCAACCGCATGTTCGAGCTTCAGGAACGCCATGAGAATCACACCGCCAATTGCCATCACCGCCCACAGCCACGGTGCCCAGCCGACATCATGGCCGAACAATAACGGCCCGATCAGGCACAAGAGGCCAACGAACAGGACTATGCTGCCCTTGACGTCGAGCCGGGTTGCGGCCCGGCGCGGCACCGAGGGCATGATGCGCCATGCGGCGCCGGCGATAACGAGGCCGCACGGCACGTTGACGAAGAACACCGAGCGCCAGCCGGTGCCCGCAAGATCGAGCGTGACCAGAAGCCCGCCGAGCAGGAAGCCCGCGGCGCCGGCGAGCCCGAGCACGATGCCATAGATGCCGAAGGCGCGGCTGCGCGATTCATCCGTGAACAAGAGGTGCAGCGTCGCCAGCACTTGCGGCACCATCAGCGCCGCGGTGGCGCCCTGCGCCAGCCGCGCGATGATCAGCTCCGTGCCGGATTGCGCGAGGCCGCACCACAGCGACGTCGCGGTGAAGCCGAGCACGCCGGTCAGAAACACGTTTTTGGTGCCGTGGATGTCGCCGAGCCGGCCGCCGGTGACGACCAGGATCGCATAGGCAATCAGATAGATCGCGATCACGGATTCGATCTGCGCGGGCGTGGCATGCAGATCGACCGCGATGGTCGGGATGGCGACGTTGACCACGAAGGCATCGACACCGAACATGAACTGCGCCGCCACGACGATCGCCAGCACCCACCAGCGGCGGGACGAATCGACGTGTTGTGTGACGATCTGATGCATCGGCGCAGGGCCCCCAGAATTTGGTTGCCTGATGATTTCAGATCGCATGCAGTGCCGCGATTACCTCAGAGGTAGGATTTCGGCGATTCGCCATCGAGGCATGCTCTTCCCTCTCCCCGCGCGCGGGGAGAGGGAGAAGAAATTGCGCATGCCCGCATTCCGCTGCGCGGGAGATGCCGCGATTGCCTTCGCATCCGCCAGCACGTAGCCTCGCGCGGGCCAACAAACAGAAAATCAAACCGGAGAGAACGCCATGGCACGCCTGAAATTCGGAGCCTTTCTTGCCCCGCATCACCCGATCGGGGAGCATCCGATGCTTCAGTTCCGGCGCGATCTCGACCTGGTCGAGCAGTTGGATAGCCTCGGCTATGACGAGTTCTGGTGCGGCGAGCATCATTCCTCCGGTTGGGAGATGATCGCATCGCCCGAGATGTTCCTGGCCGCGGCCGGCGAGCGCACCAAGCGCATCAGGCTCGGCACCGGCGTGGTGTCGCTGCCCTATCATCATCCCTTCAACGTCGCCCAGCGCATGGTCCAGCTCGACCACATGACCGGCGGCCGCGCCATTTTCGGCTCCGGCCCCGGCGCGCTTGCCTCGGACGCCCACACGCTCGGCATCGACCCGATGACTCAGCGCGACCGCCAGGACGAGGCGATCGCCGTGATCCGCCGCCTCTTCAACGGCGAGCGCGTCACCGCCAGGAGCGACTGGTTCATCATGAACGACGCCGCGCTCCAGATCCTGCCGCTGCAGGAGGAGATGCCGTTCGTCGTGGCCTCGCAGATCTCGCCCTCGGGCATGACGCTCGCCGGCAAATACGGCATCGGCATCATCTCGCTGGGCTCGATGACGACGCAGGGCCTGATGTCGCTGCAGCAACAATGGCAGTTTGCCGAGGACGCGGCGAAGAAGCACGGCACCACGGTCAGCCGCGCCGACTGGCGCGTGCTCCTGACCTGGCACATCGCCGAGACCCGCGAGCAGGCGCGCCGCGAGGCCGGCGCGGGCCTGATGCGCTGGCACAACGAGTATAATGTCGGCACTCTGCAACGACCGGGACTGACCGCGTTCTCCTCTCCCGACGAAGCCGTGGACAAGACCGCCTTCGTCGAGGGCGCCGCCTCCACCATTGGCACGCCCGACGATCTCGTCAAAACCATCAAGAACGTGATGCAGGTGTCCGGCGGCGTCGGCGCCATCATCGGCTTCGTGCACGATTGGGCCAATCCGGAAGCCACGCGCCGGAGCTGGGACATGGTCGCGCGCTACGTGGTGCCGGAGATCAACGGCTATATCGACGGCCTGCGCAAGTCGCAAAAATTCGTGATCGAGAACCGCGCGATCTTCGAGCGCGCCGGCCAGGCCGTGATGGCCAAGATCCTGGAAAACGAGAAGGCCGCCGAGGCGCTGAAGGTGACCGGGCCGGGCCGCGTCGCAATTCCGGCCGTGAACGCACCGGATTTGCAGAAGGAAGCGGCGAAGCGGTAGGGCCGATCCGCGGCCACGTGCGTGGCCGCTATCACACATGACATGCCTCGGCTTGTGCTATGCTGCTCCCATCGGCGCGGCGCGGACGCAGCAACGCCGCGGCCGCGCTGTTCCGCCCAGCCGGCCAACCGGAGCACTCGTCATGTCGATGCAGAATGTCGCCTCGCCTGCGCTCGGCTACACCGCGCCCAAGCGCAACGAGCTGACGCATATCCCCGGCGATGAGGGCTGGCCGGTCATCGGCAAGACCTTCCAGGTGCTGGCCGATCCCAAGGGCCATATCGAACGGAACGGCGCCAAATACGGCCTGGTCTACCGCACCCATATCTTCGGCGAGACCAATATCGTGCTGCTCGGGCCCGAGGCTAACGAGCTCGTGCTGTTCGACCAGCAAAAGCTGTTCTCCTCGACCCATGGCTGGAACAAGGTGCTCGGCCTGTTGTTTCCACGCGGGCTGATGCTGCTCGATTTCGACGAGCACCGCCTGCACCGCAAGACGCTCTCGGTCGCCTTCAAATCCGGGCCGATGAAGTCCTATCTCGCCGATCTCGACAGGGGCATCGCTGCGCGCGTGGCGCAATGGAAGGCGAAGCCGGGCGTGATGCAGCTCTATCCGGCGATGAAGCAGCTCACGCTCGATCTCGCCGCGACATCCTTCCTCGGCGCCGATATCGGGCCGGAGGTCGACGAGATCAACCGTGCCTTCGTCGACATGGTGGCCGCGGCCGTCGCGCCAATCCGCCGGCCGCTGCCGGGCACGCAGATGGCGCGCGGCGTGAAGGGACGCAAGCGCATCGTCGCCTATTTCCGCGAGCAGATCCCGCTTCGCCGCGCCGGACGAGGCGGCGAGGACTTGTTCACCCAGCTCTGCCACGCCACCCATGAGGACGGCGCGCTCTTGTCCGAGCAGGACATCATCGACCACATGAGCTTCCTGATGATGGCCGCGCACGACACGCTGACGTCATCGCTCACATCCTTCATCGGCGAGCTCGCCGCGCATCCGGATTGGCAGAGCAGGTTGCGCGCCGAGGTCTTGGCGCTCGGCTTGCCTGCGGACGCGCCGACCAGCTTCGATGATCTCGAGAAAATGCCGCTGTCGGAGATGGCCTTCAAGGAAGCACTGCGGATCAAGCCGCCGGTGCCCTCGATGCCGCGCCGCGCCATGCGCGATTTCACCTTCAGGGGGTACAAGATCCCCGCCGGCACGGCGATCGGCGTCAATCCGCTCTTTACGCACCACATGAAGGACATCTGGCCGGAGCCGGAGCGCTTCGATCCCCTGCGCTTCACCGACGAGGCGCAGCGCAACCGCCACCGCTTCGCCTGGGTACCGTTCGGCGGCGGCGCGCATATGTGCCTCGGCCTGCACTTCGCCTACATGCAGGCGAAATGCTTCGCGCGGCATTTCCTGCAGAACATCGAGGTGTCGCTGCAGCCCGGCTACAAGCCGAACTGGCAGATGTGGCCGATCCCGAAGCCGAGGGACGGGTTGCGGGTGGTGATGAAGGCGGTATAGCGCTCAGATCGTAGGGTGGCTGCGCGAAGCGCGGGCCGCTCGGCGTAACCCACCTCTTCCCTCGCCCGTGGCGCGGTGGGTTACGCCTGCCGTCGTCGCACGTTGAACCCACCGAGCAAGCAGTCGGCTAACCCACCCTACGGTTTCGTCGCCGTGGCAGCTACGCCCCCTGATCGAACGCCTTGCGCAGCGCGACATAGCCATGCTGCTGCTGGGTCCAGTTGCGGCCGCCGGTGATGGCACCGTCGACGACGAGGTCGTGGCCGTTGATGAAGCTCGATTCGTCGCTCGCGAGGAACACCGCGGCGTGCGCAATGTCGTCGGGAAGACCCGCGCGCGGAATCGGCTGCGCGCTCTTGTAGACCTCGCGCATCACCGCGGGCGTCTTCTCGGCGGCTTCGGTCGACAGGCCCAGCGCCTTGCCGAAGATGCCGGTCGCGATCGCCCCGGGCGAGATCGAGTTGACGCGGACGTTGGACTCGCCGAGTTCCATCGCCGTGCATTTGGTGAGATGGATCACTGCGGCCTTGGCCGCACCATAGACCATCGAGGAGGAGAAGCCGGCGAGGCGGCCGGCGATGCTGCCGTTGTTGATGATGCTGCCAGAACCCTGCCTCTTCATGTAGGGTGCGGCATGCTTCATGCCGAGCATGACGCTGCGCACCAGCGTCGCCATCGCCGCATCGAAGCGCTCGACCTCGAGGCCCTCGATGCCGCCGGTCTGCGCCGGGCCGCCGGCGTTGTTGAAGAGGCAATCGATCCGGCCGAATTTCTCCACCGCGAGCGCGATCAGCGCGCGCATCTGCTCTTCGACCGTCACATCCGTCTGGCGGAAGATGCAGGCCGCGCCGAGCTGTTTCGCCAGGGCCTCGCCCTCCGGCACGCGGCGCCCTGCGATCACAATTTTGGCACCTTCGGCAACGAAGACTTCCGCCGTACGCAGTCCAATTCCGCTCGTCGCACCGGTAATCACCGCAATCTTGCCGTCCAGCCTGCCCATTGAATGTTCCCGTTCTCGAACGATTTGATGCCAATTGGCGGACACCGGTCGATGCCGGGGCCGCGATGGCCACTATTCCTGCCCACTCCCGGCAAGGCAAGCTATGCTTGCGCGCGCGGCATGCGTAACATTCTCGCCTGCCGCTCGAATTTCGAAACCCCGGCGCGATTGGGCAGCGCATGAAGCTCGTCGACGAATTCCGGAAAGGCTGGCAGGGCGTGGCGCCGCCGTCACTCGGCTTGAGCCTCGTCTTCGCGGCAACCTGCCTGCTGCTGGCAACGCTGGCACGCTGGGGCCTCGCCCAGGTGCGCCCTGACATTTACTTCACGCCGTATTTCCCGGCCGTGTTCTTTGCCACCGCGTTCGGGGGCTTTCGGATCGGCATTTTGACGGCGCTCGTCGGCGGCGTGCTCGGCGTCGTCCTGAACTTCGGCGACGCTTTTGCCGATCGCGCGCGATTTGCGCTGCTGGCGATGTATTGGGCCGTCTGCGCGCTCACCATCTGGGGCGTCGAGCACTATCGCTCGATGCTGGTGGAGCAGCGGCGTATCGCCAAACGCCTGATCGAGGAGGAAGACTATCGCAAGCTTTTGGTCGACGAGCTGCAGCACCGGCTGAAGAACAAGCTCTCGACGGTGCATGCAGTGCTGCACCAAGTGCTGCACGACCACCCGCAGGTCTGGTCCAGGATCGATCCGCGGTTGCGGTCGCTGGCCGCGACAGACGACCTGATCTCGCGGATCGACAATACCGGCTGCGACATCCGCGACCTCCTGATCTCGGAACTCGGTCCCTACGGTCATGTCCGCTTCACCCTCAACGGCGAGCGACTGTTCCTGCCGGCGAAGCTCGCGGTCACGCTGTCACTGATGTTTCACGAGCTCGCCACCAATGCGGGCAAGTACGGCGCCTTCTCCTCGCCGCGCGGGCTGCTGCAGGTGTCGTGGACCGTCGACGACGATCGCCTGACCATCACCTGGGACGAAACCGAGGGCCCGCCGGTCGACAATGTGTCCGCGCCCGGCTTCGGCACCAAATTGCTGAAATCGGCGCTGTCCGCGTTCGATGGCAAGAGCGAGATCTCTTATCTGAAGACTGGGCTGCATTGCATCATGCAGTGTCGCATCCCCCACAAGGGCTAGCTCCGGCTTTAAGCGAAGGCAGACCACGCGGTTCGCCTGCAGTTTCGAAAAGCGCTGTTGACGCTCTGTTAATGACGATCGGCAGGGCGCGTCGCAACGCCGCAAGTTTCCCCCAAAACACACTCGTATTTCTGCGGACCCCTTAACCAAACCTAAGAGGGACCTGCGCATGATCTCGCGCATTGCAAAGACGCGCCTGAACAAGAAGATTCATCAGTTCTATGAACGACAGCAAATACACCGGCGCGACTGAAGCCGAACTCGGATTTCTCAAGGAAATCATTAGAATGCTGCCGGCCGGCGTGACCGTGCAGGACGAGCGCGGCGACCTTCTCCTGGTTAACGATGCCGCAGCCGCCCAACTCGGCATGGACGGCAGCCACCCCGCGCACCATCTCGCCCAACGCCGGGATACCTGCCAGCGGGCGTTGAGAGCCGGCCAGGCCATCGTCATCGAGGAATCGCTGCACGAAGGCGCCGCGCGCCAGGTGCTGCTCACCACCCACCGGCCGGTTCGCCTCGCCGGCCGCGACCTCCTGATCTCGGCCTCCGCCGACATCACCGAGCAGAAGAACTTCGAGGACCAGCTTTTCCGCTCCGCCTATTTCGACGAGCTGACCGGACTGCCCTCGCGGCGCGTGATCGAGCATCGCGCCAACGGCATCCTTGCGCGCGAGAAGATCGGCGAACGCTTCGCGCTTGCCTTCCTCGATGTCGACAATTTCAAGCACATCAACGACTATTACGGCCACGCTGTCGGCGATGCGCTGCTGGTCGAGCTGTCCAAGCGGCTCGGCCGGGACTTGCGTGAATCCGACATGCTGTCGCGCATATCCGGCGACGAATTCCTGCTCCTGCTCTCGCCGGTCGAAAGCGAGCAGGAGGTCGCCGACTTCATGCAGTCGACGCTGAAGCGGCTGACCGCGCCTTTCTTCATCGACAACTCCGAGATCTTCGCCTCCACGTCCGTCGGCGTCAGCCTGTACCCGGATCACGGCCGCAGCTTCGAGATGCTGCGACAGAATGCCGACATCGCGATGTACCGCATCAAGAACAGCGGCAAAGGTACGGCGGCCTTCTTCGATTCCGGCATGGAGCGCGAGGCGCTCGCGCGCATGAAGATCGAGCAGTCGCTGCGGCTCGCGATCCTGGAGAAGCGATTCTGCTGCGCCTTCCAGTCCAAGGTCGACATCAGGACGCAGGCGGTGAAGGGCATCGAGGCGCTGGTGCGCCTGCGCGACGACGAAGGCGTGATCCAGGCGCCCGGCTCCTTCATCAACCTCGCCGGCGAGCTGGGACTGATCGACGAGCTGACGCATCTCGTGCTCGCCGAGATCGTGAAATCGATCGACCTGATTAACGACACGTTCGGCGCTGAAGCCACCATCAGCATCAACGTCGCTGCCAAGCAGGCCGGCAATCCCGAATTCATGCGCACCTTCGCGCAGGCGCTGGAGGAGACCGGCTTCCCCAAACGCTTCATGATCGAGGTGACGGAAGACGCCTTCGTCGCCAAGAATCATTTTCAGGCCGAGATCCTGCCGATGTTCCGCAAGCTCGGCGTCGGCATCTCGATCGACGATTTCGGCACCGGCTATTCCTCGCTCTCGGCGCTCGCCGACATCACCGCCGATGAGATCAAGATCGACCGCTCCTTCATCACCGACATCCATAAGCGTCCGCGCAGCCAGGGCATCCTGCGCGCCATCGAATCCCTGAGCGAGGCGCTCGGCATGACCGTCATCGCCGAGGGTCTCGAATCCTACGAGGAGCTGGCCTACCTCCAGGCCGCGACCAAGATCCGCTACGCACAGGGCTACTATTTCGCCCGTCCGATCTTCCTGGAGGAGCTGAAGCTGGCAACGCCCGTCTCGAGCGAGGCACGGGTGAACGTGGCAAGCCGCCCGATGCAGCAAAACCGGCAAGGCTATTCACGGGCGAGCGGGTACCGGCGGTAGGAGCGAACTGGCGCAACAACCTCGATGTCGTCCCGGGGCGCGCGAAGCGCGAGCCCGGGACCCATACCCCCAGGGAGCAGTTGTGGCGCAAGCTGGGAACCGCGAGTCTTCGCCAAACTCCTCCCTGTGGTAATCGCGACGCGCGCAAAGCGCTCGCGAGGGGGTCCTGGATCAGCACTCACTTCGTTCGCTTGTCCAGGACGACGAGCTGAGCGGGCCAGCTCCGTTTCCCTTCGTTTTCACCCTTTGAAATTACTCGCCTTTTGGTAATAAGCAGGTGGACTTCGTCCGAGGTACGCCATGCCTGCCCCCTCTTCCGTCAGCGATCCCGCCTATCTCCGTGCGCGCGCGATGGAGACGCTGTTCGAGCGGCTGGAAAAGCTCTGCGAGGGCGCGATTGCGATCGATCGCACCGGGCGGGTCGTCTACGTCAACGAGAAATACCTCGCTGCGCTCGGCCTCAAGCGCACCAGCGAGGCGATCGGCAGGCCGATCGAGGAGATCATCCCGAACAGCCTGATGCGCAAGGTGGCCGAGACCGGCGAGCCGATCCTGCTCGACATCATGGAGCTCGGCGGCGAGCAGCTCGTGGTCACGCGCATGCCGATCGAGGACGAGAGGGGGACGGTGATCGGCGCGATCGGCTTCGTGCTGTATGACCAGCTCGACAGCCTCAAGCCCCTGCTCGCCCGCGTCGCCCAGCTCGAGAGCGACCTGCGGCTGGCGCGCCGGCAATTGTCGAACGCGCGCGCGGCGCGCTTCACCTTCGCCGACTTCGTCGGCAAGACAACCGCGATCACGCGGGCGAAGGAGCTCGCGGGCCGCGCCGCGCGGCAGAGCGTCACGGTGCTTCTCACCGGCGAAACGGGAACGGGCAAGGAGATGCTGGCGCAGGCGATTCACAACGCCTCGTCCCGCGCCGAGAAGCCGTTCGTCAGCGTCAACGTCGCCGCGATCCCGGACACGCTGATCGAATCGGAATTCTTCGGCACCGCGCCCGGTGCTTATACCGGTGCCGACCGCAAGGGCCGCGAGGGGAAATTCCGCATCGCCGACGGCGGCACGCTGTTCCTCGACGAGATCGGCGAGATGCCGCTGCAATTGCAGGCCAAGCTCTTGCGCGTGTTGCAGGAGCGCGAAATCGAGCCGCTCGGCTCGGACAAGGTATCGAGGGTCGACGTCCGCGTGGTTGCCGCCACCAATGTCGATCTGCACAAGCGCGTCAGCGAAGGCGCGTTCCGGGCCGACCTCTACTACCGCCTGAACGTGCTCTCGATCGACCTGCCGCCCTTACGCGACTGCCTCGATGATCTGCCCGAGATTTGCGCGCGGCTGCTCGAGGACATCAGCGCGTCCGGCGATTACGTCAACGCCAAGATCACGCCGAGCGCGCTCGCCGCGCTTGCCCACTACGATTGGCCGGGCAACGTCCGCGAACTCCGCAACATCCTGGAGCGCGCGCTGATCCTCAGCGATTCCGCCCGGCTGACCGGTGACGATTTCGTCCGCATCCTTCCCGTCGGCATGGAGACCAGGCTCGCCGCGCCGGCGCGGCCGGCCGGCATCGTGGTGCCCTATGCCGAGGCCGAGGCCGAGTTCGAGAAGCACACGCTCGAACAGGCGCTCGCTGCCTCGAACGGCCAGATCTCGGAAGCCGCCAAGATGCTGCGCATCTCGCGCGCGACCTTCTACAAGAAGCTCGCCAAGTTCGGTCTGGCCTCGGGACCCTCCTCCGTCTGAGTTTCGAGACTAAGATTGTCAGGAGTCTCAGACTCCGGACACGCCGCGCCGCGTGTCTTTCCCGGTGCGCGACGCGCGAATTGCCGGGTTTTCAGCCACTTTTCTCATCTCCATCGCATCTGGCGCGGAGCTTGCTTTTCGCTCTGCACAAAGACGCATGCTGCAAGTGCGCGCTTGGCAAAAATCAGGGAGCACCCAAGATGAGTGGAGCGATCACAGTCAACCAGCTTCAGGCACGACATCCTTCGCACGTCACGGTCGCCACCGCGAGCCTGATCGGCACGGCGATCGAATGGTACGATTTCTTCCTCTACGGCACCGCCGCAGCGCTGATCTTCAACAAGCTGTTCTTTCCAACCTTCGATGCGATGGTCGGCACGCTGCTGGCGTTTGCGACCTACGCGCTCGGCTTCGTCGCGCGCCCGCTCGGCGGCGTGGTGTTCGGCCACTACGGCGACAAAATCGGCCGCAAGACCATGCTCTATCTGACCCTCCTGATCATGGGCGCCGCGACCGCAGCGATCGGCTTCCTTCCGACCTATGAGACCGCCGGCATCTGGGCCGCGGTCCTGCTCGTCACCTGCCGGCTGGTCCAGGGCTTCGGCCTCGGCGGCGAATGGGGCGGCGCGGTGCTGATGGCGGTCGAGCACGCGCCCGAGGACAAGAAGGGCTTTTATGGAAGCTGGCCGCAGCTCGGCGCGCCGCTCGGCCTCGTGCTCGGCACGCTGGTGTTCTCGGTGGTATCCTCGATGCTGACCGACGCCCAGCTCTACGCCTGGGGCTGGCGCATCCCGTTCCTGTTCTCGATCGCGCTGGTGCTGGTCGGGCTCTGGATCCGCTTCACCATCGCTGAATCGCCGGAGTTCCAGAAGGTCAAGGACACCAAGCAGGAAGTGAAGATGCCGATCGTGGACGCGATCCGGATGTATCCGAAGAACATCGTGCTGGCGATGGGCGCGCGCTTTGCCGAGAACGGCTTCTTCTACATCTACGCGACCTTCGTGCTCGCTTATGCGACGCAATCGCTCGGCATGAACAAGCAGGACATGCTGAACGGCGTCCTGATCGCAGCAGCGATCGAAACCTTCACCATTCCGGCTTTCGGCGCTCTGTCGGACCGGGTCGGACGGCGGCCGATCTACATCTTCGGCGCGGTGTTCTCGGCGTTGATGTCGTTCCCGCTGTTCATGCTGCTGTCGACCAAGAACCCGCAACTTGCCTGGATCGCGATCGTGCTGGGCCTCGCCGTCGGTCACGCCGCGATGTACGGGCCGCAGGCGAGCTTCCTGTCCGAGCTGTTCGGCACTAAGGTGCGCTATAGCGGTGTCTCGCTCGGCTACAACCTCGCCTCGATCTTTGCCGGCGCGCTGTCGCCGCTGATCGCCACCGGCCTGATGACGGCTTACGCCCCGGCGACCTGGCCGATCTCGCTCTACATGATCGCGCTGGCCATCATCACCGTCGTCTCGGTGTATTTCGCCACCGAAACGCGCAAGATCGCTCAGCCCTGAACGGGCTGAGCGCGGCACCTGCGACGCCGCGAGCGGCTGGTCGCCAGCCGCTCCACGCGCTACCATCAAAGCAAAGCCAGAAGAACGGGCATGCGGTCCGCAACAGACATGGGAGGGAATGCCGTGAGCCAGCATCCTGCCTTGCCCTATTTGCGCAACGCCGAGAAGGGCAAAGTCGTCACCGCGGCGGAAGCCGTGATGCTCATCCGTGACGGTGACACGGTTGCAACCGGCGGCTTCGTCGGCATCGGCTTTGCCGAGGAGATCGCGCTGGCGCTGGAGGAGCTGTATCTCTCGAACGAAGGTGACGCGCCCTACACGCAAGGCAAGCCGCGCAATTTGACGCTGGTCTATGCCGCAGGCCAAGGCGACGGCAAGCATCGCGGCCTCAATCATTTTGCGCATGAAGGGCTGGTTCGACGCGTGATCGGCGGGCACTGGGGTCTTGCACCAAAACTCCAGCAGCTCGCGATCGCCAACCAGATCGAGGCCTACAACCTACCGCAGGGCGTGATCACGCACCTGTTCCGTGACATCGCCGCGCACCGCCCCGGACACATTACCCGCGTCGGCATGGGCACGTTCGTCGACCCCCGGCACGGCGGCGGCAAGCTGAATGCGCGCACGACCGAGGAGATGGTGGAGCTGATCACGCTTCGCGGCGAAGAGTGCCTGCTTTACAAAACCTTCCCGATCAATGTCGGGATCATCCGCGCCACCACCGGCGATCCCGACGGCAATCTCACCATGGAAAAGGAAGCGCTGACGCTCGAGGCGCTCGCCATCGCGATGGCGGCGCATAATTCCGGCGGCATCGTCATCGCCCAGGTCGAACGGGTCGCCGAGAGCGGCAGCCTCAATCCCCGCCAGGTCAAGATCCCCGGCATCCTCGTCGACTGCGTCGTCGTGGCCAAGCCGGAACATCATTGGCAGACCTTTGGCACGCAATACAATCCGGCCTTCAGCAGCGAGATCCGGGTCCGCGCCGCTTCGCTGCCGGTGATGCCGATGAGCGAACGCAAGATCATCGCGCGCCGCGCTGCCTTCGAGCTGAAAGCCAACAGCGTGGTCAATCTGGGCATCGGCATGCCCGAGGGGATCGCCTCGATTGCCAATGAAGAGCGGATCATCGACCTGATCACGCTGACGGCCGAGCCCGGCGTGATCGGTGGCATTCCCGCAAGCGGCATCGATTTCGGCGCGGCGATCAACACGCAGGCCGTGATCGACCAGCCCTACCAGTTCGACTTCTATGACGGCGGCGGGCTGGATGCCGCCTTCCTCGGGCTCGCCCAGGTCGACCGCGCCGGCAATCTCAATGTCAGCAAGTTCGGGCCGAAGCTCGCCGGCGCCGGCGGCTTCGTCAACATCAGCCAGAACGCCAAGGAGGTCGTCTTCGTCGGCACCTTCGGTGCGGGCAGGCAGCGCGTTGCGGTCAACGACGGCAAGCTGTCGATCACCCAGGAGGCCGCGTCACGCAAATTCGTCGAGGCGGTCGAGCACGTCACCTTCAGCGGCGCCGTGGCCGCCGCGCGAGGGCAGCGGGTCCTCTATGTCACCGAGCGCTGCGTCTTCCTGCTCCGGCCAGACGGGCTCGAGCTCACGGAAGTCGCGCCCGGCGTCGACATCGAGCGCGACATTCTGCGCCTGATGGACTTCAAGCCGCTGATTCCGCGCGATCCCGTGCTGATGGACGCACGCATCTTCCGTGACGATCCCATGGAGCTGCGCGAGCGACTGCTCACCATCCCGCTCGACCAGCGCTTCACGCTGGACGAGCAGCAGAACCTGTTCTTCGTCAACCTGGAGCGCTTTCCGCTGCGCAGCAAGGCCGAGATCGACGCGATAGCGGCGATCGTCGAGGCCAGGCTCGCCCCCCTCCGCCGCCGGGTCTACGCCATCGTCAACTATGACAACTTTTCGATCCTGCCCGAGCTGCTCGACGATTATTCCGCCATGGTGCGCAGCCTCACCGACCGCTTCTATTCGGGCGTGTCGCGCTACACCACCTCCGGCTTCCTGCGGATCAAGCTCGGCGAAGCGCTGGAGAAGCGCGGCGTCGCGCCGCACATCTTCGAGAGCGCCGAAGAGGCGCAATCAGATCGGCGCCGGATCGAGGAAGCCGCATCCGATGGGAGCGTGCAACGCGCGGTGCGGCAGGGTTAAGATGATGCACGCTTCGCAGGCACGGCCTCGGCCGGAAGGTTGAATTGCAATGTTCGTCAGGCTGTGCAAATCGCTGTTGCCCAACAAAATTGATCAGGAGGGATCGTCTTGCGTTTGTCATTTATCATAACAACAACCATTCTCAGCCTTACCGCGGCCACGTCCGCGCGCGCGGACGACCTCAAGGTCGCGCTGATCTATGGCAAGACCGGTCCGCTCGAGGCCTATGCCAAGCAGACCGAGACCGGCCTGCAGATGGGCTTTGAATACGCCACCAGGGGCACGATGACGCTCGACGGGCGCAAGATCGTCATCATCACCAAGGACGACCAGGGCAAGCCGGACCTCTCGAAGGCGGCGCTCGCCGAGGCCTATCAGGACGACAAGGCCGACATTGCGATCGGCACGACCTCGTCGGCCGCGGCGCTCGCCATTCTCCCAGTCGCCGAGGAGAACAAGAAGATTTTGATCGTCGAACCGGCGGTCGCGGACCAGATTACCGGCGAGAAGTGGAATCGCTACATCTTCCGCACCGCGCGTAACTCCTCGCAGGACGCGATCTCCAACGCGGTCGCGATCGGCAAGCAGGGCGTCACCGTTGCGACGCTGGCGCAGGACTACGCCTTCGGCCGCGACGGCGTCGCCGCCTTCAAGGAGGCGCTCGCCAAGACCGGCGCAACGCTCGCTGCGGAAGAATATGCGCCGACCAACACCACCGACTTCACCGCCGTCGGCCAGCGCCTGTTCGATGCGCTGAAGGACAAGCCCGGCCGCAAGGTGATCTGGGTGATCTGGGCCGGC
Organism: Bradyrhizobium sp. ISRA442; assembly: GCF_038085055.1. NCBI lineage: Bacteria > Pseudomonadati > Pseudomonadota > Alphaproteobacteria > Hyphomicrobiales > Nitrobacteraceae > Bradyrhizobium > Bradyrhizobium sp. ISRA442. The sequence goes on from NZ_JALGCN010000015.1 coordinate 171,592, forward strand.
GCCGGCAATCCGCTGGCAAAGCTCCAGGACATGGATCCGAAGCGCTACGGCATCGAGCTCTCCACCGGCGGCAACATCCTGCCGGCGCTGGCGGCCTACAAAGGCCTGCCCGGCATGGAAGGCGCGACCTATTACTACTATGACATCCCGAAGAACCCGGTGAACGACTGGCTGGTCGCCGAGCACCAGAAGCGCTTCAACGCGCCGCCGGACTTCTTCACCGCGGGCGGCTTCGCGGCAGCGATGTCCGTCGTCGCCGCCGTCACCAAGGCGAAGTCGACCGACACCGAGAAGCTGATCACCGCGATGGAAGGCCTGGAGTTCGACACGCCCAAGGGCAAGATGGTGTTCCGGAAAGAAGACCATCAGGCACTCCAGAGCATGTATCACTTCAAGGTCAAGGTCGATCCGAACGTCGCCTGGGCCGTGCTCGAGCCGGTGCGCGAGCTGAAGATCGAGGACATGAACGTTCCCGTCCGCAACAAGCGGTGAGATGCCCTCTCCTCTCCCCGCGTGCGCGGGGAGAGGAGGCTTCGAGAATGCCAAGAGCTTCCCAAATGGCCCTGACGCTAGAGACCCGCGATCTCACCATTCGCTTCGGCGGCCATGTCGCAGTCAACAATGTGAGCTGCACGTTTCGCCCGGGCGAGCTCACCGCCATCGTCGGGCCGAACGGCGCCGGCAAGACCACCTATTTCAACCTGATCTCGGGCCAGCTCCGCGCCTCAAGCGGCAGCATCCTGTTCGACGGCACCGACATCACCGCGCATTCCGCACCCTTACGCACCCGTGCAGGCCTCGGGCGCGCCTTCCAGCTCACCAACCTCTTCCCGAACCTGACGGTGGAAGAGAACGTCCGCCTCGCGGTGCAGGCGGCGAGCGGCGCCCATTACGACCTGCTGCGGCCCTGGATGGTGCGGCGCGACCTGATCGCGCGCGCCGACGCCATCCTCGACCAGGTTGCGCTCGGCAACCGGCGCGGCGTGCCGGCGACCGCGCTATCGCATGGCGACCAGCGCAAGCTCGAAGTCGCGCTGATGATCGCGCTGGGGCCGAAGGTCTTCATGTTCGACGAACCGACCGCCGGCATGAGCATCGACGAGGTGCCGGTCGTCCTCAACCTGATCGCGCAGCTCAAAGAGGACAAGAGCAAGATCATCCTCTTGGTCGAGCACAAGATGGACGTGGTGCGCTCGCTGTCCGACCGCATCATCGTGCTGCATAACGGCCAGCTCGTCGCCGACGGCCCGCCGGCCGAGGTGATCGCCTCGCCGATCGTGCAGGAAGCCTATCTCGGCGTTCCCCCCAAGAACGCGACGTCAGGAAGCGCCCCATGACCGACCTTCTGACGCTGTCCGGCGTGCACACCCATATCGGCCGCTATCACATCCTCCAGGGCATCGATCTTGCGGTCCCGCAGGGGCAGACCACCATGCTGCTCGGCCGCAACGGCGCCGGCAAGACCACGACGCTGCGCACCATCATGGGCCTGTGGCAGGCTTCCAGCGGCCAGATCGTGCTGGCCGGCGAGCGCATCGAGGGCTGCGCCACGCCCGATATCGCGCGGCGCGGCGTCGGCTACGTGCCGGAGAGCATGGCGGTGTTCTCCGATCTCACCGTGAAAGAAAATCTCGTGCTGGCGGCACGCGACGCGCCGCTCGACGACAGCCAGCTCGACTGGATCTTCGGCTTCTTCCCGGCGCTGCGCCGGTTCTGGCTGTCGCGCGCCGGCGGCCTCTCCGGCGGACAGAAGCAGATGCTGTCGATCGCGCGCGCCATCATCGAGCCGCGCAAGCTGCTCCTGATCGACGAGCCGACCAAGGGGCTGGCGCCCGCCATCGTCATGGCGCTGATCGAGTGCCTGAAGGAGATCAAGCGCAAGGGCGCCACCATTCTCCTCGTGGAACAGAATTTCTTCGCCGCCTGCGAGCTCGGCGACAGCGTGCTGGTCATGGACAACGGCACCATCGTGCACCGCGGCGAGATGGCGGTGCTGGCCGCCGACGTGCCGCTGCAGGAGCGGCTGCTCGGCCTGAGCCTGGAGGCGCATCAGTGACCGAACTTGCCGCAACCGACCCGCTGCCGAAGCCGAAGCGCGATCTCGCGCCGATCCTGTTGCCGATCGCACTGGCGCTGGCGGTGATCCCATTCATCGGCTCGACCAGCTCCTGGCTGACGCTAACGGCTGCGAGCCTCGCCATGGGCATGATGATCTTCATCATGGCGTCAGGCCTGACGCTGGTGTTCGGGCTGATGGACGTGCTCAACTTCGGCCACGGCGCCTTCATCGCGGTCGGCGCCTATATCGCGACGCTGGTGCTGGCGCCCTTCGCGGCCTCCATGCAGGCCGACTCGCTCTGGATGAACCTCGCCGTAGTGGCACCGGCGGCGCTGCTCTCGATGGCCGTCTCCGGTGCGCTCGGCCTGATCGTCGAACGCGTGCTGATCCTGCCCGTCTACGGCCAGCACCTGAAGCAGATCCTGATGACGACGGGTGGCCTGATCGTCGCAGAGCAGACGCTCTATGCGCTGTGGGGGCCGCAGATCATCCCGCTGCCGCTGCCGGCCTCGCTGCGCGGCTCGTTCGTCATCGGCGACGTCGCGATCGCGAAGTACCGCGTGCTCGCCACGCTGATCGGCCTCATTGTCTTCATCGCGATCCAGCTCGTGCTCAACCGCACCAAGCTCGGCCTCCTGATTCGCGCCGGCGTCGAAAATCGCGAGATGGTCGAGGCGCTCGGCTACCGCATCCGCCGCCTGTTCCTCGGCGTGTTCATGACGGGATCGGCGCTTGCCGGCCTCGGCGGGGTGATGTGGGCGCTGTATCGCGAGCAGGTCCATGCCTCCATGAGCGACGACCTCACCGTGTTGATCTTCATCGTCGTCATCATCGGCGGCCTGGGATCGATCGGCGGCTGCTTCATCGGCGCGATCCTGGTGGCGATGGTCGCCAATTACGGCGGCTTCCTGGTGCCGAAGCTCGCTCTCGTCTCCAACATCCTGCTGATGGTCGCCATCCTGATGTGGCGGCCGCGCGGCCTCTATGCGGTGACCAGCCGATGATGATTTTGTCAGGCGATCCGCCGAAGAGCCGCGTGCTCACCCTCATTCTCGTCGTCATCATCCTGGCGCTGGCGGCGACGCCCTTCCTGTTTCCCGGCGCCAAGGCGCTGAACGTCGCGGCCAAGATCTGCGTCTTCGCCGCGCTCGTTGCCTCCTACGACCTCCTGCTCGGCTATACCGGCTCGGTGTCGTTCGCTCATACCATGTTCTACGGCATCGGCAGCTACGCGATCGCGATCGCGCTGTACGCGATCGGCCCGAATTGGGCCGCGGTCGCAACCGGCATCGCCGTCGGCCTGCCGCTCGCGGCGCTGCTCGCGCTCGCCATCGGCTTGTTCTCGCTGCGGGTGGCGGCGATCTTCTTTGCCATGATCACGCTGGCGGTCGCCTCCGCCTTCCAGGTGCTGGCCTCGCAGCTCTCCTGGCTGACCGGGGGCGAGGATGGCCGCAGCTTTCAACTGCCCGAACTGCTTCGGCCCGGCACGGTGCTGATCTCCAAAAATCTCCTGGGCTTCGAGATCAACGGCCGCACCCTGACCTACTATCTCGTCTTCGCCGTCTCGGCGCTGATGATCCTCGGCCTGTTGCGGGTGGTGAACTCGCCGTTCGGGCGCGTGCTGCAGGCGATCCGCGAAAACCGCTTCCGCGCCGAGGCGCTCGGCTTCCGCACCGTCTTCCATCTCACCTACGCCAATTGCCTGGCCGCCTTGGTCGCCGCCAGCGCCGGCATTCTGAATGCGCTCTGGCTGCGCTATGCCGGGCCCGACACCTCGCTCAGCTTCTCGATCATGCTGGACATCCTCCTGATGGTGGTGATCGGCGGCATGGGCACGATCTACGGCGCGATCATCGGCGCCACGATCTTCATCCTCGCCCAGAACTATCTGCAGTCGCTGATGGGCGTTGCCTCCAAGGCAGCGACGGAGGCCGGCCTGCCGCTGCTGCCGGGGCTCCTGCATCCGGACCGCTGGCTGCTGTGGCTTGGTCTGCTGTTCATTGCGAGCGTCTACTTCTTCCCGACCGGCGTGGTGGGGCGGCTGCGCACGGGCGGCGGCGGCAAGGGCGCGGGCGCCTCGCATTAAGCTGCGATTAATGATGCAACGCAGCGCTTGTCGGACGCGCCGTGCAACCTGCGGGCAACGCGATAAAATTCCCGCTGAGCTGCACGCCAACGCGGCGGCGCAACCGGGTTAAGCCTTGGGTAACCGGCTTTCCTAAGGTTTGGGCCATTTGTGCGGTGTATTCGTGTTCCCTCAGGGAGGGGGAATGCGCCAAGTTTTTTCCAGAATGGCAACCGCGATGTTCCGGGCCGCAAAGGCCGGCTGGGACGCTGCCATGCGGCGCGGCCCGGTGCTGTGGCTGACTCTGTCCGGCGCATTGCTCGTGGCCGGCATCTTCGCCGTGACCGCCATGGCGGTCGGCGAATTTCGCGAGCGTACGCTGACCAATCGCGAGCGCGAGCTGGAAAACACCGTCAAGTTGATCGCGCGCCATTTCGATCAGCAGTTCGAAGACTCCGACCTCACCGCGGCCGATCTGATCGGGCAGATGCATCTGCCGGAGATCACCTCGCCCGAAATGTTCCGCGAGCGGATGTCCGGACCTGCCGCGAACCAGATGCTGCGCAGCAAGGTCGGCGCCGTGTCCTATCTCGGCGACATCGCGATCTACGACGCCGACGGCGAGCTGATCAACTGGTCGCGGGCCCAGAAGCTGCCCAAGATCAACGTCTCCTCGCGCGCCTACTTCCAGACCTTCAAGTCGAATCCGCTTGCCGAGCCGGTGCTGCTGGAATCCGTGCGCAGCTTCATCCTCGGCAAATGGACCACGATCGTGGCGCGCCGGCTGAGCGCGCCGGACGGCACCTTCTTCGGCGCCATGGTCCGCCGGATCGACCCCGACAGCTATCAACGCTATTTCGCCTCGGTGGCGCTCGCCGATGGCGCCGCCATCTCGCTGTTCGACCGCGAGGGCAAGATGCTGGCGCGCTACCCGCACGTCGAGGGGCTGATCGGCAGAAGCTTCAAGAATGCGCCCCTGATGCGTGAGGTGCTGACCAAGGGCGGTCAGCACACGCTTCGCGTCAAGAGCCCCGTCGATGGCGAGGAGCGGCTGGGCTCGGCGGCGTCGCTGAATCACTTCCCTCTCGTCATCGTTGCGACCAACACCACGGCGGCTGCGCTTGCGGACTGGCGGCAGCAGACCGGCTTCATGGTCACCACGGCGACCGTGTCGGCGGCGGTGATTGCGCTGATCCTCTATCTGATCATTCGCCAGATCAACCGGCAGAACCGCGAGGCCCAGGAGCGGCTGGAAGCGGAGCGGCTGCGGCTCGACACCGCCCTGAACAACATGTCGCAAGGGCTGATACTGTACGATGCCGCCGGATATATCGTCACCTGCAACCGCCGCTATGCCGACATGTTCGGCCTGTCGACCGACGTCATCAAGCCCGGCTGCCACATCCATGAAGCGATGTACCATCGCAAGGAGCGTGGAGCGTTCGACGGCGACGTCGAGGCGTTTTGCGCCGACGTCATGAGGATCGTCGCCGAAGGCACGGTCTCGACGAGGATCCATCAACTGCCCAACGGCCGCGCCTTTCAGGTCATCAACACCCCGCTCGCGCAGGGCGGGTGGGTCGCCACCATCGAGGAAATCACCGAGCGGCGCAACCTGGAGCAGGAGCGCGACCGCAACTACACGTTCCTGCGTGAGATCATCGACCACATCCCCTCGCAGATCACCGTGAAGGACGCCCGCACACGGCAATATCTGCTGGTCAACCGGATTGCCGAGGAAATCTTCAGGGAATCGGGCGACACTATCGTCGGCAAGACCGCTGCCGACATCCTGCCGACAGCGGACGCCGATATCGTCACCCGCGATGATGACGCCCTGCTGCGATCGCCCAATCGACTGTTGCTCAAGGAGCAGACCTGGAAGACGCGGACCGACGGCCAGCGTCACACCATCTCGAAACGCATCGGCATCCGCGACAAGGCGGGCGAGCCGCGCTACATCATCAACGTCATCGAGGACATCACAGAGCAGCGAAAGGCCGACGAGAAGATCGCGCATATGGCGCACTACGATGCGCTGACCGACCTGCCCAACCGCGCGCTGTTCCGCGAACAGATCGAACGCGAGCTGGAGAAGGTCGCCGACGGCGAGCAATTCGCGCTGCTCTACATCGACGTCGACGAGTTCAAGGGCATCAACGATTCGCTCGGCCACCATGTCGGCGACGAGCTGTTGAAGGCAATCGCAGGGCGCATTCGCGCCTGCCTCCAGGACGGCGATCTGATCGCACGGCTCGGCGGCGACGAATTCGCCGTGATCCAGACCAAGGTGCAGTCCTCCGCCGACGTGGTGTCGTTCGTGACCCGCATCCACGAGGCGATCCGCCGGCCCTATCATTGCCTCGGCCACCAGCTCTCGACCGATGCCAGCATCGGCATCGCGCTTGCGCCGCAGGACGGCACCGATCTCGATCAGCTCATCAAGAATGCCGACCTCGCGATGTACGGCGCCAAGGCGGAAGGGCGCCGCACATATCGCTTCTTCGTGCCCGCCATGGATGCGAGCGCCAAGGCGCGCCTCACCATGGAGCAGGATCTGCGCCAGGCCATGGTCGACGGCGGCTTCGAGCTCAATTACCAGCCGCTGGTCAATCTGCGCACCGGCGCGGTCTCCGGCTGCGAGGCGCTGCTGCGCTGGCGGCATCCCGAACGCGGCATGGTCTCGCCGGCCGAGTTCATTCCGATTGCCGAGGATACCGGCCTGATCACCGAGATCGGCGACTGGGTGCTGCGCACCGCCTGCGCCGAAGCCGCGTCCTGGCCTGCCCATGTGCGGCTCGCGGTCAACGTCTCGCCGGTGCAGCTCAAATGCGATACGCTGGCGCTGAAGATCGCGGGCGCGCTCGCCTCCTCCGGATTAGACCCGCGCCGGCTCGAACTCGAGATCACCGAGGCCGTGCTGATCCGCGACGACGAGGCGGCGCTCTCGATCCTGCACCAGCTCCGCTCGATCGGCGTGCGCATCGCGCTCGACGATTTCGGCACCGGCTATTCCTCGCTGAGCTATCTGAAGCGCTTCCCGTTCGACAAGATCAAGATCGACCGCTGCTTCGTCGCCGACATCGCGGACGCGAGCGGGGCGCCCGTCATCGTGCAGGCAGTGGTGAACATCGCCTCTGCCAGCAACATGACCACGGTGGCCGAGGGCGTCGAGACCGAGGCGCAGCGCGAGATCCTGCGCATGCTCGGCTGCACCGAGATGCAGGGTTATCTGTTCAGCGCACCGAAGGCGGCGACTGAGGTGCGCAAGCTGTTTGGTCCGGGTGCCGTCGCGGTGGCAGCGGTGGCCTAAGGATGTCGAACCGCCAGGGCCCGCGGGTCGCCACTGTGGTCAGGATCGCCGACGGCGGCGAGGACGCCGGTGATCACGTCACTCTCAGCGTCGCAAGCCACATCCCCGGTGAGAGCGATGGCGGCCCCGACCGGCTGCTCGGGGGCCGCCCGAACGAGTCTTGGGCCGAGTTCGTCAGGCTCGACCGCAAAACGCCGGAGGTTCCGGCTCCCGCCGCGCAAATCGGCCTAGATGGAGGCAGCGAGAAGCGGTTGCCCGCCCCTCGCCAATCGGCTAAATGAGCGGTCACTGCACCCGTAGCTCAGCTGGATAGAGCGTTGCCCTCCGAAGGCAAAGGTCACACGTTCGAATCGTGTCGGGTGCGCCAGCCCTACACCGCTTATTTTGCTGGTGTTCTCGCTCGGCGCTCACGCTTCCTGATCTCCTGAGAGACCCGATCCGTCACAGCCCTGTCACAGCTGGACGGAAAACCCATGCCAACCATTCGGAAGAGAGGCCAAACTTGGCAAGCCCAAGTGCGCCGCGCGGGCTATCCCGCCTTGTCCAAGTCATTCTCGACGCGAGCCGACGCCCTCGCCTGGGCACGTGAAAAGGAGCGATCAATCGATCGGGCCGAACTGCCCAAAGACATCAAGGAGCTAAAGCGGCTAACCGTCGCCGACCTGCTGAAGCGATACGAGCAGGAGATCACACCGAGAAAGCGCGGGGCAGTCTTCGAGCGGTCGCGCATTCGCC
>NZ_JALGCN010000016.1:0-166167 GCF_038085055.1 Bradyrhizobium sp. ISRA442
AGTGTTGGACCATGGCCATCAACCACCTTGCGCCTGACAAGACCGAGCAGTTCGCCGACAACATCGTCGGCTTTGCGCGCGCGCTGCGCGCGGCGGGCCTGCCGGTGGGGCCGGGCGCGGTCATCGATGCCATGAACGCGCTGCAGGTGATCGAGATCGGCAGTCGCGCCGATGTCTTCACCACGCTGGAGGCGATCTTCGTCAAGCGCCATGAGCATGCGCTGATCTTCAAGCAGGCCTTCAACCTGTTCTTCCGCGCCTCGGAAGAGTGGAAGCACATGCTGGATTCTGTGCCGCTGCCCGATCACGCCAAGAAGAAGCCGCCGCCGGCCTCGCGCCGGGTCCAGGAGGCGCTGTCGCAGCCGCACATGACCGAGACGCCGCAGCACCAGGAGCAGGATCTGCGCCTGTCGGTCTCCGACAAGGAAATCCTCCAGAAGAAGGATTTTGCGCAGATGAGCGCAGCGGAGATCACGGAGGCACTGCGCGCGATCGAGAAGATGCGGCTGCCGCAGGCCGAGCTTTTGACCCGCCGGCAACGGCCCGATCCACGCGGCTTGCGGCTCGACCTGCGCCGCACGCTGCGCGCGTCTTTACGCACCGGCGGCGACATCATCGACCTCCATCATCTCGGCCGGATCGAGAAGCCGGCGCCGATCGTGGCGCTACTCGACATCTCGGGCTCGATGAGCGAGTACACCCGCCTGTTCCTGCATTTCCTCCACGCCATCACGGATGCGCGCAAGCGCGTCTCGGTATTCCTGTTCGGCACCCGCCTCACCAACGTCACCCGTGCGCTGCGCCAGCGCGATCCCGACGAGGCGCTGGCGAGCTGCTCGGCCGCGGTCGAGGACTGGGCCGGCGGCACGCGCATTGCGACCTCGCTGCACAACTTCAACAAATTGTGGGCGCGGCGCGTGCTGAGCCAGGGCGCCATCGTGCTGCTGATCTCCGACGGGCTGGAGCGGGAGGCCGATTCCAAGCTCGCCTTCGAGATGGACCGGCTGCACCGATCCTGCCGGCGGCTGATCTGGCTGAACCCGCTGCTGCGGTTTGGCGGCTTCGAGGCCAAGGCGCAGGGCATCAAAATGATGCTCCCGCACGTTGACGAATTCCGCCCCGTGCATAATTTGAGTTCGATCCAGGAGCTGATCAAAACGCTCTCCCAGCCGCTGCCGCCGCATCACCGCAGCCTGATCCGCTCCGCAGCTTGAGAGGTGGCCTATGCTCGATCGCGACGAGGATATCCTGAAGGCGGCGGAGGACTGGCAGAAGGCCGGTCGTGGTGTTGCGCTCGCCACCGTGGTGGAGACCTGGGGCTCGGCGCCGCGGCCTGCGGGCTCGAGCCTCGTCATCAACGACGAAGGCACGTTCCTGGGCTCGGTCTCCGGCGGCTGCGTCGAGGGCGCCGTGGTCACCGAGGCGATGGACGTGATCGAGAGCGGCAAGCCCAAGATGCTGGAGTTCGGCGTCGCCGACGAGACCGCCTGGAATGTCGGCCTGTCCTGCGGCGGCACCATCCGCGTCTTCGTCGAGAAGGTCGGCTAGCCGTGAAGCTCGAGATCCTGCACGAACTCAATTCCGAGCGCGCCGCGCGGCGGCCGGTGATCCTGGTGACTGACACCGAGAGCGGCGAGCAGCGGCTGGTGAAGGCCAAGGACTTTGCCAGGGATTCCTTACGCGCCGAGCTTGAGAAGCAGCTTCGGATGGGCAAGAGCGCCAACGTCGAGGCCGGGGGCAAGAAGCTGTTCCTCAACGTCTACGCGCCGACCGCAAAGCTCGTCATCGTCGGTGCGGTCCATATCAGCCAGGCGCTCGCGCCATTGGCGCGCTCGCTCGGCTATGACGTCACCGTGGTCGATCCGCGCACGGCGTTTGCGAGCCCCGAGCGCTTCCCCGACGTTCCGCTGGTCGCCGAGTGGCCCGACACGGCGCTGCCGCCGCTCAATGTCGATGCCTACACGGCCTTTGTCGCGGTGACGCACGATCCGAAGATCGACGATCCCGCGCTGCTGCACGCCTTCGAGCGCGGTTGCTTCTATATCGGCGCGCTCGGCTCGCGGAAGACGCACGCCAAGCGCGGCGACCGGCTGCGGGCGCAGGGCGCGAAGGAGAGCGACATCGCGCGCATCCACGCGCCGATTGGCCTTGCGATCGGCGCGGTCTCGCCGTCCGAGATTGCGGTCGCGATCATGGCCGAGATCACGGCGGTGCTTCGGCTGCCTCCAAAAGAAAAAGAAGAAGCGGCATGAAATTCGGCCCGGCGAGCCCCAAGGATGCGATCGGCGGGGTGACCGTCCATACCCTGCGCCAGGGATCGCTGGTGCTGAAGAAGGGCACGACGATCGGCCCTGGCGAGGTCGAGACGCTGGAGCGCGCCGGCATCAAGGACATCGTGGTGGTGCGCATGGAGGAGGGCGACGTCTCCGAGGACGTCGCGGCCGCCAGCATCGCGCTCGCCGTCGGCGGCGATGGCATCCATGTCGAGCGCGCGTTCACCGGCCGCGCCAATTTGTTCGCGGCGCGCCCGGGCGTGCTGGTGATTGACCGCGCCGCGGTCGACCGCATCAACAACATCGACGAGGCCATCACCTTTGCCACGCTCTCCGCCTTCAAGCCGGTGGTCGAAGGCGAGATGGTCGGCACCGTCAAGATCATTCCTTTCGGTGTCGAGGAAAGCTTGCGCGATGCCGCGGTGAAGGCCGCGGGCAAGGACGTGATGACGGTCGCACCCTACGTGATCAAGCGCGTCGGCGTGGTCTCGACGCTGCTGCCGGGCTTGTCCTCCAAGGTGGTCGACAAGACGCTGCGCGTCACCGCCGAGCGGCTCGCGCCGGCTGGTGCCAGCATCATTGCAGAGCGGCGCGTCCCGCACGAGCAGCGGGAACTGTCGGCCGCGATCAATGAGCTGCTCGGGTTAGGTGCCGAGCTCGTGATCGTGTTCGGGGCCTCCGCGATCGCTGACCGTCGCGACGTGATCCCGGCGGCTGTTACGGGAATAGGCGGCGAGATCGAGCATTTCGGCATGCCGGTCGATCCCGGCAACCTCCTGTTGATTGCGCGCGCCGGCGGCGTGCCGGTGCTGGGTGCGCCGGGCTGCGCGCGCTCGCCGGTCGAGAACGGGTTCGACTGGGTGCTGATGCGGCTCTTGGCCGGCATCAAGGTGACGCGTGCCGAGCTGATGGGCATGGGCGTCGGCGGCCTGTTGATGGAGATCGTTACGCGGCCGCAGCCGCGCGCCAAGCCCGAGACTGAGGGCAACAGACAGGTCGCGGCTATCGTGCTCGCGGCGGGACGCTCGACCCGGATGGGCGGACCGAACAAGTTGCTTGCCGAACTCGACGGCAAGAAGCTGGTACGCCTCGCGACCGAGCAGGCGCTGGCGTCGAAGGCATCGGAGGTGATCGTCGTCACCGGCCATCAGGCCGAGCTGGTCGAGCAGGCCCTGCAAGGCCTGAAGGTGAAGTTCGTCCGCAATCCGGATTTCGCCGGCGGCATCGCAAGTTCGGTCAAGGCCGGCATCGCGGCCGTGCCAGAGGCTTGCGACGGCGTCCTGGTCTGCCTCGGCGACATGCCGCTGATCGATTCCGGCCTGATCGATCGCCTTATCGACGGCTTTGCGCCGGACCGCGGCAATCTCATCGTCGTTCCCGTGAGCGAAGGCCGTCGCGGCAATCCCGTGCTGTGGTCGCGCCGCTTCTTCAGCGAGCTGATGACGCTCGACGGCGACGTCGGCGCGCGCCATCTCATCGCAAAGCACGCCGAGGCTGTCGCCGAAGTGCCGGTCGACGGCGAGAGCGCCTTCCTCGACATCGACACGCCGCAGGCGCTTGAGGCGGCAAGACGCGGATAACGGTGCCGTAGGGTGAGTTAGCCCTGCGGCTGCGCGAAGCGCAGTCCACTAAGCGTAACCCACCATCTCACAGCGGAAAGAGAAGTGGTGGGTTACACTGCGCTAACCCACCCTACGAATTCATCCGCGCCTTTCGACTCCCGTTTTCAACCACTCGTTCACCATCTGGAAACGACCGCCGCTTACAGTCGCCGCCACCTGCCTGGGGGGAGGGGTTTTTCCATGGCTTCGAATGTCGTCGCGCGCCGTTGCGCGATGTTTTGCTTTGTCTTTTCGGTTGTTGTCACTGGCGCCCGTTACATCACCGAAGCCCACGCCGCCGGTGCGTTCGCGGTCGGCAAGTGCGGCGCCTACGGCCAGGCTTATGACTATGCCGGCGAGCACGAGGCGCGTGCGGCGGCGCAGAGGCAGTGCAAGGGCGAGTGCACGACGGTGACGATGAAGCGCGCCTGCGCTGCGATGTCGATCGATCTCAGCAATCCCTGCGGTGCCTATGGCTACGCCGTCAAGCCGAAGATCTCGGCCTCGCTGAATGCCGCCACGCGCGAATGCTACAAGTATGGCGGCAAGGAATGCGTGATCCGCGCCTGGGCCTGCGACGCGAAGGGGTGATTCCCCTTGCCGTCATGCCGGGGCGATGCGACGGTACCGCGCGAAGCGCGGCCCGGAGCATCGAACCCGGAATGACAGCGGAAGGAACCGATGCAATTCGACACCAAGATCGCGGTCGTGATCCGGACCGATCTGCAGGCCTGGCAGAAGCTCAACGTTGCATCCTTTCTCACCAGCGGCATTGCGGCGGCGTTTCCGGAATGCATCGGCGAGCCCTATGAAGACGCCTCGGGAACGAAGTATCTCTCGCTGATCGGTCAGCCGATCCTGATCTATGGCGCTGATGGTCCTGCGCTATCGCGTGCGCTCGATCGCGCGCTGTCGCGTGGCGTCACTCCGGCGGTCTACACCGAGGACATGTTCAAGACCACGCATGACGCCGCCAACCGCGAGGCGGTGAGGGCGGTTGCCCGCGCCGACCTCAATCTCGTCGGTATCGCCATGCGCGCCGAGCGCAAGGTGATCGACAAGATCGTCGACGGCTTGAAATTCCATAGCTGAAATCGGCACCGCGCGCGGCGCGTTGTCACTTGATTGTTATCGCGTGGCTTGCAGCAAACATGTGCTGCTTGACTCCAATCAAGGGCTCGCGCGGCCGTTAGCGACACAAAAGCCCAGTACAAAATCGCAAAATAAATCGTGAGTTAGTTTCTGACAGATAAGTCAAGCTGTCGTGGCGTCAAAATGAGATGCGGTCTATCTGCCGTCGACAGTGGTGCACACAAGATCGCTCGGCAAAGAGTGGCGCAAAAAAAATCGGACAGCGCGGGATAGTTTGTACCTTGCCGGGGTTTTATTGGCAGCGATCAGGACCTCACCGCTTGGACATGACAATGCGTGCGCTCGCATTGGCCAGTACGGTACTGCTCGCAAAATCGTCTTGAAGTAAAATCGTCTGGAAAGGGAGTGCAGCGATGAAACGCGTGTCATCAGCCTCTCTCGCAATCGGGCCCTGCCTGTTTGCTTCCGTCAGCATGCGCAGTGTTGAGTGCCGGCCCCTCAACAGGCCACGGCAGAATAGAGCATTTGGCCGGTGATTGCCGCCCATCATTTTACCTCTGCAGTCAAGCACCGAAGCCCTTTGCTGGAGCTGACGACTTCATCGCTATGAATCCGCCAGGCGGCATCGTTTCCGATGTTCTCGGATGAAAGACATCTGCTCGACCATCTCAGTCAGTCGTTGCATCATGGAGGAACAATCATGAAAGCGCCGTTCCACACTGACCCGACGTCCGCCGACGCCGCCGATGCGGCTATCTATGTTCAGACGAACCTGGTCTCGGATATCCCCGGACTCGCCACGGTAACCGATCCGAATTTGGTGAACCCTTGGGGCGTCTCGTTTCTCCCCGGCAGCCCCTTCTGGATCTCGGACCAGCAGACCAACTTGGCCACCGTCTACCCGGTGACCGACAGCACCGATGTCTCTCCCGCGGTTCTCACCGTGAGCATCCCAACCACCGCGACCGGACCCCAGGGCCCCACGGGACAGGTCTCCAATACGAACGCCTCGTCTTTCATCCTGGACGACGACGCGAGCGCCCGCTTCATCTTCGCCGATCTCAACGGGACGATCTCCGGCTGGAACCCCGGCCTCGGGACGACCGCGTCCGTCGAAGTGACGACGCCGGGCGCCGTCTATACCGGATTGGCAATCAACGAGGCTCATACGATGCTCTACGCCGCCAACACCAGCGCCGGGACCATCGACGTCTTCAACAGTAGCTTCGACCCGGTCGACCTAGGCGATCACGCGTTCAAGACCCCGGGCCAGATCGCGGCCCGGGGGCTCGTCCCCTTCAATGCGACGGACATCGGTGGCGAAGTGTATGTGACCTACGCGCCTTCCGGGCGCGATGCGCAGATAGTGGCCGACGAAGGCGACGGGGCGGTGGCCATTTTCAGCGAGAGCGGCAAACTCGAGCCGCATGGAGTGCTGCTCGGCGGCCCTCACACTCCTCTCGCCGCTCCGTGGGGCGTCGCTATCGCTCCGGACAATTTCGGCCAGTTCAGCGGCGACCTTCTGGTGGGCAATTTCAGCTTCCTGCATAGCGAAATCAACGCTTTCGATCCCCAGACCCACCACTTCGAAGGCACCATCCCGATCTCCGTCGGTTCGGGAAACACGCCGGGCGGTCTCTGGGCCCTGACTTTCGGGGGCAGCGGCAACGACGGCAGCCCGAACACCCTCTACTTCACCGACGGCATCGACGGCGAGACGCATGGTCTGTTCGGCGCAATCCAGAGCATGCCGCTAGCTGGGGCATCGACGCTGACGCATCATTCAGACGCGTTGTTGGTCTGATCGACGCAGCAGGGCCCTTCCGGCCCTGCTGGCACGATGCAGCTCACACCCCGAGGCAGCTCATGTCTCGCCGCAAAAGCGTGGTCGGCCGCGAACCGAATGGCAGGCCACAACGCGCGCGCGATCACCCGTCGAGCTCAAACGCCTGCTCGACGGGGCCGCCTCAGGCTTGAAAGACCAGTTCTGGGCACGATGCTGGGGCGCCTAATGTCGGCGCCTCACGCCGGCGGCATGCCCTCGAACTTCGGCAGGCTGGGATCGAGCTGATCCCAGCCATGTCCGCGCGCGGCGTAAGTGACCACCTGGGGCTTGTAGCGAGACGGCTCGTCGAGGCTCGCGGCGCGGATGGTGAAGATGTCGGGCATCGCCGCGAAGGTCATGTAGACCGGCAAGCCGCACACGGAGCAGAAGGCGCGCGTCTTCACATTGCCGCTGTCACCGACCATGTCCCATTGCTTGGCCTCACCTGTCACCGTGACGCCGGCGCGCGCGAAGGTCGCGTACGAGCCGTGACCGCTGCCACTTTCACGCTGGCAGTCCCGGCACTGGCAGTGGTTGGCGAAGAGAGGCTCACCGGAGATCGAATAGCGGATCGCGCCGCAGGCGCAGCCGCCGGTATAGGGCTTCTTCATCGCGATATCTCCCTCTCACTCTTCGCCGCTGACCGCGTCGAGCCTCTGCAGGACCTTGGTCCAGCCATCGCTCATGTTGCGGTAGGCGGTGTCGTTCCTGGGCGTCAGGAAGCCCGAATGCACGAGGCGCACGCGCGTACCGGCTTCGACCGGCGTGAGGGACCAGGTGACGACGGTATTGAGCGGCGAGCCGTAGCCGGTATTGCCTTCGTCGCCGCCCTTCCAGGCGTAGGCGAGGCGCCGGTTCGGCACGACTTCGAGAACGCGGCAATGGATCACGCCATCCCAGGCGCCGGCCGGGTTGGTCTTGAACGTGAAAGTGTTGCCTTCGGTTGCCTCGAAGCCGGTCGGCGGCATCAGCCAGCGCCCGATCAACTGGGCGGTCGTCAGCGCCTTCCAGATCGTCTCGGTGGAGTGAGGGAGGACCTCGTCGATGACGATGTCCTGTGTGTTTTCTTGGGGCTTGGCTTTCAACTCGGCAGCACTCACGGATCGATCTCCTTCAACAGGGTACGCAGGTTTTGGAAGCGCTCGCGCCAGAACACGCCGTAATGGTCCATCCATTCGACCAGCGGCTCGAGCCCTTGAGGGGCGGCGCGATAGTAGACATTGCGGCCCTCGGCACGCTCGGCGACGAGGCCGGCCTGCCGGAGGGATTTCAGGTGCTGCGAAATCGCGCCTTGGGTCACACCGCTGCCGCGCGTCAGCTCGGCGACGCTGATCTCTTTGCTCTCGAAGACACGCTCGAACACGGCGCGCCGGGTCGGATCGGCCAGCGCGCGCATGACGGTCGTAACCAGGTTTGGGGCGGCTTCGCTCATGGCCAACCAATTAGTCCAGGCTAATGCATTAGTCAAGACTAATGTGTTGGTCCGATTGACTATGACTGACCGGTCAGTCATAATCTAAAAATGGTAAAGACCCCGATCCACATTTCCGCCCCGCCAGACGTCCGCACGATCGCAAAGGGCGGCGCATCCAAAGCAGGTGGCGACGCCGTTGCAGGCGCCTCGAACCGCGCCGCACGGGCGGCTGAGCGGCGCGCGGCGATCGTGGAGGCGGCGCTGGAGGAATTCATCGCGCGCGGCTTCGCGGCGACACGGCTCGACGACATCGCCAAGCGCGCGGGCGTCGCCAAGGGCACGATCTACCTGCATTTCAAGGACAAGGAATCGATGTTCGAGGAGCTGGTCCGCATCGTGATCGTACCGGTGGTGGAGAAGCTCACGACGCTGCCGCCGCCGACCGGCTCGGTGCGCGATCTCGTCGAGTCCTTTGCCAGCAATTTCCTCAAGGAGGTCGCGAACACCAGGCGCGGCGATCTCGTGCGCCTGATCGTGGCGGAGGGGCCGCGCTTCCCGGCGGTGGCCGATTTCTACTATCGCGAGGTCGTCTCGCGCGGGATCGCAGGCATGCGCGCGCTGATCGAGCTCGGCATCGCCCGCGGCGAGATCCAGCAGAAGAACCTCGCACGCTTCCCCCAGATCCTGGTCGCACCGGCGATGATCGCGGTGATCTGGCAGAGCCTGTTTGCGCGGCATGCGCCGCTCGATGCGCAGGAGATGCTGCGCGTCCATCTTGATTTGATTTTTGGTGAACGGAGGACGACATGACGTCGTCGCAAATTATTTCGCACTTCATCCTCATCCTGAGGAGCGCGGAACGCGTGTCTCGAAGGATGAAGGCCCGGCTTTCAGTACGCCAGGCGCGACTTCATATGATCGTGGCCGTCGTGCTCGCAACTGGGCTTGCCGGGTGCATGGAGAAGCGTGATCCCGGCTTCCAGGGCTGGGTCGAGGCCGACATGATTTTCGTCAGCCCCGACGAGGCCGGTCGCGTGATCAAGCTCAATGTCCGCGAAGGTGACGAGGTCAAGGTCGGCGATCACCTCTATTCCGTCGACGACGATCTCCAGCTTGCCGATCTCAACCAGAACAAGGCGACGCTCGCGAACGCGCAGCAGACCTATGATCGCGCGGCCTCGCTCAGCAAGACCGGCTCCGGCACGCAGGCCAATCTGGATTCCGCGGTCTCGGCCTTGCGGGTCGCGGAAGCACGCGTGGCGACATCGGAGACGCGGATGGCGCGGCGCAAGTGCTTTGCGCCGGTTGCCGGCACCATCCAGCAGATCTATTTCCGCGAAGGCGAGATGGTTGGCGCGCAGCGGCCGGTGCTATCCATCATGCCGCCCGGCAACATGAAGCTGCGCTTCTTCGTGCCGGAGGCGGAGCTGCCGAAGCTCGCGATCGGCGATCAGGTTCGCGTGTCCTGCGACAATTGCGCTGATGACCTCACCGCAAAGATCTATTTCATCGCGACTTCGGCCGAATACACCCCGCCGGTGATCTACAGCCTCGATGAGCGCAACAAGCTCGTCTACCTGATCCAGGCGCGGCCCGCGCGGCCGGATGCCTTGCGGGTGGGTCAGCCAATCAGCATCTATCTCAATCCAAAGACTCCAGTGGCGGACAAGCGATGAACGGGACATCCGGCAACGGCATCGCGATCGACGTCAAGGGCCTGACGAAATCGTTCGGCGGCCGCGAGGTCGTGCACGATCTGTCGATGCAGGTGAAGCGCGGCTCGATCTACGGCTTTCTCGGGCCCAACGGCTCGGGCAAGACCACGACCATTCGCATCCTCTGCGGCTTGCTCACGCCGGACAGCGGCGAGGGCACCTGTCTCGGCTACGACATCCGCCGCGACGCCGAACGCATCAAGCGCCAGGTCGGCTACATGACCCAGCGCTTCAGCCTGTATCAGGACCTCTCGGTGCGCGAGAACCTGGAGTTCGTAGCGCGGCTCTACGGCCTGCGCGATGCCCGCAGCGCGGCGCGCGACATGATCAGGCGGCTCGGGCTTTCGGGCCGCGAGGAGCAGCTCGCCGGCGAGCTCTCCGGCGGCTGGAAGCAGCGGCTGGCGCTCGGCGCCTGCACCTTGCCCAATCCTCAACTCTTGCTGCTCGACGAGCCGACCGCGGGCGTCGATCCCAAGGCGCGGCGCGATTTCTGGAACGAGATCCATGCGCTCGCGGCCGACGGCCTCACCGTGCTGGTGTCCACCCACTACATGGACGAAGCCGAGCGCTGTCACGAGATCGCCTACATCGCCTACGGCCATCTCCTGGCGCGCGGCACGGTGGACGAGGTGATCGCGAAATCCGCACTCACCACCTATACCGTGACGGGTGAGGATCTGAACGGCCTTGCGGCCGAGCTCACCGGAAAGCCTGGCGTCGACATGGTCGCGCCGTTCGGCACGTCGCTGCATGTCTCGGGACGCGATGTCGCGGCGCTGGAGGCGAGCATCGCGCCATGGCGCGACAGAAGCGGCCTGCGCTGGCAGAAATCGTCGCCTTCGCTCGAGGACGTGTTCATCGAACTGATGGGCCGCTCGAAGGACAATTTCCAATGACCGCCGTCGATCAGCCGTTCCCAACGCACGAAATCCGGGAGCGCTTCGGTTTCTGGAAGCGCTCCTATGCGATGCTGGTCAAGGAATTCATTCAGCTCAGGCGCGATCGCGTGTCCTTTGCGATGATCGTCATGCTGCCGGTGATGCAGCTCCTGCTGTTCGGCTACGCCATCAACACCACGCCGCACAACCTGCCGAGCGCGGTGCTGCTCCAGGAGGACAGCGATCTCGCCCGCTCGGTGCTGAAGGCGCTGGAGAACACCGCCTATTTCCGCTTCCTTTACGAAGTGCACGATGTCGACGATTTCGACAATCTGCTGAAATCCGGCAAGGTGCTGTTCGGCGTCGAGATCCCACGCGGCTTCGAGCGCGCGGTGCGGCGCGGCGACAAGCCGGCGCTGCTGGTCGCGGCCGATGCGACCGATCCGATCGCGGCGAGCGCCGCGCTCGGCTCGCTCGGCATGGTCGTGCAGACCGCGCTCGCGCACGATCTCTATATCGGCGATCCCCCGGAGATGCCGTTCGAGATCCGGGCACATGCCCGCTACAATCCGGCGGCCGCCTCGAGCCTTAACATCGTGCCGGGCCTCGTCGGCACCATCCTGACCATGACGATGCTGATCTTCACTGCGCTCTCGGTCACACGCGAGGTCGAGCGCGGCACCATGGAGAGCCTGTTGTCAATGCCGATCAAGCCGGTGGAGGTGATGTTCGGCAAGATCATTCCTTACGTGCTGGTCGGCTTCGTCCAGGCCTTCCTCATCATCGGCATCGGTGTCGGTCTGTTCGGCGTACCCGTGCTCGGCAACTTAGTCCTGCTGGCGCTGTTGTCGACGCTGTTCATCACCACCAACCTGTCGATCGGCTATACGATCTCGACGGTGGTGCAGAACCAGCTTCAGGCCATGCAGATGTCGATGATGTTCTTCCTGCCGAGTATCCTCTTGTCCGGATTCATGTTCCCGTTCGCGGGCATGCCGGCCTGGGCGCAATATGTCGGCGAATGCCTGCCGCTGACGCATTACCTGCGGATCGTGCGCGCCATCATGCTGAAGGGCGCGACCATGCAGAACCTGCGCTTCGATGCGCTGGCGCTGGCCGCCCTGATGCTGGTCGCCATGGTCATCGCCGTGACGCGCTTCCGCCGCACGCTGGATTGAGGCAAAATACCCCGGAATCGAGGGGGTGGAATGGTCAGCTTTGCGAGCAGAAGGAAACGGCATCATGCCGTGTTGTCGGAGGATTTCGAGCGCGAGCTGACGCGGGAAGTGCTGCGCACCGAACTCTTGCGGGTGAGGGCGCTGATCATGACGGGATGCGTCATGATCGTCTTCCTCACCGCGATCTACCTGATCGATCCGGCCGTCGTGAACCGGGTCTGGCGCGGAACGCGTGGACTCCTCGAAGAGTACGGCCTTCTGATCGGCTTCATCCTTCTCGAGGTCTGGATCTACACCCAGATCCGGCGCAACCTCAGGCTCAACCGCGATCTGCCGGTGGTCCGGCGCTATATCGGCGCCCTGATCGAGACGTCGCTGCCCACGGTCATCCTCATCCTGCAAATCCGGAGCATGGGCGCGAGCCAGGCGCTCGGCTTCGCCGTGCCGCTGATCTACTTCATCTTCGTCATCCTCTCGACCCTGCGGCTCGATTTCTGGCTCTCCACCTTCACGGGCTTCGTCGCCGCGGCCCAGCTCTTCGCGGTTGCGCTGATCTATGATCCCTCGAGCGGCATCGGCGAACCTCAGACCTATTTCCATGCGGTGCGCAGCATCATCATCCTGGTCTGCGGCGTGCTCGCGGGCACGGTCGGCGCGCAGCTCCGGCGACAATTTGCCGCGAGCATCGCGGCGGCCACCGCGCGCGACCGCGTGACCAACCTGTTCGGCCAGCACGTCTCGCCTCAGGTGGTGGATCGGCTGATGACGCAGGGAACGAGCGCCGGCGGTGACGTCCGCCGCGTTGCGGTGATGTTCGTCGATTTCCGCGGCTTCACCGCGGGCGCGCAGACGCGCTCTCCGCAGGAGGTGGTCGACCGGCTCGACGGCGCCTTCGCGGTGCTGGTCGACATTCTCGACCGCGAGGGCGGCATCGTGAACAAATTTCTCGGAGACGGCTTTCTGGCGCTGTTCGGCGCGCCGCTGGAGGCCTCCGACGCCGCTCATCGCGCGGTTGCCGCAGGCCGCGAGATGCTGACCGCGATGGATCACATCAACGCGCAGACGAGCTGGCCGCTTCGTATCGGCATCGGCATCCATTTCGGCGAGGTGGTTGCCGGCAATATCGGCTCGCCCCGGCGCAAGGAGTACACGGTGATCGGCGACACCGTGAACTTTGCCTCGCGGCTTGAAGCGTTGAACAAGGAGTTCGGCTCGCAGCTCCTGATCTCGGCATCCGTGCGCGAGGCGCTCGGGGACGACGGCGGCGATGCCGTTGCGCTCGGCGAAGTCGCGGTGCGTGGCTACGAGCAGCCGGTGGCGGTATTTCGGCTGGGGTGAGGGGCTTTCGACGGCTTCAGACGCAACTCGCGTTTGGTTGATGAGGCGTGATGAAATTTTTGCCGGAGCTTTCTGCTCCTGCACTCAGGAAGCCGAAACGTCCTCGGCTTTCGTCTGTCACGCGGAGAAAACCAATGACCCGATTGACCTTTGTCTCGGCGGCCTTGATCGCTGCCGCCGTCTATCAAATTCAGACCGCAGCCGCCCGTGACGTCGCCGCGCGGCGCGCCGCACCTCAAACAGCGGCGGATTGTGTGAGGGCTCCAGCGGTGGGCGCGTATGCCTCTGCCCCCTACAAGGAGCCACCTTGCATGCCGAAGCCGACGAACTGACGATGGAGGCAGACGAGGTCGGGCTGGCGAACTCCGCCAACCTGACCTCGCGATCCGCTGCGGCCGGCTCACTATGCCTGTAGTCGCGCCAACAATGATTGCTCCGAATGCTCCGAGTTTTGAGACATGACGAGTAATGCCGCCGGCTTATACAATGCCGGCGGTGCGGCCGGTTGTGGCCGCCATTTGCGTGAAGGGAAGCGAAAGATGCAGCGGCGCTACATCACCGTCGACGTGTTCACCGACCGTGCCTTCGGCGGTAACCAGCTCGCCGTCGTGCTCGACGCCGGCGGGCTTTCGACCACACAAATGCAGGCGATCGCGACCGAGTTCAACTATTCCGAGACAACCTTCGTGCTGCCGCCGCGCGATCGGGACAATGACGCGGAGGTGCGCATCTTCACGCCGGTCAGGGAGCTTCCTTTCGCGGGGCACCCCAACGTCGGCACCGCATTCGTGCTGGCCACGTTCGCGAAAGAGCCGAAGCCGCGCCTGCTGTTCGAGGAGAAGGCGGGGCTCGTGCCGGTCGACATCAGGAGAGAGCAGGGCCGGGTGGTCAACGCCGAGCTGACCGCGCCGCAGCCGCTGTCGCGCCTCGCGCAGCTTTCCGCCGCCGAGGTCGCGGCTTGCCTGTCGCTCACCACGGATGACATCAGGACCGATCGTCACGCGCCGCAGGTCGTCGGCGTCGGAACGCCCTTCGTGGTGGCGGAAGTGCGGTCGCGCCACGCCGTGCGCCGGGCCAAGCCCGATGCCGCAGCGTTCGGCCGGGTGTTGCCGCGTGACGGTGCTTTCGCCATCTATTTCTACACCCGTGATGTCCCTGCGCCGGAGTCGCCCTGTGAATTGCAGGCGCGGATGTTCTTCCCGGGTGCGAGTGGCCTGATCGAGGACCCCGCCACCGGCAGCGCCACGGTCGCCGCGGCGGCCTTGTTCGCCGATCTCGATTCCCTGCTCGAGGGCGAATTGCGGCACACGATCGGCCAGGGCTTCGACATGGGCCGCCCGAGCCTCCTCCTGACGCGCGTGCGCAAGCAGGATGGCAAGATCGTCTCCGCTCATGTCGGCGGAAGCTGCGTGCAGATGATGGAAGGCACGTTCAGCTTGGCGGGGGAGGGGTAACCCTCGCCGCCCGCGCGCGAATTCTCTCCACTTGTCATCCGGGGCGCGCGTAGCGCGAACCCGGAATCCATCGGGCCGCAGAGTTGGTGGGTAAATGGATTCCGGGCTCGCGCTCGCGCGCGCCCCGGAATGACGGGGATCTAGATCTGCCGCCCCGCCAAATTCTTCACCGTCACCCCATCCCGCTCCTCGATGATCTCCGCGATCATCTGCCGGTGGCAATGGGCGTGGTCGCGCTCGTAGCAGAGCAGGCAGACGGGGCCGGCCTTCTTCACCAGCGCAGAGAGCTCGTCGAGCTCTTCCTTCGCCTGCGGCGTCTTCAGGTGCTTTGAATAGATCGTTTCCAGCACGTCGTATTGGCCGCTGCGAGCGGCGAGGCGGCCTTCCCTGGGCGTGCCGAGCGCGGCGAGGTGGACATAGGCGATGCCGCGCTCATCGAGGCCGGCGGCGAGCTGCTTCTTGGAGAAGCCCGGCCGGCGCGAGGAGGTCACCGCGCGCACGTCGACCACGAGCTTGACACCGGCCTGTTCAAGTTCGTCGAGCACGGCCCTGGGCGGTGTCTGCTCATAGCCGATTGTGAAGAGCTTCTTCGCCTTTGCCATCGAGCAATCTCAGCCCACCCGCGCAATCAGTTCCATGGCGCCGGCCGGTGCGCGCACCTTGCCTTCATGGATCACGTAGGCGAACACATCGCGCGGCTCCTTCTTGGGCTTTGCCTTGTCAACCTTCGGCAGGTCGTCGGGTTCGCTTCCCTCGGCCCAAGCTTGAAACCGCTTGCTCCAGGCATCGAGCTCCTTGGGCGGGTAACAGGTCTTGATCTCGTCGTTGCCCTTCTGCAGCCGGGCATAGACGAAATCGCCGGCGACGTCGGCGATCGCCGGATACTTGCCGTGCTCCGCAAACACCACGGGCGTCTCGAATTCGCGGATCAGCGCGACGAAATCCGGCGTGCAGAAGCTGTCGTGGCGGACCTCCACGACATGGCGCAACACGCGCCCGTCGAGCTTGCGCGGCAGGAGCTCGAGGAATTTGCCGAAATCGGCGCCGTCGAATTTCTTGGTCGGCGCGAACTGCCAGAGCACAGGTCCGAGATGGTCGCCGAGTTCCAGCACGCCGGAATCATAGAACCGCTTGATGGAATCGCCGGCCTCCGCCAGCACGCGGCGATTGGTGGCGAAGCGCGGACCCTTGACCGAGAACACGAAACCCTCCGGCACCTCGCTTGCCCATTTGCGAAAGCTCTCCGGTTTCTGCGAGCCGTAATAGGTGCCATTGATCTCGATCGAGGTCAGCTTCGAGGCTGCGTAGGACAGCTCCTTCGCCTGCGCGAGCTTCTCCGGATAGAACACGCCGCGCCAGGGCTCGAAGGTCCAGCCGCCGATGCCGATGAAGATGTTGCCGGATTTTTTTGACGCGGTTTTTGCTTTGGCCACGGAAGGATCTCGGATGGACGGGGAGCGGGCCTTCATCCTAATCAAACGAGTTGTGATTGGCCAGTTGCCGCACGCCTTCTAAGCTTTGCGCGGGATCTGCGAAAAAAGGAGAACAAGATGCGGATGCTGATGGTGGGAGCGGCGCTCGTGATGATGACATCTGCTGCCACATCTACTGTCATGGCGGATGACGATGATGCGCGCGGCGCGCAGAAGCTCGCCATCCAGGGCCGCGACGATTACTGGCATTGCCTGGCGCGCGAGTATTCGCGCGACAGCAATCAGGGCCTGTCGGAGCAGGATTTCAGCCGCTCGGTCGCCAGCGCCTGTCCCTCGGAGCGGCAGTACTATCGTGTGGCGCTGCTCGACTATCTGACCACGCAATATCCGAACATCGATTCCGGCGCCCATCTCGCCACTGCGAACAAGGCGGTCGAGTCGGCGCAGAAGGACATCGTGACCGCGTTCGTCAAGCGCCGGCCGCCGGAGAAGTAGGGGAGTGGCGAATGGCCAGTAGCGAATAGGGCAGGAAAGCCAGCATTCATCATTCGCTACTCGCCATTCGCCCCTCCGCGGAGGGCTCTTCCGGCTCCGCGCTCATCCATGGTATCAGATGGGAACATCTGGAACAGGGATGGGGTCACATGTCGTCTGAGTCGGTGGGTGGCATTTGTGGTGCGATCGTTGCCGCGATCGTGCTGGCGGTCGCCGTCGTCTTCGGGCCGATCGGCCAGTTCGGCAAGCCGCCCAAGCCCGCGAAGGTCGAGCCGGCCCCTGGGGCCGCGCCAGCGGCACCAGCCGCACCTGCGCCGCGAGGTCCCGTGATCCGGGAAGTGCCTAACCAATAAGGGCATGAAAACGGGGGTTTTAGCCCCCTTGCGAAGAACTTTGTCGTTCCTATCTAGTTGACAACGGCGACGTCGAGCGAAGAGCTCCGGCGCCGGAACGACCTTGGAATAGCTTGGGCCTGCGCCGGATGTACGCGCGGTCCGCCGTTCCGGGGTCGTTGGCATTTTAGGGCCTCTTTCGGCCATTTCCCCAGAGAAACCCCGGCTTGGCAGCGCAGGACGTGGCGGATATACGCTCCGTCATGAATGAAGCGATCAGACCGAGCCCCGAAAGCCGGCCACAGGGCCAAAATCACGTCCAAGAGACGGTTTCGCGGTCGCCAGAGCTTTCGGTGGTCGTCCCGACCTTCAACGAACGCGACAATGTCACGGTACTGTACCGGCGGCTCGAGGCGACGCTCGCCGGCATCGCCTGGGAGGTCGTGTTCGTCGACGACAATTCGCCCGACGGCACCTGGGACGTCGTGCGGGCGCTTGCCCAGCACGACAGCCGGGTGCGCTGCATCCGCCGCATCGGCCGCCGCGGCCTGTCGGGCGCCTGTATCGAGGGCATCCTGGCCTCCAGCGCGCCTTACGCGGCGGTGATCGACGCCGATCTCCAGCACGACGAGACGCAACTGCCGAAGATGCTGTCGCTGCTGGTGAGCGGGCAGGCCGAGCTCGTCGTCGGCAGCCGCTACATCGAGGGCTACAAGAGCGAAGGTTTCAACAAGCAGCGCGCCGGCGCCAGCGCGCTCGCCACCGAGGTGGCCAAGCAGGTGCTGCGGGTCGAGATCGCCGATCCCATGAGCGGCTTCTTCATGATCCGCCGCGACCGTTTCGAGCAATTGGCACCAAAGCTTTCGGTGCACGGCTTCAAGATCCTGCTCGACGTCGTCGCGAGCGCACAGGGCAGCTTACGCGCCGTCGAGATTCCCTACACGTTCGGTGCGCGGCAGCATGGCGAGAGCAAGCTCGATTCCATGGTCGCGCTGGACTTTCTCGGCCTCGTGCTGGCGAAGCTGACCAACGACATCGTCTCGCTGCGCTTCATCCTGTTCGCGATGGTCGGCGGCATCGGCCTCGTCGTGCACCTCACCACGCTGTTCATCGCGCTCGAGTTGTTCAGGGTGCCGTTCGCGGAGGCGCAGGCCGCCGGCGCGCTCGTCGCCATGACCAGCAACTTCATCCTCAATAACTTCCTCACCTACCGTGATCAGCGGCTGAAGGGCTTTGCCATTGTGCGCGGCCTGATCGCCTTCTACATCGTCTGCAGCGTCGGCCTGCTCGCCAATGTCGGCGTCGCCTTCTCGGTTTACGACCAGGAGCCGATCTGGTGGCTGGCTGGTCTCGCCGGCGCGCTGATGGGCGTGGTGTGGAACTATGCGATGTCCGGACTGTTCGTCTGGCGCAAGAAATAGCCAGCGATGGGCGGGGCTGACGCGCGGATCGTCCGCAATACGGCGCTGGTGATCCTCGCGCTGATCGCGCTGCGGCTGGTGGCCGCCGCGTTCACGCCGATCACCTTCGACGAAGCCTATTACTGGATGTGGTCGAAGAACCTTGCGGGCGGCTATTACGACCACCCGCCGATGGTCGCCCTCGTGATCCGCGCCGGCACCATGATCGCCGGCGACACCGAGCTCGGCGTCCGGCTGGTCTCGATCCTG
The DNA here is from genome assembly GCF_038085055.1 of Bradyrhizobium sp. ISRA442. NCBI lineage: Bacteria > Pseudomonadati > Pseudomonadota > Alphaproteobacteria > Hyphomicrobiales > Nitrobacteraceae > Bradyrhizobium > Bradyrhizobium sp. ISRA442. Next base: position 18,699 of record NZ_JALGCN010000016.1, read on the forward strand.
CTCGCGCTGCCGATGAGCTACGCGATCTACCGCTCGGCAGCGATCCTGTTCGGCGGCGCGCGCGTCGCCGCGACCAGCGCCATCCTGCTCAATGTGACACTGCTCGCCGCGGTCGGCACGATGATCGTCACGCCGGACGCGCCGCTGCTGGTTGCCTCGAGCTTCGTGCTGTTCTTCCTCGCAAAGGTGCTGGAGACCGGGCGCGGCGCCTGGTGGCTCGCGGTCGGCGCAGCCGTCGGCGCGGCGCTGCTATCGAAATACACCGCGCTGTTCTTCGGGCCGGCGATTCTGATCTGGCTCGCGGCCGTGCCGAAGCTCAGGCGCTGGTTTCTCTCGCCCTGGCCCTATCTCGGCGGCCTCGTTGCGTTCGCGCTGTTCCTGCCCGTGATTCTCTGGAATGCGGACCATCAATGGGTCTCGTTCGCAAAGCAGCTCGGCCGCGCGAGGATCGAGGACTTCCGTCCCGTCTTCATCGCCGAACTGATCCCGACCCAGATCGCCTTCGCCACGCCCCTCGTCTTCATCCTCGGTGCAATGGGGCTTCACGCGCTGACCTGGCGCAGGGCGGGCGCGCTCGCCTCGCGCGTGCTGATCGAGGCGATGTTCTGGACCATCGTTGCCTATTTCGTCTGGCATTCGCTACATGCCCGCGTCGAGGCCAACTGGTTCGCACCGGTCTATCCGCCCTTCGTCGTCGCCGCGGCCGCCGCTGCCAACCTCGTGCAGTGGAAGCCGGCCGAGCGCCGGCTGGTCGATTTCTGCCTGCGCTGGGCCGCGCCCGCAGGCATCGTGATGTTCGCCGCGCTCATCGTGCAGGCCAACACGGGCGTGCTGTCCGGCTATCGTCGCGATGCGACTGTGCGCAGCGTCGGCGTGGGTTGGCGCGAGCTTGCCGGGCAGATCGAGGCCGTACGCGCCCGCCATGGTGCAAGCTGCATCCTCGCACCGGACTACGGCACCACGGGCTGGCTTGCCTTCTATCTGCCGCGCGGCACCTGCGTGCTGCAACAGAGCCAGCGCATCCGCTGGGTCAATATGGGAGAGCCCGATCCGAAGCTGCTCGCGGGCAAGCTCATCTATGTCGATGAGTTGCATCCGGAGGGCCACCCGTTCCTCAACGAGTTGTTTGGAGAGGTGACGCGCGTTGCGGAATTGCAGCGCAAGCGGGGGCCGCTGGTGATCGAGACCTACGGCATCGATTTGCTGGAAGGCGCCAAAGGCGAGGTGCTGGACCGCTCTCCGCCGCCGGAAGCGCGGTAGCGGTTCGAGACTTCAGCCCGCCACGTCGGCTCCAGCCGCCGCCTGTCTCGGCTGTCGCTCATCGCGCCAGAACCAGACCGTCACCGTGCCGGAGCGGCCGCGAATCTGCGTGCGCAGCGGGCCTCTCAGCGTGTTGTCGCGATCGCCGAGGAAGTCGGCGGCGTCCAGCAGCGTATCGCTGAGCGCGAGCTTTGCATCGTGCTGGGCGGCGACTTCCATCAGCCGGCTCGCCACGTTGACGGTGTCGCCCGTCGCGGTGATGTGCTGGTGGCTGCCGCCTAGGCGCGAGGCGACGATGGGGCCGAAATGCGCGCCGATCTTGAAGCTGAGCCGATCCCCGATCGAAGGCGGCAGCGATGCGAGCCAGCCTTGGACGGCGCGATGCAGGTCGACTGAGCATGTGACCGCGCGGGCTGCGTCATCCGGCATCGCGCGCGGCAGGCCAAACAGGATCATGGCGCCGTCGCCGAGAAAGTCCGTGATGATCCCGCCGGAGGAGACTGCCGTCTTGTCGACCAGCGCGTGAAACGCCTTGAGCAGATCGCGGAGCGTATCCGGATCGATCCGTTCGCTCAGCGACGTGAAGCCGGAAAGATCGATGAAGACGACGGCGGCGTTCTGCCGGACCGGCTTTGCCAGGAAATCGGGATCGCGCGCCAGCCACTCCTGCACTGCCGGCGCCTGGAATTGCGCCAGCGATCGGCTCTTGGCGGCGAGATATTGCGTCCGGCGTCCTGTCGCCCACAATTGCACGCCGGCGAAGACTGCGACCGGAGGCACCGCGGCTGCAAGCGTGGTCGCGCCGTTGAGCCAGATGCCGTGTGTGAACGCGAACAGGTTCAGCGCGGCCCAGGCCGTCATCACCGCGGCGGCTGCAATGATGCCGATCGCGCTCCGCCGCCAGGCCAGTAGGCCCACCAGCAGCATCGGCAGCAGGATCGCAGCGAGTGCATCGGCGATGTGGACCCGGCGGTCGCGCACGATGCCGTCGCCGGCAACGAGGTGGGTGATGGCGGTCGAGACGACCTCGACGCCCGGCATCAGGGAATCGAATGGTGTCGGGAAGAAGTCGCCGCCGCCCGCGACGGAGGCGCCGATCACGACGATCCGATCTTCGATCGTCCCGCGATCGAGCGTGCCGTCGAATATGGTCTGCGCGCTCACCGTGCGGATGGTTCGGCGCGGTCCGTAATAGGTGATCGGCAGCGCGAAGTCGGTATCGGTCCGAACCGTGCGATCGCCGAGCATGAGATGGTCCGGTGCGATCGTCAGCGGCTTGTCGAGCGCACGGCTCGCCACCCGCAGCGGAAACGACAGCTCGACCTTGTCATGCGTCCTGAACAGCATCGGGACCGAGAGCGGTGATCCCGATTGTCCCGTCGCGACGTTGACGACCCCGACCTCGGCGTGATCGGTGAAGGCCGCTAGCGGCAGCAGGAAGCGTTCGGCCTGGGGCAGGGTGGCGAGTGGCCCCTCGCTGCTCGTCGCCACGGTATCGCTGGCGGTCGGGAAGATCGCCGCGGCGGCGAGGATGGTGGGACTGGCGGCGAGCGAACGCGCCAGCGTGGCATCGCCGAGCCCGCCGCCGCGATCGACCAGCAGGAGGTCGATGGCGACGACCTTCGGCTTGAACTGCGCGATGGCGTCGACGACGCGCGCAAGATCGGCGCGGGGCAGCGGGTAGCGGCCGCCGCGCTTCACGACGGTATCGTCGATCGCAACGATGGTGACGAGATCGGGAGGGCGCTGCGGGCCGCGCGCCAGCGTACGCAGGTCGGTCAGCGTTGCCTCAAGGCGATCGAGAAACCGCAAATGGCCGTTGGCGTGACCGGCATAGATGCTACCGCCCCACAGCGCAGTGAGGACGAGCGCAACCAGGATCTCAACGCGTTGGCTACTCATACGGCCGTTTCTGCAATCCGCTTTGTCCGAGCCTGTTGTTCCAAGTCGACTGTCCAAGTCTACTGTCCGAGCCTTGCCATCAGCGCGTCGATGCGAGGCTGGCCCCAGCGTTTGACCTCCAGCGTGCCGGTGCTCGTCTCGACGTCGACGCCTTCGCCCGGTCCGAGGACGACGCCGCGTCCGCGAGCCCTGCGGCTCACGCCGACACGTCCGTCGGCGACGAAGACGGACGTCTTCGCGTCGGCAACATCGACCGCCCATTTGGTGCCGCGCACCGCCGCGATCGCCTGCGGCGTCAGCACCTTGAAGGGATTGCCGCCGCGCTTCTTCGGAACCTCGATCAGCAGGGCCTTGCTGCTCAACTCGACGGAGTCAATACGTCCGTCGCGGTTGGCGTCCTTAAGTTCAAACCTGGCGCCATTTTCAGCAATGATCGTGATGCCGTTGTCGCAGCGCCACATCTGCGTGCCGGCGGCGGACGGCGATGATGTGCAACTTGCACTGGCGGGCTGCGCGGCAGCCTGCCCCATCAACAGAAACGACCACGCCAGAGCCAAGCATCCGGCGCGCGTGCCCCTTTTCATGTCAGCCTCCATTGGCGTGGTCGGCACATTTCAAGGCAATGTTGATACGGTACCGTATTACACGCCGAGGCTGCTGAAAAGTGCCGTGCTGGCAGCTATTTTGTCGATCGGCGTATTTCCAGATTGCACGCGATCAACTTTCGGTCAGGCCGGCGTGTCGCGGGAGCTTCCGACAAGCAGCATCGACGGCACGTCAGGTGCTGTTTGTAGATGATGCCCATCATATCGACGCAGCGAACGGACGGCGGACTCGCCAGCCGCGCGCAACGCCTCGTCGCTATGTTTGGCGGTATTGCAGACCACGAAAACGGCGTAGTTGGATGCGCAATACGCCGCTGCTGGAGACGCCAGATGACCACGCCGAGAGGCGTGAGAATTATGGTTAACAGCCCCGCCTAAGTCCGTAGTTCTGCGGGCTTTTCCCTAAATGGGACAGCATTAACGAGTTGCCCTATATCCGCCTGAACTTAATCCGCATTTAACTAAAAGTCGCCTTAATGACGCTCCGACCTCCTGCGAGATGCTGCGGTCTGAACGTGACCAGTAGCGGCACTTCGAAGGGGGACTGAGTGACACCGTCCTGGACGCAAGGCGAATGAGTACGAGTATCGCTGCGCAGAGTAACGCGGCACGGAAGTCCAAGAATTCTTTTCGGAAGTCTTCCCGGAAAAAGACCAGCCCAAACGTGCTTGGCGCCGCCGCGATCGGCTGCCTCGTGCTGGGAGCCGGCTGGACCGTCTACAGCAACATCCTTGCCGCGAGCGTCTATCCGACGGTCGGCAGCACCGGCTACGACGAGCCCGTGATCAAGCGCGCGCCGAAGGTCGCGCTGCGCGAGGCGGGTGAGGCGGTGAGGGAAGCTTTCGCGCTGCTGCCCGACCGGGTGCAGGTCGCCGCGCCGATCTCGCGCGAAATGTTCAACGAGCGCTTTGCCGCCGCCGCTACCCAGGGCGTGGAGTCGAACGCGGCGAGCGCGGCGCTTCAGGCTCCTGCAACCAAGACTGCCGAAGCCAAGGAGACTGCGAAGCCCGCCGCGCCTGTGAAGGTTGCGGAAGCGCCGAAGGCGCAGGGCCCGGCCAAGATCGCGGACGCCGCGAAGGCCAAGCGTGGTGCTGATGCGCCGGTGCAGGTCGCCTCGGCCGAGCCGGCCGAGACTGCGCACCTGCCCGAGGCGAAGCCGAAGTCCTTCGCCGATCGCGCCAAGGCTGCCGTGTTGTCGATCACCGGTCCCCGCCAGTCGATGGTGGAGAAGCTCTGGGGCAAGCGCGAGCCGTCCGGCGGGCTGCTGGCCTATGCGTCGGCCGATGCCAGCGTGACCGCGAGCATCGCGCCGAAGGAGCAGAATCCCATGCTCGGCGGTTCGCCGCCCTATGAGCGCGACACCGCGGTCTACGACATCACCGCAAAGACGGTTTATCTGCCCGACGGCACCAAGCTCGAGGCGCACTCCGGCCTCGGCTCCAATCTCGACGATCCACGCTCCTCGCGCGTCCGTATGCGCGGCGTGACGCCGCCGCACATCTACACGCTGAAGCCGCGCGAGGCGCTGTTCCACGGCGTCCCCGCGCTGCGGCTGACCCCGATCGGCGGCGAGAACGCGATCTATGGTCGCGACGGCCTGCTCGCGCACACCTTCATGCTCGGGCCGAACGGCGACTCCAACGGCTGCGTGTCGTTCAAGGACTACTACGCATTCCTCGACGCCTATCGCAACAAGGGCATCCGCAAGCTTGCGGTGCTGGCGCGGGTCGAGTGATCCGCGTCTAGGCCGCTAGCGTCTTGCGCAGCGCCATCTCGGTGGCAATTGCTTCCCTCACGGCGGGCCGCGCCTGCATGCGTTCGAGATAGCTGACCAGCGACGGCCATTGCGCGATATCGACGCCGGCGGGACGGAGCAGCAGCAACGCCCAGGTGAGATGCGCATCTGCTACGGTGAAGCGATCGCCGACCAGGAATTCGCGCTCAGTGAGATGCGTGGCCGGCACCGACAATATCTGTCCGATTCTTGCGCGCGGCTTGGCGAGCGACGCCTCGTCCTTGTACCAGAAGGTTGGAAACAGGAACCCCTTGTGGATCTCGGCGCCGGTGAAGCTGAGCCACTCCTGCAGGCGATAGCGATCCGGATCGCCGGGCCGCGGCGCAAGCCCGAGCTCAGGCTTCAAATCGGCGACATATTGCAGCACCGCCGCGCTCTCGGTGAGCCGTTCGCCGTTCTCCAGGATCAGCACCGGCACGGCGCCTTTCGGCGAAACGCCGCGGAAATCGCTGCCGTCGTCCACGACCTTCTTGGTCCAGATATGGACGAGGTGATAGCGCGCCTCGATGCCGGCCTCCATCAGCGCGATACGGCTGGCGAGCGAGCAGGCCATCGGAAAGAAATAGAGCTGCAGCATCGTGCGCTCCGTTACTTCAGCGCCTCGCCGCGCGCGATAATTGCGAAGCGATCCGACAGCTCGGCGAGCGCAACCTCGTGGATCGTCCGGGCATCCAGCGTCCCGCCGCGGCCATCGGGCAGGTCGCGAGTGGCGCAGGAATCGGCCGCGATCGTCGTGCGCAGGCCGAGGTCGAGTGCGGCGCGTGCGGTCGAACTCACGCACATGTGGGTCATGAAGCCCGCCAGCACGATGTTCGTGCGTCCGGTCGCGGCGAGCCGCGCCTGCAGGTCGGTGCCGGCGAAAGCGTTGGGCAGTCCCTTCTCGATCACGGGCTCGGTCGCAAGTGGTGCCAGGCTCTCGACGATCGCGCCGCGCTCGGCCTCGCGGTCGAACAGGCCGCCGGCGCGGCCCTTGTGCGCGATGTGGAAGATCGCAGCGCCGCTCTGGCGCGCGTGTGCGAGCAGGCGAGACGCGCGCACGATCGCGGCCTCTGCATCAGGCAGCGCGAGCGGGCCCGCGCGATATTCGTTCTGGATGTCGATCAGGACGAGACAGGTCTCGCCGAGCCGTGGCGGAGTAAGATCTGCGCCGGCGAGTTCGAGCAGGGTCTTTGGAGCGGTCATGGGAGCCTTTCCAGGAGGTCGGACCAGCGCAGCCTAGCGCGGCCGCGGCCCGCGTTCGTGCAGGACTATTGCAGCAGGTGGCTGCAAATTTGCAGGCAAGCGGGCAGCATGCTAATCGGTGCGGATGAACTGGGACGATTTGCGCATCATCGCGGCCGTGCGGGACGAGGGCACCTATGCCGGTGCGAGCGCGCGGCTGCGCATCGACGAGACCACGGTCGGGCGGCGCATCGCCCGCATCCAGCGCGACCTTGGCGTTCCCCTGTTCGAGGCCATGGACGGCGTGCGCCGGCCGACCCGCCACTGCGAGAAGGTGCTCGAACACATCGGTGCGATTGCCGGGCATGTCGCCGAGATCGGCCGCATCGGGGAGAGCCAGCCGGGTCCCGTCGGACGGCTGCGCATCGCCTCGACCAATTCGGTCGCGGAGGAGTTGCTCGCGCCACGCGCCGAGCCATTTTTGCGCGAGAACCCTGGCCTGACGCTGCAATTCCTGACGTCGAGCGAGAACGTCAAGTTCTCGCGCTGGCAGGCCGATCTCGCCATCCGGCTGCGCAAGCCGGAGAAGGGCGACTTCACGATCTCCAAGCTTGCCGAGGTGCGGCTGTATTTCTTCGAGCCGGCGGAGGCCGTCGATGCCGCACCGATCGTCTGTGCCTATCCGGACGAGTTAGATGCGATCCCGGAGCAGCAGTTCTTGCGCGCAAAGCGCCTCAGCGCGGCGCGCTGCGTCACCGACAATGTCCGCGTCATCCAGACGTTGATCAGGTCGCATCGCGCCATCGGTGTCCTGCCGGAGCACAACAGCGCAGCGCTGCTCGCCGATCGCGGCCTGCGCGCGACGCTGCTTCCCAGGCGTCGCGACGTCTGGCTGCTGGTGCAGAACCATCTCAGGCGCGATCCGGCGACGCGCTTGACCATCGACTGGCTGCGGCTGTGCTTCAGGGATCTCGCGCATCGTTGACTGCCGACGGGCGACCGACAGCCGCGTGATGACCGCGATAGGCTTCGTGCCGAAGCTCGAAGAGCGAAGGCGGAAGCGCGAGCCCGGAATCCATAACCCCAGGCGGTTGGAATGGTCCACTACGTCTACATCTTCGCCAGCAGGAAGCACGGCACGCTCTACATTGGCTGAGCAGAATCCGAACTGGGATGATCTCTATCCCAGGTTAGCCAACTGACGTTCGTGGTTATGGATTCCGGGCTCGCGCCCAACGGGGCGCGCCCCGGAATGACGAGGGGGAGAGCCGGCAAAAACAAAAACCCCGGCATCGCTGCCGGGGTTCTGCATTTCGTGGAGCGAGATCCCGGCTCTGCGGTGCACCGCTGCGCGCTGCACCGCGTCCGGGACGACTTCGTCGATCAGAAGTCCATGCCGCCCATGCCGCCGCCCGGAGGCATCGCGGGGCCGGCGCCGCCCTTCTTGGGCAGCTCGGCGACCATGGCTTCCGTGGTGATCAGCAGAGCTGCAACCGAGGCTGCGTTCTGGATCGCGGTGCGCACGACCTTGGTGGGGTCGATGATGCCCTTGGTGACCAGGTTGCCGTATTCGCCGGTCTGGGAGTCGAAGCCGTAGTTGTAGGCCTTGTTCTCCAGGATCTTTCCGATGATCACCGAGCCGTCTTCACCGGCGTTGATCGCGATCTGGCGAGCCGGCGCGGACAGCGCCTTGCGCACGATCTCGACGCCGGTCTTCTGGTCGTCGTTCTTGGTGCGCAGGCCCTTGAGCTGCTCGGAGGCACGGAGCAGGGCGACGCCGCCGCCCGGGACGATGCCTTCCTCGACAGCCGCACGGGTCGCATGCATCGCGTCATCAACGCGATCCTTGCGCTCCTTCACCTCGACCTCGGTCGCGCCGCCGACGCGGATCACCGCGACGCCGCCTGCGAGCTTGGCGAGACGCTCCTGGAGCTTCTCGCGGTCGTAGTCCGAGGTGGTCTCCTCGATCTGCGCCTTGATCTGGGCCACGCGCGCCTCGATGTCGGCCTTCTTGCCGGCGCCGTTGACGATCGTGGTGTTCTCCTTGTCGATCATCACCTTCTTGGCGCGACCGAGCATGTTGAGCGTGACGTTCTCGAGCTTGATGCCGAGATCTTCCGAGATCGCCTGGCCGCCGGTCAGGATCGCGATGTCCTGGAGCATGGCCTTGCGGCGATCGCCGAAGCCCGGAGCCTTGACGGCCGCGACCTTCAGGCCGCCACGGAGACGGTTCACGACGAGGGTAGCGAGCGCTTCGCCCTCGACGTCCTCGGCGACGATGACCAGCGGCTTGCCGGTCTGCACCACGGCCTCGAGCAGCGGGAGCAGCTCGTTCAGCGAGGAGAGCTTCTTCTCGTTGATGAGGATGTAGGCGTCATCCATCTCGACGCGCATCTTGTCGGCGTTGGTGACGAAGTAGGGCGAGATGTAGCCGCGATCGAACTGCATGCCCTCGACGACGTCGAGCTCGGTCTCGAGCGACTTGGCTTCCTCGACGGTGATGACACCCTCGTTGCCGACCTTCTTCATGGCGTCGGAGAGGAACTTGCCGATCTCCGCGTCGCCGTTGGCCGAGATGGTGCCGACCTGGGCGATCTCGTCATTCGAGGTGACCTTCTTCGAGTTCTTCTCGAGGTCCGCAACCACGGCTTCGACCGCGAGGTCGATGCCGCGCTTGAGGTCCATCGGGTTCATGCCGGCGGCGACCGACTTGGCGCCTTCCTTCACGATCGCGGCCGCGAGCACGGTCGCGGTGGTGGTGCCGTCGCCGGCCGCATCAGCGGACTTGGAGGCGACTTCGCGCACCATCTGGGCGCCCATGTTCTCGAACTTGTCGTCGAGCTCGATCTCCTTGGCGACGGTGACGCCGTCCTTGGTGATGCGCGGAGCGCCGAACGATTTGTCGAGAACGACGTTGCGGCCCTTCGGGCCGAGGGTGACCTTCACTGCATTGGCGAGGATGTCGACGCCACGCAGCATCTTGTCGCGCGCCTCAACCGAGAATTTGACTTCTTTGGCTGCCATCTGGATTTTTCCTTAAGGGTTTGACTGAGGGAGAGAGAGGGGCTCTTAAGCCGCCTTCTTCTTGGAATCGCTGACCTCGAGGACGCCCATCACGTCGCTCTCCTTCATGATCAGCAGGTCCTGGCCGTCGATCTTGACTTCGGTGCCGGACCACTTGCCGAACAGCACGCGGTCGCCGACCTTCAGGTCGATCGGGATCAGCTTGCCAGCCTCGTCGCGGCCACCGGGGCCAACGGCGACGACTTCGCCCTGGGAGGGCTTTTCCTTGGCAGTGTCGGGAATGATGATGCCGCCAGCGGTCTTCTCTTCTGCGTCGATGCGCTTGACCACGACGCGGTCGTGAAGCGGACGGAATTTCATGCAGTCCTCCTAAGCAGTTGCACGAGTTGAGGATTTTCAGCTTGTTAGCAATCGTTACCAGCGAGTGCTAGCACAAGCGAGGTTGAAATAGGACAGGAATTTTGCGGGAGCAAGGGCTTGTAGCAGAAAAATCAGCACTCCCAAGCGCGCGTTGCCAGCTTCCCTTTTCCATCGTTAACCGACCTGCGGAGCCCGTATTAGCACGGGCGCGCATCTGCTGCTAACGCATTGAATTTCAACAGCTTGTTAAACTTTTGGGCTTGAGATGGATTGTCAGTTTGCGTCACATTTCTCTCATGTGAGCGCATCTCCACCGGGTGGCTCGTCGGGCACACGGGATCGAGCCAGCCCCCTGAATATGCGCTCCTGCAAAGGAGGTTGGCATGGGCTTGCCGGTTGGGGGTGTTTCCGAGGACTTCCGGAAACAGATGCTTGGTTACGGGCTGACGACGGCGCAAATTCTCTATCGGATGCCGGATCATCCCTCGCTGCTGCAGACTTACGTCTGGCAGAACTACGATGTCTTCCCGAAATTCCCGGCGCTGACCGACTTCCTGGCGTTCTGGGAGGAGAAGCTCGACGGTCCGCTGTTCTCGGTGACGGTGGCGCACTCCAAGCTGATCAAGCCCGCGGAGCTGCGCGCCGTGGACGGCGTGTTCAGGCTGAACTGACGCCGGGCTCGGACTCGTAGGGTGGGCAAAGGCGCGCTTGCGCGCGCCGTGCCCACCAACCTCTCCACGATCGCATCTCGCGCTGGTGGGCACGCTTCGCTTTGCCCACCCTACGATTTCCCCAATCTGTGCTAGCCTCTCGCCCATAACAACAACGGGAGGCAACTCATGGCCAAGACCAAGAAGCCGGCATCGCGCAGCGCCGCACAGCCTGCGGTGAAGAAGAGGAGCGGCAGCAAGGCCGCGGCGCGGTCCTCGGCGCGCAAGGCGGTGAAAGCGAAGGCGCGCACGACACCGGCCAAATCGTCCGCCAGGAAGGCTGCGCGGCCGAAGCAGCGCATCGCCGTCAGCCATCACCGCGAAGAAGACTTCAAGGCCGACGGCCTGCGCGCCTACGCCCAGTATCGCGACCTCGGCATCTCCGATGCAACCCATGGCCTCGCACAAGCGCATGTCATCCGCCTCTTGCCACCGTGCAATCCGGCCGAGGTCTCAAAGCTCCACTATCACGACGTCGAATTCCAGATGGTCTATGTGCTCAAGGGCTGGGTGAAGACCTATATGGACGGCCAGGGCGAGACGCTGATGACGCAAGGCAGCGCCTGGACCCAGCCGCCGAAGATCAAGCACATGATCCTCGACTATTCGGATGATGTCGAACTGCTGGAGGTGATCCTGCCGGCGGAATTCAAGACGGTGGAGTTGAAGGCGTAGCCGTTCTCTCGTCGTCATTGCGAGGAGCGCAGCGACGAAGCAATCCAGACCATTTCCGCGGATGAATTTCTGGATTGCTTCGCTTCGCTCGCAATGACGTTCTCTTACCTCAGCCTGTAGCCCGGATGGAGCGAAACGAAATCCGGGAAGGCCGCGAACACCGGAAGCGATGTCCCGGATTGCGCTGCGCTTCATCCGGGCTGCAGGTTCGGCCTCAGGTCATGACCCCCACCACCGCCCCCATCAAACACGTCGTCAGCGTCCCCGATACGATCGACTTCAGCCCGAGCGCATTGATCTCCTCGCGCCGCTCCGGCGCCATCACACCGAGGCCGCCGATCATGATGCCGAGGCTGGCGAAATTCGCAAAGCCACACATCGCGTAGAGCATGATCAGGCGCGAGCGTGCGTCGAGCGCGTCCGGCGCAAGTTTCGACAGATCGACATAGGCGATCAGTTCGTTGAGCACGGTCTTTGTGCCCATCAGACTGCCGGCCGTGACGGCCTGATCCCATGGCAAGCCCATCAGCCAGCACACCGGCGCCATCACGAGCCCGAGCAGGCGTTGCAGCGAGATCGCGGCGCCGCCAACGTTCGGCAGCAGGCCGAGGGTGGCGTTGACGAGATAGACCAGCGCCACCAGCACCAGCAGCATGGCGACGATGTTAAGCAGCAGCTCGAGGCCCGCGCTCGTGCCCTTCACGATGGCGTCCATCGTGCTGGAGACCTCCATCTCGGGATCCTCCAGCGCGCCGCCGGTGCGTTTGTCGCTGGTCTCCGGCACCATGATCAGGCTGACGAGGATCGCGGCCGGCGCGCCCAGCACCGAGGCGATGACGAAATGTGCCGCAGCATCGGGGATCAGCGGCGCCAGCAGCGTCGCATAGAGCACCAGCACCGTGCCGGCGATGCCGGCCATGCCGCCGGTCATCACCAGGAATAATTCGCTGCGCGTCATCTGCGCCAGATACGGCCGCACGAACAGCGGCGCCTCGACCATGCCGAGGAAGATGTTGGCGGCGGTCGACAGCCCGACCGCGCCGCCGACGCCGAGCGTGCGTTCGAGCAGCCACGCCATGCCGCGCACGATCGGCGGCAGCACCCGCCAATAGAACAAGAGCGTCGTCAGCACGCTCATGACCAGCACGATCGGCAGCGCCTGGAACGCCAGGATGAAATCGGCTCCGGGCACCTTGACGTCGAAGGGCGGGGTGCCGCCGCCGACATAGCCGAACACGAAGGACGAGCCGGCGCGCGAAGCCGATGAGATGGCGCCGACCGCGTCGTTGATGGCGCCGAAGGCATGCGCCACGACCGGCAGCTTCAACAGGACGACCGCGGTCACGAAGGTGACGACGAGCCCGATCGCCGCCTGGCGCGTTGAGACCGCGCGTCGGTTTTCGCCGAGCGCCCAGGCGATCAGCAGCAATGCGAAAATGCCGAGTGCCGATTGCAGCCGCAGCATGATGTTCCCAAACCCCCAATGATTATGGCCGCGCGTGCATTGCAAAGGCAATGCCGGAACATGGGCGCGGCCGCCCGCTGTTGACAAGCACGCCTGCGTCGGCCACGCGGAGCCTGTCAATATCGGGCGGATGGTCCAGAAGGTGAGCCAAGAGCTAAGTGAAGGGCTGAGTGAAGAGCTAAGCGAAGAGCGGCCGGTGTCAGCGAATCCGCCGGTCAGTGCCCGCGTGCTGCTCTCCCACCGCGCCTTCCTGTTCTTCCTGCTCTCGCGCAGCCTGTCGCGCTTTTCCAGCCAGATCGCGGCGGTCGCGATCGGCTGGCAGATCTACGATCTCACCGGCTCGGCGTTCGACCTCGGCATGGTCGGGCTCGTGCAGTTCCTGCCCACGGCGCTCCTGGTGTTCGTCGCCGGCCACGCCGCCGATCGCTACGAGCGCAAGCGCGTCGTCCAGCTCTGCCAGCTCGTTGAAGCGGCGACGGCGCTCTATCTCGCCATCAGCACCTATCTCGGTGCGGTCGGCGAGGTGCAGATCTTCGTCGCCACCTTCGTGCTCGGCATCGCCGGCGCCTTCGAGAGCCCGACCACTGCGGCCCTGCTGCCGCTGATCGCGCCGCAGGGGTCGCTCCAGCGCGCAACCGCGATCTCGAGCGGCGCGGCGCAGGTCGCGACCATCACGGGTCCCGCGCTCGGCGGCTTCGCCTATGCGATCGCGCCGCATCTGGCCTATGCCGTGATGGTGCTGTTCTGGATTTTCGGGATGATCCTGACCGGCTTCATCCGGCCGCGCCCGCAGGCGGTCGCCAAGGATATGGGCGCGGACAACATCTTTGCTGGCGTCCGTTTCATCCGCGGCAATCCGGCGATCCTCGGCACCATCTCGCTTGACCTGTTCGCCGTGCTATTCGGCGGCGTCACCGCGCTGCTGCCGATCTATGCCCGCGACATCCTGCAGACCGGCCCGGTCGGGCTCGGCGTCTTGCGTGCGGCGCCGGCCGTCGGCGCGCTGGTCATGACCATGGTGCTGGCGCGTCATGCCATCTCGCGGCATGTCGGCCTGCGCATGTTCCAGGCCGTGATCGTGTTCGGCATCGCCACCGTCGTGTTCGCGCTGTCGTCCTGGATGTGGCTGTCGGTGGTGTCGCTTGCGATTCTCGGCGCGGCCGACACGATCAGCGTCGTGATCCGCTTCTCGCTGGTGCAGTTGGCGACGCCCGACGAGATGCGCGGCCGCGTCGGTGCAGTGAACTTCCTCTTCATCAACGCCTCGAACCAGCTCGGCCAGTTCGAGAGCGGGCTGACGGCCGCGCTGTTTGGCGCCATGCCGGCCGCCGTGCTCGGCGGCGTCTGCACCATCGCGGTTGCGCTCTTGTGGATGAAGCTGTTTCCAAGCCTGCGGCAGGTGGAGCGGCTGGAGTAGGGGACACCTCTCCCCCCCGTCATTGCGAGCGAAGCGAAGCAATCCAGAATCTTTCCGCGGGGACAGTCCGGATTGCTTCGCTGCGCTCGCAATGACGATTGTGAAGGTGGCGCGTGGGTTTGCTTGACTTCACCCCGCTCGCCGGCAGCAGCCACAACCCCCTTGACGTCTACTGTGCATGGGGTTGTTTTTCAGTTTTTGAGTGGGGCGCAGAGTGCCAGCCCTCTCCCCGTAAGAACGAGGAGAGGGAGAGGAGAGACCTTTAGCCCCGTCCCACGAACGGCATCTTGGTCGCCATCACCGTCATGAACAGGACGTTGGCATCGAGCGGCAGGCCGGCCATGTAGGCGACGGCATCGCCGACCGCCTTGGCGTCCATGCGGGGCTCGTGCTTCGTCGTGCCGTCCGGCTGCAGCACGCCGGGGCCGTTGACCATGCGATCGGTCATGGGGGTAGCGGCATTGCCGATGTCGACCTGGCCGACCGCGATATCGTACATGCGGCCGTCGAGATTGCTCGCCCTGGTGAGGCCCGTGATGGCGTGCTTGGTCGAGGTGTAGGCTGCCGAGAACGGCCGTGGCGCGTGCGCCGAGATCGAGCCGTTGTTGATGATGCGGCCGCCGCGCGGGGTCTGGTCCTTCATGATGCGGAAGGCGTGCTGTGTGCACAGGAACGGGCCGGTGAGGTTGGTGTTCACCACCGCCTGCCACTGTTCGAGGCTGAGGTCCTCGAAATTCACGGCCGGTGCGCCCATGCCGGCATTGTTGAAGAGCACGTCGAGCCGGCCATAGGTCTGGCTCACCTTGGCGAACAGCGCGGCGATCGAGTCGGGTTTGGTCATGTCGGCGGTAACGCAAAGGCTCTTGCCGGCCGGACCAAGCTTCGCCGTCTCCTCGAGCATGTCGAGCCGGCGTCCGGTGAGCACCACGGTGAAGCCCGCGTTCATCAGCGCCAGCGCCGCCGCACGTCCGACACCAGTGCCGGCGCCGGTCACCACTGCGATCTTCTTTGCTTCACTCATTGTTTCCTGCCTTTTCTCTGGTGTCAGGTTTTGGGTTCTTTTTCGTTCTTGTAGGGCGGGCGCGGGATGTTCTGGTGCGCCGCGCGCAGCGCCGCGGACCAGCGCGAACGCAGGTCGTGGAAATAGGGCTCGCCCGCCTCGATGCGGTGATTGAGGTCGGCATCGCAGGCATCCGCGCGCACCACCAGCACGTCGATCGGAAGGCCGACGCCGAGATTGG
Organism: Bradyrhizobium sp. ISRA442; assembly: GCF_038085055.1. Classification (NCBI taxonomy): domain Bacteria; kingdom Pseudomonadati; phylum Pseudomonadota; class Alphaproteobacteria; order Hyphomicrobiales; family Nitrobacteraceae; genus Bradyrhizobium; species Bradyrhizobium sp. ISRA442. The sequence continues at coordinate 34,314 of NZ_JALGCN010000016.1, forward strand.
AGCGCATGGTGGAGTCCATCGAGATCAGGCCGGTCTTCAGCGCCTCGTAGAGCTCGACGTCGTAGTGCATGGCGCGGTCGAGCACCGGCTTGCCGTATTTGTGCTCGCCGATCTGCAAATACGGCGTGTCGGTGGTGCATTCGATGAAGTTGCCGGCGGTGTAGACCATGAACAGGCGCATGCGCGCGCCCTTGATCTGGCCGCCGAACAGGAAGGAGACGTCGAACGAGACGTCCTCGGATTTCAGTGCCGGTCCTTCCGTGGCGTGCACGGCGCGGATCGCGCGGCCAATCCGCTGGGCGGCCTGGAACATGGTCGGCGCATTCATCAGCGTCTCGACCTCGCCCGTGTCGGGGTCTTCCAGGCCTTCGGTCAGGGTCGACAGCACCGACTGGCTGATGGCGAGGTTGCCGGCGCTGGCAATCGCCATGATGCGCTCGCCGGGCTTGGAGAAGATGTGGAGCTTGCGGAAGGTCGAGACGTTGTCGAGGCCGGCATTGGTGCGGGTGTCGGCAATCATGACGAGCCCGTCCCGAACCAGGATTCCGCAACAATAGGTCATTTCCGTCCCCGAACGCGTTTGCGCGGAATTACTAGCCAATTTCAAAGGCCGCTCCAACCCCAATTCCCGCGGGCGCTGGGTTGAAACCTTGCGGTAGATGAAGGCCGTAGGCGGCTGGGAGGCGTCCGCTCTCACCCCTCATGGAGAGGAGCGTGCGCAGCACGTGTCTCGAACCATGAAGGCCCCGATCTAGCCCGCGGCCCATCCTTCGAGACGGCGCTGCCGCGCCTCCTCAGGATGAGGGCGTGCGCGCGGCACGCGTCACCCCTGCCATTGCGATTGGGACTGGCCGCCGCGGCCGGCCTGCTCGACCTTGACCGCCACGGTCAGCGTCTCGATGCCGCCGCCATAACGGGTGCCGCGCACGGGCGCCGCGCCGAGATAGTCGAGCCCGATCGCGACGCGGACATGGGCGTCCGTCGAGCAGATGCAGTTGGCGGGATCGAAGCCGATCCAGCCGAGATCGGCTACGTACGCTTCCGCCCAGGCGTGGCCGGCATTCTGGTGGATGGTGCCGTCGGCGCGCAGGAAGTGGCCGGAGACGAAGCGCGCCGGCACGCCGCCGGTGCGGGCGCAGGCGATGAAGATATGCGCGTAGTCCTGGCAGACGCCGCGCTTGAGCGTGAATGCCTCCGCTGCCGAGGTGCCGCTGTTGGTCGGGTCCTCGTCGAAGGTCATGTGCTCGCTGATCTGCGTCATCAGCGTGTGCAGGAAGCCGAGCGTGTCGCTCTCGGCCTCCGCGCGCAACTGCCGCGCGACCGCGGCCATCGCCGGATTGACCTCGGTGAGCTGCGTCGTCCGCAGGAACATGCCGGGCGGAAAGCGTTCGTCGGTGCCGCGCAGCACGCCGCCGGTGTCGTGGGTCTCGATCAGGCCCTCGGCGCTGATCTTGATATCGCCGACGGGTCCGCAGGACAGGACATGGGTGACGTTGCCGAACGCATCCTCGTGGGTGTCGAGCTTGGTGTCGGCCGAGACGTCGATCTGCCATTCCGCCACATATTGCCCGTCGTGGCTGCCGGGCGTCATGCGCAGGACCTGGATCACGCTCGTCGCCGGCGGTTCGTAGCGATAGGTCGTGGTGTGCTGGATTCGCAGGCGCATGGTGGACCATAGTCTTGTGTCGTCGTTCCGGGTTCGCGCTTCGCGCGCCCCGGAATGACGGCATGTATCAGATCAAATACTGCCTCGTGATGATTTCGCCCAGCCTGGAATTGTCCGCGATGAATTCCTGAATGAATTCATGCACGCCATGCTGGAAGATGTCGTTCATGTTGGAGTGCTCCAGCCGGTTGCGGATGCCGCGGGCGTGGCGCTGGGCCGGGCCCTGGCGGCCATAGGCGACGCCGACCTGGTCGAGGTTGCGGACGAGATTGCCGTAGCAGCTCGCAAGCGAGCGCGGCAGCGTATCGTTGAGGATGAGCAGATCGGCGATCAGCCAGGGTTTCAGCGTCTCGCGGTAGACCCAGTGATAGGCGGTGAGTGCCGAGACCGAGCGCAGGATCGAGCTCCACTGATAGAAATCGAGCGGGCCGCCGACATGCTCCTCCTCGGGCAGCAGCACGTGGTACTTCACGTCGAGAATGCGCGCGGTGTTGTCGGCGCGCTCGAGATGCACGCCCATCCGCGAGAACCAGTAGGCGTCGTTGCGCAGCATGGTCCGGTAGGCGGAGCCGTCGAAGCGCAGGGACGTCTCCTGCACGAAGCGCAGGAACTTTGCCAGCTCCTCGCGCGTGGAGGTGCCCTTGCTCCAGACCGCCTGGAGCTCGATCCAGGCCGAGTTGATGGTATCCCACATCTCGCTGGTGAGCGCCGTGCGCACCGAGCGCGAGTTCAGCCGCGCCGCCTCGATGCAGTTCCTGATCGAGGACGGATTGTCCGGCGAGAAGGAGAGATAGTCGACGACGTTGGTTTCGTTGGCTTCCTGATATTGCTGATAGAAGCTCGCGGCGACGCCGGCGGTGAGCAGCGCCGAGTCCCATTCATTGGTCTTGCCGATATAGGCGGCGGGAAGTGCGGTGACGCGCAGCGTCGCATCGATGGTGCGCGCGAGATATTCGGCCCGTTCGACGTAGCGGGCGAGCCAGTAGAGGTTTTCGGCGGTACGCGACAGCATCTCTCTACTCGTCCAGAATCCAGGTGTCCTTGGTGCCGCCGCCCTGGCTCGAATTCACCACCAGCGAGCCTTCCTTCAGCGCGACGCGGGTGAGGCCGCCGGGCACGATGGTGGTGTGCTTGCTGCCGGTCAGCACGAAGGGGCGCAGGTCGACATGGCGCGGCGCGAGGCCTGACGCCGTGCAGGTCGGGCAGGTCGAGAGCGCCAGCGTCGGCTGGGCGATGAAACCTTCCGGCTCGCGCTTGAGCTTCTCGCGGAAGGCTTCGATCGTCGCCTTCGTCGCCGCCGGCCCGATCAGCATGCCGTAGCCGCCGGAGCCGTGCACCTCCTTCACCACGAGCTCGCTGAGATTGTCGAGCACATAGGCGAGGTCCTTCGGCTCGCGGCAGCGCCAGGTCGGCACGTTCTTCAGGATCGGCTCCTCGCCGAGATAGAATTTCACGATATCCGGCATGTAGGAGTAGATCGCTTTGTCGTCGGCAATGCCGGTGCCGACGGCATTCGCCAGCGTGATGTTGCCGGCCGCATAGGCCGACATCAGTCCCGGCACCCCGAGCACGGAGTCGGGGCGGAAGGTGAGGGGATCGAGGAAGTCGTCGTCGACGCGGCGATAGATCACGTCGACACGCTTCAGCCCCTCGGTCGTCCGCATGAACACTTCGTTGTTCTTGACGATGAGGTCGCGGCCTTCGACGAGCTCGATGCCGAGCTTGTCGGCGAGGAAGGAGTGCTCGTAGTAAGCCGAATTGTACACGCCGGGGGTGAGCAGCGCCACCGTCGGCTCGCTCGATGCGCCGTGCGGCGCGACCGAGCGCAGCGCGGCGAGCAGTTCGTCCGGATAGCGCTCGACCGGCGCTACCCTGTGGCGGGCGAACAGGTCCGGAAACAGCCGCATCATGATCTCGCGGTTTTCCAGCATGTAGGACACGCCCGACGGCGTGCGCGCATTGTCCTCCAGCACGATGAAGTCGTTGGCGTCGACCCGGACGATGTCGATGCCGGCGATGTGCACGTAGACGTCGTGCGGCACATGCTGGCCGTTCATCTCGGGACGGAACACCGGGTTCTGGAAGATCAGATCATCGGGCACGATCTCGGCGCGCAGGATGTCGCGGCCGTGATAGATGTCGCGCAGGAACATGTTGAGCGCACGCACGCGCTGCTTCAGGCCCTTTTCCAGCAGCGCCCATTCCTTGCCCGACATGATCCGCGGGATCACGTCGAACGGGATCAGGCGTTCGGTGGACTCGGCCTCGCCATAGACCGCGAAGGTGATGCCGATGCGGCGGAACAGGAGCTCGGCCTCCTGGCGGCGATATTCGAGCGCCTCGGGAGGCGTCTCCTTGAGCCAGCGTGCCAGCTCCTGATAGGCGGGGCGAAGCTCCCCGCCGGGGATATTCATTTCATCAAACGCGACTGCCATAGATCCCGACTGTTCTCCCCAGGCATTGCGCCATTGGACAGGTCGCGTAGGCCTTGGTGAAGACCGCAACGTCCTGTGGCCATGCATCAGAGAGTGCATGACTTCCCTGGGTGGTAGCAAGGGCCGGGCCAGCGCGATAAGCATGGACTGAAGGCATTTGCCGGGGACGACCGGGGGCTTGCCTGAAAAAATGGCTGAGGACTGCTTATTTCGGCAGCAAAAGCGCGTGACTTCAACGCGTTACCTCGGCAAAGTCGGCGCGACAGGTGAGGGACTTAAGTTATGAGCGAAATCGTCACGGCGGGCATACTGGTCATCGGGGATGAAATCCTGTCCGGCCGGACCAAGGACAAGAATATCGGCTTCATCGCCGAATACCTGACTAATATCGGCATCGACCTGAAGGAGGTCCGGGTTGTTGCCGACGACGAGGACGACATCATCGCCGCGTTGAACGCACTGCGGCAACGCTACACCTACGTCTTCACCACCGGCGGCATCGGGCCGACTCATGACGACATCACCGCCGATAGCGTCGCCAAGGCATTCGGTGTCGGCATCGATCACCATCCGGAGGTCGTCGCCCGTTTCCGCGAGCGCTGGAGCGAGCAGGACCTCAACGAGGCCCGGCTGCGCATGGCCCGCATCCCGGATGGCGCCGAGCTGATCCAGAGCGCGACCATCCTCGCCCCCGGCTTCAAGATCGGCAATGTCATCGTGATGGCGGGGGTGCCCTCGATCATGCAGGCGATGATGGATATCGTCTCGCCCAAGCTGAAATCGGGCGTCCGCATGCTCTCCGATTCGGTCCGCGCCAATGCGCGGGAGGGCGACATCGGCAGCCCGCTGCGGGCGATTGCCACGGCCCATCCGGACACGATCATCGGCAGCTATCCGTTCATGGACGAAGAGCAGAAGCCGAACACCAATCTGGTGGTGCGCTCGCGCGATCCGGAGAAGCTCGCGGCCGCGATGGCCGCAGTGAAGGAAATGCTGGCGGGATTGAACATCACCCGCTAGCAGCTAGCTGCCGGACGACGAATGGCAGGAGACGACAATGGCTGGTGAAGCACCGGAACTGAGCGCGCAGAAGGCCTTCCCGGTCTCGTGGGATCAGTTCCACCGAGATTGCCGGGCACTGACCTGGCGGCTCAACGAGGTCGGTCCATTCCACGCGGTGATCGCGATCACCCGCGGCGGCCTGGTGCCGGCCGCGATCGTCGCGCGCGAGCTCGGGGTGCGCGTCATCGATACGGTCTGCATCGCGAGCTACGACCACACCAAGCAGGGCGACCTGCAGGTCCTCAAGGGCATTTCCGAAGCGGCGATGAAGCTCGGCGGCGGCACCGGCAAGGGCCTGCTGATCGTCGACGACCTCGTCGACACCGGCAAGACCGGCAGGCTGGTGCGCGAGATGCTGCCTGACGCGCATTTCGCCACCGTCTACGCCAAGCCCAAGGGACGTCCGCTGGTCGACACTTTCATCACCGAAGTCTCCCAGGACACCTGGATCTTCTTCCCCTGGGACACCGCGCTCTCCTACCACCCGCCGCTGCGCGACGGCGCGGCGTGATGAGTAGCGAATGGCGAATAGCAGCTCGTCCACTCGCCATTCGCTATTTGCTACTCGCCCCCTGCAAAATCGCGTCACGCCGACCGGCGAGATCATCGCCACTCCGCACCGCGGCCTGTTCACCGGCAATCGCGGCATCATCCATGATCCCGCGACGAAGACGCTCCTCAAGAAGCGCTGGTCGACGCCGGCCTGGCTGACCTGCACGTGCGAATTCCGCGGGCGCCGCCGCGAGGTGATGGCGACGCAAAGCTGGACCGAGCTGTTTTTCCTCGACGAGGCAACTGCGCTCGCCGCCGGACACCGTCCCTGCTTCTATTGCCGTCGCGACGATGCCAATCGGTTTCGCGCGGCGTGGGAGAAAGGCAATCGTGTGCACAATGTGCGCATGCACGACATCGATACGGTGCTGCACCACGAGCGGCTCGATCGCGGCAGGAAGCGGCTGCACGCGCTGTTGATGCCGCTCGAACAATTGCCTGACGGCGCGATGGTGCAGCAGGGCGAAGAGAGTTTTCTGGTGACGCAGGGCAGGGCACTGTTATGGTCACCGGCGGGCTACGTCGCCGGGACGCGCGAGCTGATTCAGCCGATGCTGCTGACGCCGCCATCGACGCTGCGCGCGTTGAATGCTGGTTATGAAGTTACGCTGCATCCGAGTGCACAGTCCGTTCCCTCCCCCCTTGCGGGGAAGGGCCAGGGAGGGGGGTAGCCCCAAGCGAGAGCGGAGTTCGAGGCTACCCCGCTCTCCAGCTCTCCCTCGAGAGGGCGCAATGTGCTCGTGGCGATACCTGTTACTTCAGCGGCCGCCCTTGCTCGTCGACCGTCATCCGCGCATCGCGCAGGGCCCATTCACGGATCACTTGGCGGCAGCGGGCGAGCTCAGCTTCGCTCGCGGCATTCGAATCCTTGGACGTGCGCTCGACCATTGCCTTGCAACTGAGAAGCACGGAGCGATCCTCCGCGTGCGCCGGCAGCGCAGCCGCCACTAGCAGCGCGAGGCTACATGCAATCCGAAGCAGCGCCGCCATCATCGCAATGTTTCGCGCGCCAGCGCGGCACCGGCGCCGAGCGCCATCAGCTTGGCCTCCGCGATCTCCCGTCGCATCGGCGCCATGCCGCAATTGGTGGTCGCGATGATGTTGTCCTTGGGCACGAATTTCGACACCGCGTCGATCACCTGCACGACGTCCTCAGCCGTCTCGACCGTATCGCTCGCGACATCGATCACACCGGCCTGCACGATCTTGTTCTTGAGCAGCGTAAGCAGGTCGAGCGGCACCTTCGAATTGCGGCACTCGATCGCGACCTGCTGGATCGAACTCGCATCGATCGCCGGAAAGATCTGCTCATACTGCCGCCACTGGCTGCCGAGCGTCTCCTTCCAGTCGGTGTTGGCCTTGATGCCATAACCGTAGCAGATATGCACGGCGGTGGCGCAGGTCAGCCCCTGCGCGGCGCGCTCCAGCGCCTTGATGCCCCAGTCATTGACCTCGTCCATGTAGACGTTGAAGGCGGGCTCGTCGAACTGCACGAGATCGACGCCGTCAGCCTGCAGCGCTTTGGCTTCCTCGTTCAGCAGCTCGGCGAAGGCAAAGGCCATCTTGACCCGGTCGCCGTAATAGCGGTCGGCGATGGTGTCGATGATGGTCATCGGCCCGGGCAGGGTGAACTTGAGCTTTCTCTTGGTATGCGTGCGCGCGACGCGCGCTTCGTCGGCGTGGACGCGGCCCTTGAGCCTGAGCTGTGCGACCACCTGCGGCACCATCGCCTTGTAGCGATCCTTGCGGATGCCCATCTCGACCTTGTGGGCGAAGTCGATGCCGTCGATCTTCTCCAGAAAGCCGTGCACGAAATGCTGCCGGGCCTGCTCGCCCTCGGTGACGATGTCGATGCCGGCGTCCTCCTGAACTTTTACCGCGAGCATCGTCGCGTCGCGCTTGGCGCGTGCAAGCTCGTCGCCCTTCGACTTCCAGGGCGCCCAGAGCATGTTGGGCTCGGCGAGCCATTCCGGCTTCGGCAAGGAGCCGGCGATCGTGGTTGGAAACAGCATGGCGGCCCTCCCGGCGGGTTGTGTTGCGCCCCTTCCTGCCATGTCTTAACGTCGAGGTACAGAACAACAAAAGTCGCCTAGTAACCGGCGGCGTCCATAGGGAAGGCGATGATCGATCTCTACTCGCGCCGACGCCGAGCGGCTGGAACCAGCCCCCACGGAGTACGGGGCAGTGCGACGAACAAAACCAACAACGCAACAAGGAAACGCCATGATCGAGTTCTTCTTCGACTGTTCCAGCCCCTGGACCTATCTCGCCTTCCACAACGTCCAGCCGCTCGCGAAAGAACTCGGTGCCGAGATCACCTGGCGGCCGATCCTGGTCGGCGGCATCTTCAACACGGTCAACCCGAGCGTCTACGCACAACGAGAAAAGCCGGTGCCGCTGAAGGCGCGCTACATGCTGAAGGACCTCGGCGACTGGGCGCGCGCGGCTGGGCTCGCGATCAAGATGCCGCCGACGGTGTTTCCCGTGAACAGCGTGAAGGCAATGCGCGGCTGCATCTGGGTTGGTAAGGACGTGGTACCGTTCGCGACCGCCGTGTTCGAGGCCTATTGGGGCGAGGACAAGGACATCTCGCAGGACGCGGTGCTCGCCGGCATCTGCAGGAAGATCGGTCTCGATGAGCAGAAGTTCTTGGCCGGCATCTCGGAGCAAGGGATCAAGGACCAGCTCAAGGCCAATACGGAAGAGGTCGTGGCCCGCGGCGGCTTCGGCTCGCCGACGATCTTCGTCGACAAGACCGACATGTATTTCGGCAACGATCGGCTGCCCTTGATCCGCGAGGCGCTGCTGCGCCGCAAGGCGAGCGCGGCCTGATGGTGCGGGCTGTCGTCTGTCGCCAACTCGGCGCGCCCGAGACGTTGCGGCTGGAGGAATGTCCGTCGCGGCCGCTGAAGCCAGGCGAGGTGCGCGTCACAATCCGCGCTGCCGGACTGAATTTTCCCGACGTGCTGATGGCCGCTGGCGAGTATCAGCTCAAGCCGGAACTGCCGTTCACACCGGGGATGGAAGCCGCAGGCGACGTGACCGAGTTTGGGGCGGAGGTGAGCGGCGTCGCCGTTGGCGACAAGGTCATCGTCAAGATGCGCCACGGCGCCTTCACGGATGAAGCGATCGTGACGCCCGCGCAGCTCACCCCAAAGCCGTCGACATTCGACTATGCGGAAGCCGCGACTTATCTCGCCGGTCACGGCACCGCCTATCACGCATTGATCGATCGCGGCAGGGTCGAGCCAGGCGAGGTGCTGCTGGTGCATGGCGCCGGCGGCGGCGTCGGCCTTGCCGCTGTCGAAATCGGCAAGCTTTTGGGCGCCACCGTGATTGCGACGGCGTCCAGCGACGAAAAGCTCGCGATCGCCAAGGCGCGGGGCGCGGATCATCTCATCCGCTACGACCGCGAGCCGTTCCGCGATGCCGTCAAACGCATCACTGACGGCCGTGGCGTGGACGTCGTCTTCGATCCCGTCGGCGGCGAAGTGTTCGAAAATTCGATGCGTTGCATCGCGTGGGGTGCGCGGCTTCTGGTGATCGGCTTCACCGGCGGCATCGGCTCGGCGAAGACCAATCTCCTGTTGATCAAGGGCGCGAGCGTGCTTGGCGTGCGCGCCGGCGAGGCCGTGCGCAAGAATCCGGCGCTGGGTGAGGTTCGGCTGAAGGCGCTGCTCAAGTGGGCGGAGGAGGGCAAGCTCCGCCCCAACGTCTCGCACCGCCTGCCTTTGGAGGACTACGCGAAGGCGATGCGATTGCTGCTCGACCGCAAGGCGATCGGCCGCGTCGCGCTGGTGATGGATTGACTTGGGTGCCGCATCCGTGAGCAGGCGTCGCCCATCTTTTGCTCACGCGCATCAAGTGCTTTCTTTACCAGTCCTATCCTATTACGAGCTCGCAAACGCGAACTCGATTGATGTTAAAGAACGCAAGAATTCTTCATCGCATAGCCTTGGCCGCGCTGCTGCCTCTCGCGGCGCTTGCCGCGCTCGCACTCTACGAAATCTCCGTCAAATGGTCCGCGCGCTCGGAAATGGCCGACATGCGGCCGGCCGTGGACGCCGTCGGCAAGCTGAGCCGCTTCGTCCATGAGCTCCAGCGCGAGCGCGGCCTGTCGTCGACCTTTCTAAGCAGCAAGGGCAGGCAACTGGGCGCAGAGCTCCTCCAGCAGCGTGGGCGCAGTGATGCCGAGAGGTCCATAGCGCTCGGCGCGCTCGCCGATCTTGACCGCGAAAGAAGCGGCCCACTTGCGTCCGCAAGCCGGACGGCGACGGAGGGCGTCGGCCGCCTCGATTCGTTGCGGGAGCAGATCGATAACCAGGTGGTTGCTCCGGTCGTGGCAGTTGGCCATCTGACCGATATCATTGCCCGTGTGATTACCGTGATGTCGGGCATTTCGAAGCTCGCCACCGACGACGATGTTTCGCGGTCGATTGCAGCGCATGCCAATCTGGTGGAAGCCAAGGAACGTGCCGGTCAGGAACGTGCCACCGTGGCCGGCGCGATTGCGGCGGGCCGTTTCGAGCCGCAGGCCTATATCCGGGCGATCGGCCTTGCGGCGGCGCAGGACAGTTTCTTGACTTCCTTTCGCGCAGTCGCCTCGTCGCAGGCCAAGGAGCTCGTCGGTTCGCAACTGTCGGGACCTGCAATCGACAAGTTCGAAGGCATGCGCAGGGTCGTCGAAAAGGGCGGACTTGCGGGAGATTTCGGCGGGCTCGACAGTAAATCATGGTTTGATGCGGCGACGGTTCGAATTGACCTCATGAAGAAGGTCGAGGATGGCCTGGTGACGCAGCTCGCCGGCCTGATGGCGAAGAAGGAGGCTGAAGCTACTGTGAGCCTTGGTCTGGTGATCGGTCTGACCGTACTTGTACTGCTGGCGAGCTTGGTGGCGGTCGCGATGATGGCGCGGAGCATCACGGTTCCGATCGGCCAGCTTGCCGACACCATGACGCGCCTGGCCGGCGGCGAGTTCGACCGGCAGGTCGATGCAACAGATCGGAGCGACGAGATCGGCGCGATGGCGCGCGCCGTTCAATTCTTCAAGGAAAACCTGATTCGCACCGTCGAGCTCAACGCGAGGGAGCGCGAAGCGACCGCGCAGCGCACGGCCCGCGCAACCCGCATCGACCAACTCACCGAGCGATTCAACGTCGATATCGCCGAGGTAATCGAGACGGTCATATCCGCCTCCTCGCAGCTCGAAGCCACGGCAGCCCGAATGAACAAGTCGGCCGGTCAGACCAGCGACGAAGCTGCGAGCGTGGCCGGGGCGACGGAGGTTGCTTCCGTCAACATGCAGACTGTCGCTGCGGCGACCGAGGAGCTGTCGAACTCAGTCACCGAAATCGGACGGCAGGTGACGCAATCGGCGCAGATCGCCCAAAAGGCCGCCGTCGAAAGCCGCCGGACCAACGAGACCGTGCAAGGTCTTTCATCCGCCGCGCAAGCAGTCGGCGACGTGCTCAGGCTGATCAATGAGATCGCGAGGCAGACGAACTTGCTGGCGCTGAACGCGGCGATCGAGGCGGCTCGGGCGGGACAGGCTGGCAGGGGATTTGCCGTCGTTGCGGGCGAAGTGAAGAGTCTCGCCGAACAGACCGCAAAGGCAACCGACGATATTCGCGGCCAGATCGAGGCGATCCAGACGACCTCCGGGGAGTCGGTCGCCGCAATCCACGACATTACGGTCACGATCGAGGAGATCAACGAGATTGCCTCTTCGATAGCGGCTGCGGTTGTCGAGCAGGATGCCGCCACGCGGGAGATTGCGCGCAACGTTCAGGAGGCCGCGCGAGGCACCGGCGAGATCTCGGCAAGCATCCGGGGAGTCAGGGTCGCATCGAACGAATCCAGCACGGCCGCGAGCGAGGTGTTTGACGCCTCGGAAGAGCTGACGCGTCAGTCGGAGAACATGCGCCGGTTTGTCGAGACGTTCATCCGCGGCATTAAGGCAGCGTAGCGCTGTCGAGTGGCCGGCCGAAGGCGTACAGCGCTTCTCCGGACGTTTGGATCGCAATGTGGTGGGTCACGCTTCCGCCTTCGCTCTTCGAGCTTCGGCGGACAAAGTCGTGAACCCACCCTGCGAGAGAGCTATTTATACTCCCGCTCCGTCCACCACGGGAAATAGTCCGGCATATCGGTCGACACCTTGTTCTTGAACTGCGCGGGGCGCTTCTCCAGGAACGACACCACGCCTTCCCTGACGTCGTCGGAGCGGCCGCGGGCATAGATGCCGCGGCTGTCGACCTTGTGGGCTTCCATCGGATCGTCCGCGCCCATCATGCGCCACATCATCTGGCGGATCAGCGCCACCGAGACCGGCGCGGTCTTGGCAGCGAATTCCTTGGCAAGCGCACGCGCGGTCGGCAAGAGGTCGTCCGGCGGCACGACCTTGCTGACGAGACGTCCGGCGAGCGCTTCCTGCGCCGGGAAGACGCGGCCCGAATAGCACCATTCCAGCGCCTGCGAGATACCGACGATGCGCGGCAGGAACCAGCTCGAGGCGGCCTCCGGCACGATGCCGCGCTGGGAGAACACGAAGCCGAACCGCGCGGCCTCTGACGCAATGCGGATATCCATCGCAAGCTGCATGGTGACGCCGATGCCGACCGCAGGGCCGTTCACCGCGGCGATCACCGGCTTCAGGCACTTGAAGATGCGCAGCGTCACCTGGCCGCCGCCGTCGCGCACCTGCGGATCACTGTAGTCGACCTTGCCGTCGGCAAACCGCTTCACCGGCCCGCGCCGCGCATCGCGATCGAAGGTGTTGGCGCCGGAGGAGAGATCGGCGCCCGCGCAGAAACCGCGGCCGGCGCCGGTGACGATGATGGCGCGGATGTCGTCGTCCTTGTCGGCGGCGTCGAACGCGTCGATCAGCTCGGCTTGCATCTGCGCGTTAAAGGCGTTGAGCTTGTCGGGCCGGTTCAGCGTGATGGTGAGAATCTGCTCGGCGACCTCATAGTTGATCGTCTCATACGCCATCGAGTGTTTCCTCTCTTGGTATTCTTGAATCAATTCCGTCATTACCGGGCTTGACCCGGCAATCCATCTTTTTTGAGAAGGATGGCGCGCGGGTCGAGCCCGCGCTTGTGCTGAGACGCTAGATGCTATTTCGCCGGAGGACTCGGCCACGGCCGTTGTGCGCCACGCAGGCCCTCGAACGCCTTGGCCAGGCCGAGTACGCCGATGTCGTCGAAGCGGCGGCCGACAATCTGCACGCCGATCGGAAAACCCTTGGCGTCGAATCCGCCGTTGATGGAGACGGCAGGGTTCTCCGACATATTCCATGGCACGGTATAGCAGATGTGCTCGAACGGCTTCATCGGATCGTTGGTTGGCGATGCGAGCTCCGCCGGAAAGTTCACGTTCGGCGCGGTCGGCGAGATCACGTAGTCGAGCTCGCAGAACAGCTTTGCCGCGGCGGCGCGGATCGCCATGGTCTGGTTGAAGCCGCGGATCACCTCGACGCCCGACAGGCTTGCGCCGGACTCACCCCATTTGAAGATGTAGGGTAGTACTTTTGCTTGCTCGGCGGGCGTCAGCTTCGACAGATCGTCCCACATCCGCGCGCGCCAAAAGTTGTCGAGGCCATCGAGCATCTCGCGGGTCAGGATGCCATCGACTTCGGTGATAACAGCGCCCACGGATTCGAACGCCTTGGCGGCCTTCACCGCGACTTCACGCACCGGCTTTTCCAGCGGCAGCCCAACGCCGAGATCGAGCATCAAGCCGATGCGCAGCTTGCGCGGCGACTTGTCCAGCGTCTTCCAATTGAGGGGCTCGGCGGGCAGGCTCATGCCGTCGCGCCGGTCGGGCTTTGAGATCACGCTCATCATCAGGGCGCAATCGTCGACGGTGCGGGTCATGGGACCGGCGACGCGGCCGACATAGGGCGGATCGATCGGCACTCGGCCGAGGCTCGGCTTCAGGCCGACGAGGCCGCACCAGCCGGCGGGCAGGCGCACGGAGCCGCCGATGTCGGTGCCGAGATGAAGCGGGCCGTAGCCGGCGGCAGCGGCGGCGCCTGCGCCCGCGCTGGAGCCGCCGGGGTTCTTCGAAAGGTCCCAGGGATTGCGCGCGAGCGCATGGAAGCTGGAAAGTCCGGAGGAGAGCATGCCGTAATCGGGCATGGTGGTCTTTGCGAAAATGACCGCGCCGGCGTCGCGCAACCGCGCTGCGGGCGGCGCGTCCCTTTCGGCCGGCACGAGCTTCACGCTCGCTGCGCCCAGCGGCACCGGCACGCCCTTGGTCGCGATGTTATCCTTGATCGTCACCGGCACGCCGTCGAGCGCGCCGGCCGGCTCGCCGCCGGTCCAGCGCGCGGTCGAGGCCTTTGCCGCACCGCGCGCGGTGTCGGGATCGAACGCATACAGCGCCTTGAGGTGCGGCTCCCACGCAGCGACGTGCTCGAGCACGTCCTCCAGCACCTCGCTCGGCGAGAACTGTTTGGCGCGATAGCCCGCGATCAGGTCGACCGCCGAGAGATCGTGCAGCGAGGTGACCGGCTCGTCGGCGCTGTGCTTAGGCATTGCCACCTGCCGGCATGCGCGTCTCGATGATGCGGGCGAACATGCTGGCGCCGATCGGCAGGATCTTGTCGTCGAGCACGTAGCCGGGATTGTGCACCGGCACCGAGCCATCGTGGCCGACCCAGAAATAGGCGCCGGGAATGGTCTGCAGCATGTCGGCAAAATCCTCGCTGCCCATCTTCGGCTGGGTGCGGGTGATGACGTTGGCGGGATCGACGACGGTGCGCGCGACCTCCTCGACCACCTTGGACTGCTCGACCTGGTTGACCAGCACACCAAAAGTGTCGCGGATGTCGGCCTCGATCTCGACCTGGAACGCGCTAGCTACGCCGGCGCAGATCGCGCGCATGCGTTCGCGGATCAGCGCGCGAACCTCGTCGGAAAACGCACGCACGGTACCGCAGAGATGCGCTTCGCCGGGAATAACATTATAGGCCGAGCCCGCATGGATCTGGGTGATGGACACGACGGCGGCCTGGAGCGGCTCGACGTTACGGCTGACGATGGTCTGGATCGCCTGTGCCAGCGTGGTCGCGATCACCACGGCGTCCTTCGAACGCTCCGGCATCGCGCCATGCGCGCCATAGCCGTTGATCCGGAGATCGAAGAAGTCGGCGCCGGCCATCGCAGGTCCCGGCAGGATCGCGATCTCGCCGAGATTGAGGTCGGGCGCGTTGTGCAGGCCGTAGAGTTCGTCGCAGGGGAATTTTTCGAAAAGCCCGTCCTTGATCATGGCGCGGGCGCCGCCGAGGCCTTCCTCGGCCGGCTGGAAGATCAGATGCACAGTGCCGTCGAAGTTCCTGGTCTCGGCGAGGTAGCGCGCGGTGCCGAGCAGCATGGTGGTGTGGCCGTCATGACCGCAGCCGTGGAAGCGGCCGGGAATGGTCGAACGCCATTTCAGATTGGTGTTCTCTTCCATCGGCAGCGCATCCATGTCGGCGCGCAGGCCGATACGCTTGTTGCTCGAGCCCTTGCCCTTGATGACGCCGATCACGCCGGTGCCGCCGAGCCCGCGATGCACCTCGATGCCCCAGCTCTTCAGCTTGTCGGCAACGATGCCGGAGGTGCGCACCTCCTCGAAGCCGATCTCGGGATGAGCGTGCAGGTCGCGGCGGACGGCGGTGAGTTCATCGGCATAGCCGTCGATGCGGTCGATCGTGGGCATGTGTTCTGTCCGGTTAGCGTGAAGGGGGATTGAAGACGGGACCGTTGGGCTTGATGCGAACGCCGGGGCGCAGCTTCGTCCAGGGCAGGGAGGCCGTGTCCGCCGGCATCGCGCCCGGTGCGGCGCAGATCAGGAGTTTTGCCGCGATCGGCTCGAAATCGGCGCGGAAGTGCACGGAGCTCTTGTTGACGAGAATGGCCTGCTCGGTCGGCTCGATGCCGACGTAGCGGTACATCGCCTGGTCGGCGAGCTGCGCCTTGTGCGAGCTCACGACCACACGGACCTCGCCGATGCGAAGGCAGGCGGATGGACCCATCTCCATCTCGCGGCCGCCGTAATAGGGGCCGGGTGCGATGAAGCGGCCGTCCGAGAGCTTTTCGACGACAAAGGTCTCGCGATAGGGCTCGTCGCCGGGAATGCCCGACCTGCCGCCGAGCGAGAGCGTCACGGTCGCACCAGTGCCGGCTGCATGTGCGGCTTTGGCCGACTCCGGATCGTAGATCACGCCGGTCGCAGCGCTCGCCTTGTTGCGCACCAGCGCGCGCAGCATGCCGGTGGTGTCGGAATCGCCGCCGGCGCCTGGATTGTCCTGGGTGTCGGCGATGATGATCGGCTTGCTCGCGCCCTTCGCGAGTTCCATCGCATGGCGCACGCCTTCGTCTGGCGCATAGATCTTGCCGTCGAAATCGTCCTCGTGGCTTTCGATCAGCTTGACGATCGCGTCCGCTGCGCGATCAGCGTCATCTTGCGTCCTGCCATAGGCGAACACGCTCGGCCCGCAATCGCGGAAGTCGGCGGCAGGAAAGCCCGGCGCGAAGGACAGCGTTGGCACGGCCTCGCTTTCGAGCGCCGCAAGCCTTTCATAGATGCCTTTGGTGGGCTGGTCGCTGGTGCATTGCCAACTGATCGGAATCAGGAAGGGCAATTGCCGGAACGCCTTTGCAAAGCGCTGCTTTGTCTCCAGGAGCCGCGCCAAATGTCTTGCGGAGGCCCGGCCGGTGTCGGCCATGTCGACATGAGGATAGGTGCGGTAGGCAATCAGCGCGTCCGCATGCTCGACCATCTCGGGCGTGACGTTGGCGTGCAGGTCGAGGCTCGTGACGAGCGGAACATCCTTGCCGATGATGCGGCGCACGCGCGCCAGGATCTCGCCTTCGCCGTCGTCGAGATGCTCGGTCACCATCGCGCCGTGCAGGTCGAGATAGACCGCATCGAGCGGGCCGGCCGCTTTGATGCCATCGACCATGACCTTCACGATGCGCTCGAATGCGTCCTTGGTGACATGCGCCGAGGGGCTTGCGCCGCACGCAATTGTCGGAATGAGTTCCCATCCGTTGGCTTCGCCGCTCTCGACGAAACCGGCGAGGCCGACATTGATGCGGCGCATCACCTTCAGCACGTCGGCGCCTTGCGTCATCGCCGGCCAGCCGCCGCCATGCTGGAAGTCCTTAAACGTCGCCTTCGTCGGTGCGAAGGTATTGGTCTCGTGCAGGAAGCCGCCGACGGCGATACGGGTCATCAGTTAATTCCAATTGAAAGTGCGCGACGTTAGCCTCGGCCTTGCGGCGAGAGCAAGGTGCGAAGCAATTCGAAAGCGCATGGGGTCAAGCTGTTTTGGGAATGCTGCGGATGCGATCGGAGTTGGACGTAAAGATGCGGCCACACTCTCGGTATCGTCCCGGCGAAGGCCGGGACCCATAACCCCAGGGAGAAGTTTGGCGAAGATTAGTCACCCGGGACTCGCACCGTGCGCAAGTCGATAGATTCCGCGGTATGGGTCCCGGCCTTCGCCGGGACGACGATGGGGAGGCAGGGCGCCTCCACACTTTCACCGTCGCGCGGCGAGACCTTACGCGCTCGCCGCAACACCTTCCGCCACCGGACGGAAATTCGCGAAATCCCAGCCGCGGCCGGGGGCCGCATCCAGCAGTGCCCTGGTGTAGGCCTCCTTCGGATGCATCAGCACCTCGCCTGCCGGGCCCTGTTCGACGACGCGGCCGTGCTGCATCACCACCACCTCGTCGCAGATTTGCGCTGCGACGCGCAAATCGTGGGTAATGAACAGGATGGCGATGCCGAGGCGCTTCTGGATCTCGCCGAGCAGTTCCAGAACCTGCGCCTGCACGGAGACGTCGAGAGCGGAGACCGCCTCGTCCGCGACCAGCACGTCAGGGTCGAGCGCGAGGGCGCGTGCAATGGCGATGCGCTGGCGCTGGCCGCCGGAAAACTGATGCGGATAGCGCGACACCGCGTCGGCCGGAAGACCGACCAGCTCGAGCAGCTCGCGCGCCCGCTTCATCGCATCGGCGCGCGCGACGCCGTAGTTGATCGGCCCCTCGGCGATGCTCTCGCCGACGGTGACGCGCGGGTTGAGCGAGCGGTAGGGATCCTGGAACACGATCTGGATTTTTTGCCGGTGCGGTTGCAGTAACCGGCGCGACAGATCGGAGATCTCGCGGCCGGCAAGACGCACGCCGCCGGAGGTTGGGTCGATCAGGCGGACGATGCAGCGCGCCACCGTCGACTTGCCCGATCCGCTCTCGCCGACGATGCCGAGCGTGCGACCCTTGCGAAGCGTGAGGGTGACCTTATCGGCGGCGACGACCTCGCGGCCTTTGCCGAAGAAGGACCGCTCGCGATAGACCTTGCCGAGGTCGTTGGCCTCCAGCACGATCGGTTCCTTGGTCTCCTCGCGCGCCGCCCGCGGCACCAGGCTCGGCACCGAGGCGAGCAAGTTGCGGGTGTATTCCATGGTCGGATTACGCAGGATGGTCTCGAGCGGGCCGGTCTCGACCAGCCGGCCCTGCCGCATCACCGCGACGCGGTCGGCGATCTCGGCCACCACGCCCATGTCGTGGGTGATGAACAAAACCGCGGTGCCGTGATCGCGCTGGAGGTCGCGGATCAGGGTCAGGATCTGCTTCTGCGTCGTCACGTCGAGCGCAGTGGTCGGCTCGTCCGCAATGAGCAGCTTCGGCTCCAGCACCAGCGCCATCGCGATCATGATGCGCTGGCGCTGGCCGCCGGAGAGGCGGTGCGGGTAGGAGGCGAAGATGCGTTCGACCTGCGGCAGGCGGACCTGCTCCATCATGTCGAGGATGCGCTTCTTCCGCGCCCTCGCGTCGAGATCGGTATGGGCGCGCAGCACCTCATCGATCTGGCGTCCGACCGGTACGACCGGGTTGAGCGCAGTCATCGGCTCCTGGAAGATCATCGCCATCTGCGTCGCGCGCAACTGCCGCAGGCGACGGTCGGTCGCGGTGAGCAGCTCTTCGCCGACCAGTTTGACGCTGCCGCCGGTCGGAACCAGCGAGCCCTTCTGCAACAGGCCCATCACGGTCAGCGAGGTCACCGATTTGCCCGAACCGCTTTCGCCGACCAGGCACAGCGTCTCGCGCTCGCGGACCTGGATCGAGATGCCGTCGATGATCTTCGGCCCGTTCGGTTTCCTGCCGACGGTGACGATGAGATTGTTGATGTCGAGAACGGTGTTGGTCATCAGGTCACTCCGTCGTCATTGCGAGGAGCGAAGCGACGAAGCAATCCGGATGCAGTCTGGATTGCTTCGCTTCGCTCGCAATGACGGAACAAGGGGCAGGGCCGGCGAGACAATCACTTCCCCTCTCGCTGCTTCATGCGCGGATCGAGTGCGTCGCGGGCGGCGTCGCCGATCAGGTTGATGCTGAGGATCGCGATCGACAGCAACAGGCCGGGCCAGAAGATCAGCGACGGCTTGAGCTGGAAGTACTGGCGCCCTTCGGCCATGATGTTGCCCCAGGTCGGCGTCTCCGGCGAAATGCCGGCGCCAAGGAAGGAGAGGATGGCCTCGGTGAGGATCGCGGATGCGCACACATACGTACCTTGCACGATCAGCGGCGCGATCGTGTTCGGCATCAGGTGGCGCCACATGATCTTCGGGAGCGAGGAGCCGACCGAGATCGCGGCTTCCACATAGGGCTCCTCGCGCGCCGACAGCACGACCGAGCGCACGAGGCGGGCCACGCGCGGGATCTCCGGAATCGTGATCGCCACCAGCACGGTCCAGATGCTGGCGCCCGACAGCGACACCACGGCGATCGCGAGCAGGATGCTCGGCATCGCCATCAGACCGTCCATGATACGCATCATCACGGAATCGATCAGCTTGAAGAAGCCGGAGACGAGGCCGATCACAAGTCCGATGACGACTGACAGGATCGCCGAGCCGATACCGATCAGCAGCGAGATGCGGCCGCCATAGATGACGCGGGACAGCAGGTCGCGGCCATAGGCGTCGGTGCCGAGCAGGAATTGTGCGGAGGCCGGCTTCAGCCGCTGCGACGGCGCGAGCTGGATCGGATCATGCGGCGCGATCAGCGGCGCCAGAATCGAGATCAGTACGATCAGCGCGAGACAGACCGTTGCTGCCGCGATGATCGGCGTCGACGTGAGGAAGCCGAACCGTGGCCTGAGCGGCGACGTGATCGGAATGGACGACTGGGGAAGGGTATCTACCGACATTCTTGACCTTGTTTATCCTTGCCTCAGTACCGGATCCGCGGATCGAGCAGGGTGTAGGCCACGTCGATCAAGAGATTGACGACGACGTAGATCAGCGACGTCAGCAGGATCATCGCCTGGATCACCGGATAGTCACGCGCCAGCACCGCATCCACGGTGAGGCGGCCGATGCCGGGGATGTTGAACACGCTCTCGGTGACGACGACCCCGGAGATCAGAAGCGCAAAGCCGGTGCCGATCACGGTGATCACCGGCACCGCGGCGTTGCGCAGCGCATGCCGCATCATGACCGCGACTTCGCTGATGCCTTTCGCGCGCGCAGTTCGCACGTAATCCTCGCCGAGCACATCGAGCATCGCAGCGCGCGTCATACGCGCGATCAGCGCGATGTAGATGAAGGACAGCGCGCAGGTCGGCAGGATGATGCGCTCGAAGAATGGCCCGAAGCCGGTGCTGATGCTCTTGAAGCCCTGCACAGGAACCCAGCGCAGGTCGATGGCGAAGATCTGGATCAGGATATAGCCAACCACGAACACCGGCACCGAGAAGCCGAGGACGGACAGTCCCATCACGAAGCGGTCAATCCAGGTGCCGTGCCTCCAGGCCGCAACCACTCCCAAGGGAACGGCAACGACGACGGCGAGGATGATGGTCGACAGCGCGATCGAGATCGACGGCTCGACGCGCTGACCGATCATCTTCAGGACGGGCAGGTTGGAGATCAGCGAGGTCCCGAGATCGCCGTGCAGCAGCTTGTTCACCCAGGTGATGAACTGCACGATCAGGGGCTCGTTGAGGCCAAGCGAGGTGCGGATGCGCTCCAGCCGCTCTGGCGTGGCGTTGTCGCCGGCGAGGATCGCGGCGGGATCGCCGGGGGTGAGCCGGAGCAGCAGGAAGACGAACAGCGCGACCACGCCCATCACGGGCACGGCGGCGAAAATTCTGCGAACGAGATATCCGAGCAAGTTGGATCCGTCAGATTAGAGGCAAACCGTGGCACCGCTTTTGGCAGGTTGCCACCAGCGTAACATTTGAGCAATTCCCGTGCCATCAGGGCCACAGTTTTTGCAGTGCGGCCAAGACGTCTCACGAACCGCGCCGCTCACACGCACAGTCATTCCGGGGCGATGCGCAAGCATCTCGAGATTCCGGGTTCGCGTCTTCGACACGCGCCGGAATGACGAAATCACTCCAGCGTCGCCAGCAGCCCCGCCATCAGGCGACCGCGTTCGACCAGGCTGTCGACCTCGATATACTCCTCCAGCGTGTGGCCGTTGCCACCACGCACGCCCAGGCCGTCGAGCGTGGGAATTCCCATGGCCCCGGTGAAGTTGCCATCGGAGCCGCCGCCGGCGCTCGCATGCGGCAATTCTGCCCCGAGCGCCTTTGCGATGCCGCGCGCTTTCTCATAGAGCGCCATGGTGCCGGCGTCCGGTTCCCAGACCGGCCGCGTCACGCCGCGCGTCACCTTGAAGGTGACATCATTGGTTGTACCCGAGAGCGCCAGCATCCTCTCGACGCCGCGGTCGAGATCAGCCTGGCGCTTGGCCATCGAGAGCGCTTCGCCGGTGCAGGTCGTGGCGACGCAGTTGACCCATTGTCCGCCATGCACGACGCCGACCGAATAGGTACAATCGTCCGTCGTCATCGCGTCGATGGCCAGGATCTGGCGCGCCATCTCGCGGATCGCCGAGCGCCCCGCCGACAGCGTCGCGCCGGCGTGACTGGGCCGGCCCGTTGCTTCCAGGTTAAAGCGCGCGATCGCATAGCGACCGGTGGTCACGCCGTTGTCGGCGCGGCCAGGCTCCGGCACCAGCACGTATTTGTTGCGGGCGGCCTCCGCCTCGATGATGTCGCGCGTCGAGGGCGTGCCGACTTCCTCGTCGGGCGTGAACAGCACGGTGATCGGCAGCGGGGTCGTGACGGAAGCGCGCAGTAGCTGCCGGATCGCCTCCAGCGACAGATAATTGCCGCCCTTCATGTCGTAGATGCCGGGGCCGTAGCACCTCGCCCCGTCGCGCCGCCACTTCAGCTTCTCGATGGTACCGACGGGATGGACGGTGTCCATGTGCCCGGCGATCAGGATGCCCGGCTGGCCCTGCTTGGGGTGCGGAAAACGGGCGCGGATGACGCCGCCGAAGCCCTGCCGGCCGGCGATGCGCTCGATCGTCGCACCCATGATCGCCATCTCCCGCGCTGCAAGATCGAGCATGCTATTCACGGCTTCCGCGTCCCAGGTCGGGCTTTCGCATTCCACCCAGCGGCGCAGACCCTGGAGCATGGCCTCGGAATCAAAGGGAAGATTGGCTGGATTCATCATCGGGATCTCTCAAGCTTCGAAAGATGGAACGCGCATTGCATCGGCGCAGGCGGGATGAGCGGTTAGAGTTGTAGAGCCAAACCGAAGTTTGTGGAGCCCGTGCGCGCGCCGCCATGGGCTGCAGCGAAACCGGATTGACGCGCTCAAGGCTGTCTGCAAGTCTCGAAAAGATAAAGGCAATTGCATGAGGTTCGTACGCTCAAAGAACGATCCGAATGCTCAACCAATAATCTGCCTTTGAACAGTTTCACGTCAGGAGAAACTTTCCATGTTCCACTTGATGCGCCGGGGGTGTCGCGCGTTCGCCTCCAAGCTTGCGTTGTCGGTCGTCGCGCTTTCGACGGCGCTGGCTTCGCCGGTGCTCGCGGCCGGCAAGACCATCACGGCGGTGATGCATTCCGACCTTCGCATCATCGATCCGATCTTCACCACCGCCTACATCACGCGCGACCATGGCTACATGGTCTACGACACGCTGATCGCGACGGATTCGAACTTCAAGATCCAGCCGCAGATGGCGGACTGGAAGATCTCCGACGACAAGCTCACCTACACCTTCACGCTGCGCGACGGTCTGAAGTGGCATGACGGAGCGCCGGTGACGGCGGAAGACTGCGTCGCCTCGCTGAAGCGCTGGGCCGCGGTCGACGGCATGGGCCAGAAACTCCTGGACTTCACCGCGAGCATCGAGGCGACCGATGCCAAGACCATCACGCTGAAGCTGAAGGAGCCCTACGGCCTGGTGCTCGATTCAATCGGCAAGCCGTCCTCGCGCGTGGCCTTCATGATGCCGAAGCGCCTCGCCGAGACGCCCCCGGACAAGCAGATTCCCGAACAGATCGGCTCCGGTCCCTTCAAGTTCGTGCAGGGCGAATTCCAGCCCGGCGTGAAGGCGGTCTATGTCAAAAACACCGATTACGTGCCGCGCAAGGAGCCGGCGAGTTGGACCGCCGGCGGCAAGGTGGTGAAGGTCGATCGCGTCGAGTGGATCACCATGCCGGACTCGCAGACCGCGGTGAACGCGCTGCAATCAGGCGATATCGACTTCATGGAAGTGCCGCCGTGGGACATGCTGCCGGTTCTTGAAGGCAATTCCGACCTCAAGGTCGAAGTGCTGAACAAGTTCGGCTACCAGACGCTCGGCCGCATGAACTTCCTCTATCCGCCCTTCGACAATCCGAAGATCCGTCGCGCGGCGCTGCTGGCGATGAACCAGAAGGACGTGCTCGACGCGCTCGTCGGCAATCCCAAGTACTACAAGATCTGCGGTGCTTTCTTCATCTGCGACACGCCGTTCGCGACCGACGTCGGCTCCGAAACGCTGGTCAAGGGCAACGGCATGGCGGAAGCCAAGAAGCTGCTCGCCGAGTCCGGCTATGACGGCACGCCCGTGGTGGTCATGGTGCCCGGCGACGTCGTGACGCTGAAGGCGCAGCCGACAGTCGGAGTCCAACTCCTCCGTGAGGCCGGCTTCAAGGTCGACGCGCAGGCGACCGACTGGCAGACGGTCGTGAGCCGCCGCGCCAGCCAGAAGCCGCCGAAGGAGGGCGGCTGGAACATGTTCTTCACCAACTGGGTCAGCGCCGACGTGTCCAACCCGATCGCCAATCTCTCGATCGGCGGTCAGGGCAAGAAGGGCGGCTGGTTCGGCTGGGCGGAAGATCTCAAAATCGAGCAGCTCAAGGACAAATTCGTCCGTGCCACCTCGCTCGACGATCAGAAGAAGATCGCGGCCGAGATCCAGAAGGAAGCCTATGACCAGGTGATCTACATCCCGCTTGGCCAGTATCTGGCGCCGAGCGCGTGGCGGAAATCGCTGACCGGCGTGCTCGACGGCGCGGCGACGCCAATCTTCTGGAACATCGACAAGACGGAATAGGCGCTTCCGCGTCTCTCATCCGCTCCTGGACTTCGAAGGCGCCGCTGTGGTCAGCGGCGCCTTCTCATTTGTCGTTCCCGCTTGGCTGAAAAGGCGTGGAGCTTTTAACCCTTCCAGTTTCCGATCATTGCTATTTGTTTCCATCCTGAAATAAATGTGCCGTCTTCGCGCATTACTTTCCTTGCCTCGATTTGATTCACGTGCCGGTCGATTTTGCATTCCAGGCGATGGCCGCACGGTCGGATCGCTCGCCGACGCGGTGGCGCCGGCCTTTCCTGCGCTGGCTCGATGCCGTCGAGACGGGTTGGGCCGTGCCGCTGCTCCTGGTCTGTTTCGTCGCGATCTGGACGCTGTATCTGGTCGTCGCTTATGCCGGCAGCGGCCTGCACCCCGATACGCTCGAGACATGGACGCAGGGGCGGCATTTCGCGTGGGGCTATCATAAGCATCCGCCGCTGATGGGCTGGGTTGCTGCGGCCTGGACTTCCGTCTTCCCGGTGAGCGACTGGTCGCTCCGATTGATGGCGATGGCGAATGCGGGGCTTGCGTTGTTCTTCGTCGACTTGGTCTCGCGGCAGTTCGTGACCGGGCACAAGCGTATCCTAGTGCTGCTGCTTCTGATGCTCACGCCGGCCTACCAATTCCACGCCCAGCGCTTCAACGCCAATGCGGTGCTGCTCGCGGTTTGGCCGCTGGCGACCTGGTGTTTCCTGCGCGCGTTCGAGACCCGTGCCGCGTTCTGGGCGATTGCCGTAGGCTGCACGACGGCGCTGGCGATGGTCGGCAAATATTATTCCGTCTTCCTCGTCGCGAGCTTTGCATTTGCAGCGCTGGCGCACCCGGCGCGACGAGCCTATTTCACCTCCGCTTCTCCATGGATATCGGTTGTCACCGGGCTCGCAGTCCTGTCGCCGCACATCTACTGGCTCGCGACGACCGGCGCTTCGACCTTCACCTATGCGTTGGCCCACGCCAATGGCAACGCCGCGACCTCGCTCGGCGAGGTCAGGAATTTTCTGCTGGGGCTGGCAGCGGCCATGAGCGTCTCGGCTGCGCTTTGGGTGTTCATCGCCGGCACGCGGCTGAGACAATTTCCAGCCGACTTCGCCGCGATGAGCCCGAGCCTGCGGCTTCTCTTCTACATCGCAATCGGCACCATCGTGCTGCCGGTCCTGACGTCGCTGGCGATGGGCACGGATCTTCCGTCGCTGTGGGCGCTGCAGGGGCTGTTCTTGTTTGCCGTGCTCGTGGTCTGCGGCACGCGCTACCCGATCGAGCGGTTCCATACTGTGAACCTCGCGATCGCCACGGCCGGTGTCGCGCTCGTTGCTGTTCTCGTCGCTGCGCCGATCCATGCCGTCTACCGCAACATTCATGGCTATGAGGAGGGGCGGAATTTCTACGCCCAGGCAGCGAATGAGCTGACGCGCCAATGGCGCGAACTGACCGGCGAGCCGCTCGGCGCCGTGAGCGGCGACGATGCGCTGGCCTTCGCGACGGCGTTCTACAGTCCGGACCATCCGTATTACGCGCGGCCCTTCCAATATCAGTACACCTGGGGTCTGCCGCGCAAGATGACGCTGGATCGCGGTTGGGCCGCGCTCTGCTTCCGCGGCCAAGCCAGTTGCGGCGCGTGGATGGACTGGGTGTCCGCGCGTGCCGGGCACTTCGTCAAGCGCGAATTCACTGTGCAGGCCACGGTATGGGGCGAAGCCGGCATCACGCGAGAGGTTGTCGTGCTCATGGTGCCGCGTACGGTGCCCGAAAGCGCGGCCGACGATTTCAGTGCCAGCAGACGCGGGGCCGAGTAGGGCCCTCGTTCAGCAGTGGCTGTCGCGTATCCGTTCGAGGCCATCGGTCGCGAAGGGTGGAACGAAAACGGTCTGCTCGGGACTGGACGACGAACGCTCCGCTTCCGTGCGTTCAGGAGCGCCGCGGTCTTCGTTGCGTTCCAGTTCCATTAAGCCGACCCTCTCGAATTGCTGCAACACAACATCGAGGGCGCGGGGAAGTTCCCTGCGTCTCGGTTTTACGCGACCGGAAGAACCGTTGTGTTCCACCCTATAATTGCGATCGCCACGAGCGTCGAGCTTGGCCGTGGAGTGTCAGAGGGACTGACGGATGCTCGATCACGTCATCGCCCGTTTCAACGTTTGATTGAAAACATCGGCCTGTCGCCGTAATATGCGAGTGCAATTGCTTTTTCGATATTCATTTTGATTGGGAGGTTGCGATGAATTTGATTACGCGCGCCGGTGCCTGGTGCAACGGTGAGGTCGGATACATTGCGTGGGACAGCAAGGCGAAGATCGAAAACTGCGCCGGCTTCATGGTGACGCGCGTCCATGAGACAGGAGAGGACGCCGGCCAGCGCCGCATCCTGCCGACCTGGATCGCCTTCACCGATCAGAACAATCCCAACTGGAACGAGCAGGATTCCTCGGTCTGGCCGATCCAGCGCTTCGAGTGGCGCGACCTGACGCTGCGCAAGTCGCGCGACACGACGAAGGTGCGACCGATCGATTTCAGGGTTCACTACGAGATCGTGCCGGTCGGATTGACTGACGGTCCGGGTCGAAAGCCCGTCCCGCCGTCTCCCACCGCGCCCGCGACCGATGCGCACGGGCTGCCGAGCTTCGAGGGGCCCAAGCATCAGCTCTACCAGATCGGCGAACCGGCCAGGACCAATTCGATCGACGTGACGCACACCTATGGCGAGGGGATCTCCGCCACCTTCACCAACGGTATCCTCTCGACACAGAACCTGGTCCGGCAGCTCAGCTCCGTCGGCAAGGCCCCACCGAAGAAGGCCATGAGCGAGGCGGCCTCGCCGAACGCGAAGACGCGCGTTCAGGGTGCGAAGAAGAAGGAGGATCATCTGCTGGCGGTGCTGAAGCGGGAGATCGTCAATCCCAAATCGCAGATCCGCGCCTTTCTCACCGGTGACGTGTTCGCATTCGTAACGAAATTGCTCGACCGCGCCAGGAAGGAAGACGGCGAGGTCTATCTCGCCCTCTACGAGTTGCACGACAAGCCGCTGATCGACCTCCTTGTCGACGGCATGAAGAGCGGGCAGGTCCACATCATCCTCACGACCGCCGGAAACGAAAACCCGAACCCGAAGGGCACGCCGAAGGAGAAGCGCAAGCCTGTCGTCTGGGACACCGAGAACAATGATCCGAGAGCCAAACTGCACGCCGCGGCCGGCAAGAAGTACAGGGATCGCGTGATCGACCGCATGTTCAACTCGTCGGCGCGGATCGGCCACAACAAATTCGCGGTCTACGTCAAGGGCGGCAAGCCGCTCGCCGTCATGACCGGCAGCACGAACTGGACCGAGACCGGGCTCTGCACCCAGTCCAACAACACGATCATCGTCGAGGACGAGGCGATCGCCGCCGACTATTTCGCCAACTGGACTCGCATGAAGAACGAGAAGCTTGCTCCGCGAGAGGCACTCACGGTCAAGAAAGGCACCAAGACGATCGTCGGCGCCAAGCCGAACAACAACAAGCAGGGCGCCGGCATCAGGACACAGAACCAGGCGATACCGAAGCGGCGGCAGCTCCACGGTGGCGGAATCGGCAAGGTCTGGTTCTCGCCGAACACCGATCAGTCGGCCGTCCCCAAGAAGAATCCCGTGCGGCCGGTCGATCTGCAGGAGGTCTATCAGCGCATGGATGCCGCCAAAAAGGCGATCCTGTTCCTGACCTTCCTGCCGAGCCGCGGCGGGGTCAACAGCGTCGTCGGCGAAGCCGCGCAGCTCGCCGAGAAGGCCGGCGCGCTCGCCGACAAGGGGCTGTTCGTCATGGGTGCGATCAGCGATCCCACTGCGCTTCCAGGCTACACCGCCCCTGTAAAAGACGCGCCCAAGCCGAAGGGGATCAAGCTGCCGCCGCCGGCGATCTGGTGGCCGAAGGGCGACAAGAGCCGGATCGCGATGATCCGCGCGGCCGCCGTGCGCATTCCCTTCGGCAATCTTCGTCCCGAGCTGCTCACGGCCGGCCACGCCATCATCCACGACAAGATCATCGTCATCGATCCTCTCGATGAAGAGCACTGCACGGTGATCACGGGCAGCCACAACCTCGGCTACAAGGCCTCGTACTGCAATGACGAGAACCTGCTGATCATCGAGCGCAATCGCGAGCTTGCGATCTCCTACGCCGTGCACGTGATCGATCTCTACGACCACTACGTGATGCGGGCGCGGCTCGAGGAGAAGATCCGCAAGGACATCATCGCCGGCAAGCTGAAGTCCTATGAAGCAGCAGCAGCGGAAGCCGAGCCGCGTGGCTTGCTGACGCTCGGATCGGACTGGCAGGACCGGCATTTCGAGAAGCGGCCGATGTCGAGTCTCGACTACTTCCTCGACGGTACGAAGGCGGCCGCGCCTGCAAACAAGGCCACGGCGGCATAGAGCCAGTCCCAACTCGCCCCGCTTGCGGGGCGAGTCCCGAATGCGCAGCCAGGACGGTCGATGAGGCTACTGCGGGGCTGTTTGCGTCGGCCCCGCGGCAGCGGCTCAGATACCCTGGTCCTGTCCAGCAGCGTTCCGATGATGCGGCCTGAACAGCCGGCCCTTCTCGACGATCAGCACGATCGCCAATGCAAACAGCGTCGACAGGAAGAAGCCGGTCGAGAACGGCAGCAGCGTGCCGTCAAAGCTCTGGCCGATAATCATGCCGACGACGATGCCGATCAAGGTCGTGATCGAGCCGTAGAGCGAGGACGCGGTGCCGGCGATCTGGCCCTGCGGCTCCATCGCGAGCGCCGTGAAGTTGGCGATCATCATGCCGAAGGAGAACATCATCAGTGCCGACAGTGCCATGAACAACGGCAGCGGCAATGCATCGAGGCTCACCGTAAGCAGCATCACGCCCGCCACCGCCGCATAGAGCACCAGCGCGCCGTGCGAGATCACGCGCATGCCGAGGCTGCCGACCAGCCTGGCGTTGAGGAAGGCGGCAATGGCGGTGCCGGCCGCGATCGCGGCGAAGGCGAGGGGGAAGTAGTGGCCGAGATGATAGATGCCGGTGAAGACCTGCTGGGCCGAGAAGACAAAGGCGAACAGCGCGCCGATGACACTGCCGGCGGCGATCGCATAGCCGATGGTCTGACGGTTGGTGACGGTCTGGCCGAAGGCCGCGAGCACCTCGCTCGGTGCGAGCGATCTGCGCTCCGAGGCGGGCAGGGTCTCCGGCAGCCGCAGCACGCTCCAGGCCAGCGCGAGCAATCCGTAGAGCATCAGCACGACGAAGATGCCGCGCCATTCGGTCACCAGCAGCACCGCCTGTCCGAACGAGGGCGCGATCACGGGCACCGCGATGAACACCATCATGGCGAGCGACATCACGCTCGCCATGCGCCGCCCGACATAGCAGTCGCGCACGATCGAGGTCGCGATCACGCGCGTTGCCGAGGTGCCGAGACCCTGAAGCGCGCGCGCCAATAGCAGCGTCTCGAAGGAGGGCGCGGCGACCGCCAGCACGCTCGCCACCGCGTAGACGGCCATGCCGCCGAGCAACACCGGCCGCCGGCCGAAACGGTCGGACAGTGGCCCCATCACGAACTGTCCCGCGCCGAAGCCGATCAGGAAGGTCGACAGCACGAGCTGGAGATGGTTGGCGACGGGAATCTTGAAAGCTGCCCCGATATTGGGCAGCGCCGGCAGCATCATGTCCATCGCAAGCGGATTGAGCGCCATGATGGACGCGATCACGATGACGAATTCGGGAAAACCCATCGGGCGGTGTCCCGAGGACACCCAACTGTCGGCGTTGACGTCGGACAAGGAAGCTTACCTCTGATTTCAGAGGCGGTTGTACCGGGAATGCTGCGCTGCACAACCCATGTTTCGGGATGGGTGGTAGGCGTACGGACAAGAATTGGTGAGTAGGATCTCTCTCGATTGGCGTGGCCTGTCCGCACGCGCGAACCAGCGCAAACTCCATTAGCGACGAGTGCCGACCGTCCGGTCGCGCCATGGAAACCATGGATTCACCATGCTCGCCTAAAGGTAGACCTCTGGCGGAGTCTGTCCGCTGGGCAGGGTGAATCTGAAACGCATCCTCTTCACTGTGGCGGCCGACCGATAAGGCGACGCGCGTTGGCGGCGCCAGGAAACCAGGACAGGCAAGGCATCCGCAGGTGTCCGACGTCTCAAATGCAGCACGATGGTTGGAACCGTCAGCCGATCTCGGCTCGCCGCGGGCGACCTGGCTTGCCTGCCTGATCGCGCTGGTCGCGCTTCTGGTGTTCGGCAATCTCGCCAATGACGCGACGCTCGATGTGAAATACGGCTGGGATGTCCGCGTCAATTGCGCGGCGGTCGAGGCCCATGTCGACGGGCTCGATCCCTATTTCGTCCGGAACTTGAAGGGCACCAGGCTCTCCTATCCCTATCTGCCGGTGACGCTGGACGCCTTCCGCCCGCTCTGCGCGGGCGGCGTCCTCGCCGGTCACTACAGGAGCATCTATCTCGTCCTCGCCGTGCTCTGCGGCCTAGTGCTGCCGGGTCTCGCCGGAAGGCGCACAAGCCTGCGCGAGGTTGCGCTCAAAATTCTCTGCGCGCTCGGTGCGTTCGTCGGCTTCGAATGGGTTTCGGCCTCCGGCAATTTTGCGATCCTCGGCGGCCTGCTGAGCGCGGTTGCGCTGGCGCTGCTGTTTCGCCCCGGCGCGCCCGGGCGGCCCGGCGATCAACGCCTCGGCTCGCGCATCGCGGGCGCCGCGCTGCTCGGCGTCATCATGTCGTTCAAGCTGGTGTTCTGTCCCGTGCTTGCGGCGCTCTATTTCGTGCCGCTGCCGCGCCGTCAAAAGTTCACTCTGATCGCGGGCGCGGGCCTCGGTTTCGTATTGCCGATCCTGATCTCGATGCTGCTGTACCCGGATCTGTTTTCGAGCTGGCTGCTTGCGATCAAGGGACAGATCCCCAACCAGCACTCGGTCTATATCGAGGAAGCCAACCCGTCGCTGCTCTTGCTGGCGCGGAGCCTGATGGACCATGTCGGGCTCGCCGACAGCAAGCCGGCCGTGTTCGCGCTCTACGCTTTCGCCGCGGCCGCGCTCGTGCTCGCACCGTTCGCCCTTACGGTGCTGCGCACCGTTGCGAATGGACAGATATCCGGTGAGGAATCGTTTCTGGCACGCATGGACCGCTGGCTGATGGATCACCCGCAAGCGGCCATGCGGATCACCATGCTTGCCATGTACGCCTTGTATCTTTGCTCGCCGCGCCTCAAGGAATACGCCTTCTTCGAGCTGGCGCTCTATGTCGCCGTTCTCATCGCCGATCTTCCGGCCGCCGCGCTCGCCGCCGTGCTGACGGTCGCGATCGTCGCACCCACATTGGCCTCGATCTCCGGCAATGCCTTCATGGACGGCTTCGGCCAGCTCGCGACCGCGTTGGTCTGCTTCTGGATCCTGCTTGCCCGGCAGCTCGTGCCGTCGGACCTCGTGGTGCGGGCAGCCGGGGTCGAACCGGCACAGCGCTTGCGCACCGAGGGATTTTAAGTCCCTTGCGTCTACCAATTCCGCCATGCCCGCTT
This sequence comes from Bradyrhizobium sp. ISRA442, assembly GCF_038085055.1. Taxonomy (NCBI): domain Bacteria; kingdom Pseudomonadati; phylum Pseudomonadota; class Alphaproteobacteria; order Hyphomicrobiales; family Nitrobacteraceae; genus Bradyrhizobium; species Bradyrhizobium sp. ISRA442. The sequence continues at coordinate 65,974 of NZ_JALGCN010000016.1, forward strand.
GATCCAACGAGATCAAACACTTAAAGCCCCTTCGGCCGTCTGGAATTGGCGCTTCGTAAGGCCGGATGGGCGCTTCTTCCTTAAGCGAGGCGGCCGCGCAAGGCAAAGCCTCAATCCGGACATCTGTTGTTGCTTTAGGCATTCTCAATCCAAGGGGACTATTGATCCGGCATGCCTGCTTCGATCCTAAATTGCCTGCGCGCCTGCAGTGCGCTCGCCGCGCTGGTCGCGGCCGGCTTCGCGCTGTCCGGCTGCGCCGGCATGAGCGACACGGTCTCACCGGCCTTCGCCGATCCCGGCAAGTACGAATTGTACGATTGCAAGCAGCTCGAGACCGAACGCAAGACGCTCGCCAGCCGCACCGTCGCGTTGCAGAAGCTGATGGACAAGGCGGAGACGGGGGCCGGCGGCGCGGTCGTGTCCGAGCTTGCCTATCGCAATGATTACATCGCCGCGCGCGGGCAGGCGCATTTTGCGGAAGAGGCCTGGCGCCGCAACAAGTGCCGGGAAACGCCGCCGGACGCCACGCCGTCCGTGTCTACTCCGCAGCGACCGGTCATTAAGCCCGCCCCCAAAATTCAATAGCGCGGTCCGCTGAGACGCGGCGGCCCTGCGCGTTGGCCTCAGTGGCGCCAGCCGTAGATCCAGTCCTGCCGCGCCAGCATGCGCTCCGGCCCGAGCGCGCGGATCGCAAGATCGCGCGCGATCGCGAGCGGGCCGGTGAAATGATAGATGCGACCCTGCTGCCGCGCGGTCCGCTGCACGCGGCGGACGCGGGCCTGCCGTGCCCGCCCGTATTGCTTCAGCGCAGCGGCGATGCCGGCCGCGCTCTCGGCAGCCTCGCCAGTCAGATGCTGGGCGAGCACGGCAGCATCCTCGATCGCCATGCCGGCGCCTTGGGCCGCAAATGGCAGCATCGCGTGCACGGCGTCGCCGAGCAGCGCAATCGGTCCTTTGCTCCAGCCACAGCCCTCGGGAAGAGTGAATAACGCCCATTTGCGCCAGCTATCGACCGCGCCGAGCATCATCCGCGCAGAGGCTGGCCAGCGCGGCGCGGCGAAGGCATCCATCACTTCGGACGGATCGCCCGGTGTACTCCAGCCGGGCCTGTTCCATGTTCCCGGCAGCACCGCGACCACGTTGATCTGGCGTCCGCCCGCAATCGGATAGGCGACCAGATGGGCGTTCGGGCCCATCCAGAGCTGGACCCGGCGCGCGGTGTATTCCCTGGGGAGCTGCGTGGCCTCGAAAGTGCCGCGCCAAGCGATCAGTCCGGAGAAGCGCGGCTGGACGTCGGGAAAGAGCTGTTTGCGCACCGTCGACCAGACGCCGTCGGCGCCGATCAGCGCGCTCGCCAAATCGTTGCGACGAATCGTGCCGCTGCGGTGGACGATGGTCAGCCCCTTGGCATGGGGCGCCACGTCCTCGAAGGTCGCGCCCAGCTTCAGCTCGACGTCCGGATGGTCGGAGACTGCTCCGGCGAGGGCCGATTGCAGATCGGCACGGTGCACCACCCAATAGGGGGCGCCGGCGCGCGTCGATGCGGCTTCACCAAGCGGCATGCGCAGCAATTCGCCGCCGGCGCGCGCGCTCATCACGCAGACCGCATCCGGAGTCACGGCCCGCAGCTTCAGCCGGTCCTCAAGGCCGAGCTCGACCAGTACCCGGCTCGCATTGGGTGAGAGCTGCAGACCGGCGCCGACTTCCTCGAGCCGCTCAGCCTTTTCCAGTACGACGACGCGAAAGCCCCTGGCCGCGAGCGCGAGCGCAGCCGTCAACCCTCCGATTCCGGCACCGGCGATGGCGATCGTTCGGGAGCGGGCCACCCCTGACCGATGAAACGGTCAGGCCACCTTGTCTTTCAGGACGCATTCCGGCGGCCGGGCCTCGCCGGCCTTCAGGTCGGCCGCGAAGCGATACAGCGTCGAGCAATAGGGGCAGATGATCTCGTTGTCGTTGCCGAGGTCGAGGAAGACGTGCGGATGATCGAACGGCGGGTTGGCGCCCACGCACATGAACTCCTGCGAGCCGATCTCGATGACGGGGACACCGGCATCGTTATGGAAGTGCGGGACGACATGGTCGGACATCGTAGTTCATCCTGGAGTGGCAATGGCGGCGGACACAATCACTGGTCACACAGCGCTTTTTAACGCGGCGGACCATACTGGGGGGTGCAGATGATTGCTAGTCCAGCGGAACCGAAAGGTTCGCAACTGCCCCATGCTCATTTGCTCATGCAAATTCGACACAATCTTGTCGCCTCGGAGAAGCCCTTCTTTCGTCGGGGACGTTGTGTCGCAAATTTGGCATACTATTTCTGTGGACGGGCACATTTCCGACGAAAGACGAACGATCAGGCGAGCGACCAGGTTGTGCGCATGAGGTGGCTACGAATCAGCACTGCGTTGACCGGCATCGCGGCATGCAGCTTCATGCTCGTGCAGGTGGTGCCGCATGCCCGCGAGGCCGGCGCGATCTTGATCGCAAAGGACGATCCGGCGGTGCTGTCCGAGCTCAAGCTCAACGATGTTCTGCGACAGAATGAGCGTCTGGTTCAGGATAACATCGAGGCCGCGCTTGCAGCGAATGATGCCGATCTTGCCAATAGCTTCGTCGAGCTCGCGCGTGACCGCAACATCGCGCTTCCCGACGACCTCCTGAACCGGGTGAGCGATGCGGTCACGGATGAAAATTCCACCTCGCATTTCGCAAGGCGGTTCGCCACCGGCCTGATCACCGGCAGCGCCGATGATGTCGCGAGCTTGTCGGGAACGGTCGCCGGCGATCTCTTCGTGATCGGCGACATCAGGGATGTGGTGCGCGAGGGCAAGCATCTCGCCATGGGCGAGGATACCGATCGCCTCGTGCTCGGACTTGCTGCCGTGGGCCTTGCAGTGACGGCCGCGACCTACGTGTCCGTGGGCGGCGCAGCGCCGGTGCGCGCCGGGCTGACGCTGGTCAAGGACGCCCGCAAAGTAGGGCGGCTCAGCGAGGGACTGGCGGCATGGGCCGGCCGGTCAGCACGTGAGGTGGTCGACACGCCGATGCTCCAGAACGCGGTTGCCTCGGGATCGGTGCTCCGGCCGCGCGAGACCGCGAGCGCGATCAAGGCCGCGTTCCGTGCCGAGAAGGCCGGCGCGCTGGTCCGGTTCGGCAAGGATGTCACACGCGTTGCTGAAAAAACCGGCACGCGCGGCGCCATGGACACGCTGCGCATCGCTGAAGGCCCGAAGGATGTCGCGCGCGCAGCCCGGCTTGCCGAAGCGCAGGGCAGCAAGACGCGCGCGATCATCAAGCTCCTCGGCCGCGGCGCGCTGCTGCTCGCCGGCGGCGCGTTCGATCTTGCGCTGTGGCTGTTCGGCGCGGCGATGACACTGTTCGGCCTGTTATCCTCGATCAAGGCGACGACCGAGCGCCTCACGCAAGGCTGGTGCGATCGCAGACGGCGGCGGAGATTGCGCCAGGCACAGATCGCGGCTGAGGCCGCTCTGGCGGGCGCGGCCATCAAGGCCTAAAATCAACCTTTCCCCTCACAACGCGGAATATGTGATGCCGAGCTTCCACAACGGCGCTGTCGAAATTGCCTATCTCGACGAAGGCGAGGGCGATCCGATCTTCCTGCTGCACGGCTTTGCCTCCAGCAAGAACGTGAACTGGGTCTATCCGACCTGGGTCTCGGAATTGCGCAAGAACGGCCGTCGTGTGATCGCGCTCGACAATCGCGGCCATGGCGAAAGCTCAAAGCTCTACGAGCCCGCGCAGTATTCGATCCCGACCATGGCCGGGGATGTGCTCGCACTTATGGATCATCTTGGCATCCCGCAGGCCGACATCATGGGCTACTCGATGGGTGGGCGCATGACGGCCTGGCTCGGGCTCAACGAGCCGCAGCGCCTGCGCTCGGCGATCCTCGGCGGTATCGGCATCGGCGGTCTGATCGAAGGTACCGGGCCTGGGGAGAACGTGGCCAAGGCGCTGGAAGCGCCGTCGCTCGACGACGTCACCGATCCGGTCGGGCGCACCTTCCGCGCCTTCGCCGATCAGACCCGCTCCGACCACCGTGCGCTCGCAGCCTGCCTGCGCGGTACCCGTGAGCTCATGACGAGGGGTGAAGCTGGGCGCATCGACGTGCCTGTGCTGATCGCAGTCGGCAGCAATGACGAGGTCGCAGGCTCGGCCAGCGCGCTCGGCGCGATCATTCCCGGCTCGGAAGTGCTCGACATTCCTGGCCGCGATCACATGCGCGCGGTCGGCGACAAGGTGTACAAGACCGGCGTGCTCGACTTCCTCTCACGCCGCGGCTGACGTCCCCTCTGCCGGCTCCTCGTCGCCGAAGTGGCGCGCCAGCGCCATCAGCACCACGAAGGTCGCAAGCCACACCATCCGTGCGCCGTAGCGGTCGTGCGGGCCCGAGATCACGCCGCAGATGAAGGCGTTGCCGAGCAGCGCCAGCGTCACCGTTGCTCCGAGCAGCGTCAGATCGTCGAGCCGGCGGTTCGCCAGCGCGTGCGCGAGCAGGCCGAGCAGCGCCAGCATCGAGAAAAGCGCAACCGGCACGTGCAACCAATTGACGTAGTCGAAATCGACGCCCCAATGCTGCTGGCGCGCGGCGCGCATCGGCTTGACCTGCGCCGGGATGTAGCGCTCGATGATGCCGTAGGTGTGCGGAATCCAGCCATTGGTGCCTTCGCCGGTCGCCACATGCAGCAATTGCTGGCCCATTGCCCTCAATGCCGCGCCGGCCTGCCAGGCCGGATAGTCGGCGAGCGAGTGCACGACGATATAGCCCATCTCGTCGTTCATCCCCTCGAACCGGCCGAGCGTGTTGAACATGCTCTTGCCCCACAAGAACTCGTCGGCGGTCGCCGGCAGCTCGTTGCGATAGGGACAGAGCTTGAAGCTTTCGCGCGGGCAGTGGTCGTTGAGATAGCGTGCGACGATGCCGTCCTGCATCATGCGGCCGAAGGCGACGCCATAGCCGCCGGGCGTCCACGCCCATTTGCCCGACAACGCATGATTCGCCGACACCAGCATCAGGCCGCCCACGATGATGGTGAGGCTCGCCTGAGCCAGTCCCGACCGCGGAAGACGGCACTTGAGGAACGGCCGCGCCATCCAGCCGACGGCGCAGAGCCCGAACAGCACGCCGAGCGTAGCGCTGTGTGTCGCGGCGGCAAAAGCGGTGAAGCCGAACAGCGAGAGTCGTTCGAGGCCCGAGATCCGATCTCCTCCGACGATTAGAAGGAACAGTGACAGCACCGACAGCCCCGCGAAGATGTCGGTGAGCAGCATGCTGGCGAGCCAGGGCAGCGCAGTCGACAGGATCAGGAGCAGGCTGATCGCGACGAAGCGGGACGTCTGCATCAGGCCGAGCACGCGCAGGGTAAGCTGCAACAGCCACAGCGTTGCCAGCGACTGGAGGGCGAGATTGATCCAGAAGCCAAAGCCCTCGCCGTAGTGCAGATACAGTCCGAACACCGTGGAGCGGCTCGGGACGAGGTAACCCTCGTACCAGCGCGCGAGGTAGCCGCCTGTATCCCATTGAAGCAGGGGATAGCCGTTCCAGAATGCCGGCGCGATCATGAGGAGGGGCAGCGCGACCGCGGCCAGCCGGAGCCAAAGCGATCCTGCGGCGCGGGCGCGCGATATTTCGGTGGTGATACTCAAGTCCGGTCCCCGTTCCGTCGGAGAATGCCCGCAATAACCGTTGAGGCGGAATTCACCAATAGTTTGACGCGGCCCGGCTTGAATTTGACGAAACTCTGACCACCTTGAGCCGACACTGCTACCTGGGGGCGTCAGAATAAGTTGTTTTGATTCAAGGCTTTGGCGAGCTTTCGTGGGTCAAGGCGCTGTTCACTCTCAGGCAAGCCGGTCAGGACTTTGTCGCCTAAGCTGTGCTATAGACCCAGTAAAACGAGCCAATTCGAAAGAGCAGATCCCATGGCAGTGCATCAGGTCAATCCGGGTGGAAAGCTCGCATCCCTCGATCCGATCTGGGATCGGGTGCGGAGCGAAGCCGAGGACATCGTGCATCGCGAGCCGGAGCTTGCGACCTTCATCTATTCGACGGTGCTGCATCACAGCCGCCTGGAGGATTCGGTGGTGCACCGTCTCGCCGACCGGCTCGATCACTCCGCGCTCTCGGGCGACCTCGTGCGCCAGACCTATGACGAAGCGCTGCGCGAGGATCCCGATCTCGGCAACGCCTTCCGCGCCGACCTCGTCGCCGTCTACGACCGCGATCCGGCGACCTCGCGCTTCATCGATCCCTTGCTCTACTTCAAGGGCTTCCATGCGATCCAGACCCATCGTCTCGCGCACTGGCTCTATCTGAAGGGCCGCAAGGATTTCGCTTTCTATCTCCAGAGCCGCGCCTCGGCGGTGTTCCAGACCGACATCAATCCCGCCGCGCGCATCGGCCGCGGCATCTTCCTCGACCACGCCACCGGCTTCGTCTGCGGCGAGACCGCTGTCATCGAGGACGACGTCTCGATCCTGCACGGCGTCACGCTTGGCGGCACCGGCAAGGAGAACGAGGACCGTCATCCAAAAATCCGCCACGGCGTCATGATCGGCGCGGGTGCAAAAATCCTCGGCAACATCGAGGTCGGGCATTGCGCGCGCATTGCTGCGGGCTCGGTCGTGGTGAAGCCGGTGCCGCACAACGTCACCGTCGCCGGCGTGCCCGCCAAGATCGTCGGCGAGGCCGGCTGCGCCGAGCCGTCGCGCACCATGGACCAGATGATCAACGCGATGGGGCTTTGATTTTCACAAGGGGCGGGATTTTCCGCCCCGATCGTCCCCAAAATTCTCGGGAATTCATGCTGGCGGTTCGTCGCGTCTCGTCCTAAAACCCCGCCAACTCAGATTTCGATTGGAGACTTGCCGTGGACGTTAAGGAAGTGAGGAAGCTCGACGCGTATTTGAAGCGCGTATTCGGCAATCCCAAGATCCGCGTCGTGCCGCGGCCGAAGAAGGACGACTCCGCCGAGGTCTATATCGGCGAGGAGTTCATCGGCGTGCTCTTCGTCGACGACGAGGACGACGACCGCTCGTTCCAGTTCCAGATGGCGATCCTCGAAGACGATCTCGTCGATCAGGAGTAGCGACGACCGCGTCGTTCAGTCGGGGCCGCGCGGCGCGCGACCCCGTCATTCTATTTCTTTGCAAGAATGCGAGCCGCTCGACGCCAAGCGGCTCTCGCTCGTGACGGAGTTCATCGACGCATCGGTCGAGCGCGATTTCACGGTCGAGGATCTGGCGTCCGTGGCGCGCATGAGGCCGGCGATTTCTCCCGCAGCTTCAAGGCGGCGATGGGCGCGGCGCCGCTCGAATATGTCAGCCGTCAGCGTCTCGATCTCGCCAAGCGGCTATTGTCCACCAGCGATCGCCCGCTGGTCGACATCGCCTATGCCGCGGGATTCTACTCGCAGGCCAATTTCAATCGCGCCTTCCGCAATGCCGTTGGAACGACGCCAAGCCCTTACCGCGCGCAGAAGCTTCGCGACTGACGCGCTGGGTTGGTGATCTGGGGCGCGTGTTCATAAGCTTCGGTCATGTCGGCTTTGCTCCGGTAGCGGCGACTTTTGTGCAGGCGCGGCAAATGACGCGATAGGCCACAAGGCAACATCTGCGAAAACCCAAACTACGGTGATTCGCCAGAAAACCCGACGGATCGCGTCCGGCGCTAGATCTAGACATCGCCCAGTGCGTCTAAAACGAACTTAGTTGGCTCGGGGCGGGGAGCGTGATCAGCCGCGAATGACTTCTTGATCCAGCCTTTCTCTCCATTCACCAGTATCGGCGGGAAGGCGGGAACGTCGAAATGCGCAGCTTCCCAGAATGAAACGAGCTGGTCGCCTTCCTCGGAAACGAGCCTAAGCTCAAGAGTGTCGCCGGCATATACCTTTCCGCCGCTTTGGTGATGGGACGGAGCGGCGGCATCGGTCAGCAAGCGCAAATGTGGCTCTGCGATTTGCGGCGTGGCAGCGAATCGCCGTCCGAGTTTCGTAGCGGAAACGCATGCGGTTGATTCGCGCGCTTCATCCTGTCGATGAAGCGAGAGCGCATCGTAATGAGGCTCAGCGCATACCGACCCCGGTATTCGTTCAAAAGAGTACCAATCGTCGCCAATCAAGCCGTAGGCTTTCTCAAAACGACCAAGTCCAACCAGCGTCTTTGCTATTGAGCCGCCGCTGTTTCCCAATGTCGTAATGAACGTACGAGGCTTGTTATCGCGAGTAATACGCATCCGTTGCCAAGATTCCACCTCGGCTTTACGCGCGATAGGAGCGACGAACCGCGCTTCCACAAACGAATAAAGGTAACTCCCAAACGGAAGAACGGCTATCGCCGCGAGGAAGAGCGCGAACAGATACTGACGACGGTTGATCGCGAGCCAAGAGCCGTAAGCGGCCCCAATGATGAGTCCATAGAGCGGAAGCTGAAAAAGTAGAATCTCGATATAGACATTCATCATCGGCGCGGATCGATCCACCTTTCGATGACCACCAAAACGTAACTTTCTTAATATGAAGCTATTCCAATAGAACGATTGATTGCATTGGGGTTTGAGATCGAAATTGTCCGCTATGGCTGATCCGGTGCGACAGGCCCGAGGTTCGCGATGATGCCATCTTGCCCCTGTTTTGCCCGACGCATCAAGTCTTATTCGAAAAATACGAAATGCATCGTGCCGGCGCCCGGCCACTTTGCATGGGGTTGTTTTCGATATTTTCGGCGGGCGGCTCCGCCCCGTCCTGCAAAGCTGATCTCACGGCAGGGCAGAGAGGCCGCGCTCAGCCCTTCGGCCCGCGGAGCTGCACCGTCAGCCTGTCCATAGCCGACGCCACCTCGCGCCATTGCGACAGCCAGCTCCGCGGAAAGCGGAAGGTGAGATCGGCGCCGTCGGCGCGGCGTTCCGCGAGACACATGCCCGGGGTTGCGGCATCGCGCGTGCAGCGCGCGGTCAAGGCCGGGTTCACGCCGGAAAACAGATCCTCGCTGCCATAGGGGGTCTCGCTGCGGAACATTCGCATCGTCAGCCCATCTTCGGGCATCGTCGTCGCCTGGTCGAGATAGCGCGGATAGATCGTGCTGACGCGCAGTTCAGGCGCCAGCGCATCGTGGTGCGCCGCGATCGACAGGAAGATGCGGTCGATCGGCTGCATCGCCTCGTCCACGGTGTCGGCCGTGACGTGCTTCGGTGCGCCCGGGGGCTCTAGCGAGGGATAGAGGAAGTCGAGATCGATGCGCTCCTGCGGTCCGGAGTGTCGCTGGATCTTCATCCGGATCGCGGCGATCGGCACGTTGAACAGCGTGCCGCCGACGCTCACCGGCAATTTGTCGGGCGCGTTCACCCCGCCAGCGCCCCAGGTCGGCCACAGGAGATAGGCGACCAGCGCGACCGCACTCGCCGCCACGGTGCCGCTGAGCACGATCGGGACGAGATGCGCCCGCGTGCGCATCCTGTGGGAGCGAGGGGAGGCTGCCGAAAACACCGTCATGAACTTGCGCGCGTGAGCCGGGGAAGTCGGCCGATGGCCGACGAATCAGTCGCGACTATGCCATGCGACAGCGGTTTCGCGGAGCATTCCCGGCTGCTGGCAGGCGCGAGGGGGCTCTGCGTACGCCGCCCGGCGCCGTTAACCGTCCCTTAAGGATAATGTAGCGTTAAGGCGCGCTTTTTGTCACAGGAAGGTGCCCGGCGTTGCGTAAGTGCGGAACCGTTCCGATGACACCTGAGACCCTGAATACGTTCTTCTCGATCTGCATCGGATTTGCGCTCGCGGGCGCGCTCGTCAACGGATACCAGGCGATCGCGCAGCGGCCCGCAGGTTTCGGGTTGCTGCAGGAGGGCGTAGCCCCGAAGACCTTCGCAGCGGTGCCGTTCCTGGTGTTCGCCGCCCCCTTCATCATTATGCGCAACACGCTGCGCGGGATGCGGGTGGAAAGCCGCCGCTTTGAATTCGTGATGATGGCGACCGTCATCGCCGGCTTCTGGAGCATGATGAGCGGCACCTTCTTCCTGATGACGCTGCGCGCGGCCGGTGTCCTGGCCTGATAGCCGCGTTCCAGGGGCTGCCGGCACGGCGGCCCTTTGCTTCAAGCCCGCCGTTTCGCTATGCCAGGGTCAGCGTGACAGGAGACCCTCAATGGCGATCTACGAGCTCGACGGGCAGGCGCCCGATCTTCCCGCCGACGGCAATTACTTCATCGCGGAGACCGCGACCGTGATCGGCCGCGTGCGCCTGAAGCCGGGCGCAAGCGTCTGGTTCGGCGCCGTGCTGCGCGGCGACAACGAGTGGATCGAGATTGGCGAGGGCTCCAACTTGCAGGACGGCTCGACCTGCCACACCGATCTCGGGTTTCCGCTCGTCATCGGCAAGAACTGCACCGTCGGTCATAACGTCATTCTGCACGGCTGCACGATCGAGGACGGCGCGCTTGTCGGCATGGGTTCGATCGTGATGAATGGCGCGAAGATCGGTCGCAACAGCATCGTCGGCGCGGGCTCCGTCATCACCGAGGGCAAGGAATTTGCCGAACGTTCGCTGATCATCGGCTCGCCCGCGCGCGCGATCCGCACGCTGGATGATGCCCAGGTCCAGAAAATGGGAAGTGCGGCGAAGTTCTACGTCGCCAACGGTCCGCGCTTCAACAAGGGGCTGAAGCGGATCGGCTGAGGCCCGGCGGTCGCCTTCGGAGCGCGAGCGTGACCACGCACCGCGCGGTTCCGGACCGTAAAAATACCGGTCGGAGTTTTAAGTTCTCACTAGCGTGATCGTGCCTACCCTGGAGCGTTTTCAACCAGGGGGGTGGCGCCATGGATGCTGCGGCGCTCGGATCCGGGATCGATGCCGGAACCAAACTATTGGGCAAGTTCGTTCGTTTCGCGCGCGGTGCAGACACGCTGAGCGTCGCGGAAAAGGTCTACAGCATCGCCGGTTTTCTCGCGATCGTCACCACCTTCCTGCTGGTGATGTCGATCCAGTCCGTGCGGTTGCAGACGACCTATCGACACATGCATGCGTCCTCGGCCGAAGCGGCCATCAACATCGGCCGCATCAACGCGCTGATCTATGCAGTCGTGATGGAATCGCGGGGCATCTACATGTCCGCCGATCGCGGGCGGGCGAAACCGTTCGCCGATGCGCTGCTGCAGCGCAATCGTGAGCTTGCCGAGGTGGTGAAAGGCATGGAGGCAACCATCGGCGACGACGACGCCGAACTGTTCTCCACTTTCCGGCAGCGCATCGCGCAGTTCATCGATTTCCGCCAGGAGCTGGTGCGACGCGGACTGGAGATCAGCACGGCCGCGGCACGCGAATGGGGTGACAACGACGCCAACCGGACGCTGCGCAGCAAACTCAACAGCGATATCGAGGCGCTCGCACGTATCTACAGGGAGCGCGCCCGCGAGGCGGACGAGCTCGCGAACGAGAACCGCTATGCTGCCGCCTATCTGTTCGCGCTTGGACTCGCGGCGCTGCTCCTCGCGGGGCTGAACGTCGTCGTCATGCGTGGCTCGGTGGTGGGCGCGCTGTCCGACATCACGCAGGCGACCGACCGGATCGCCGCCGGCGACGTCAAGAGCGAGGTGCCGCATCTGCGACGCCACGACGAGATCGGTCACCTCGCACGCGCGGTCCAGAACTTCCGCGACGCCGTCGCCCGTATCTTCGAGCTCGAGGAGCTCGAGCTCGGCACCGCGCAGGCGCGCGACGCGGCGATGACCGAGCGCGACAAGTTCAACGACAAGTACCAGGCCAAGAAATGGCAGCTCTCGGCCGCAATCACCAGTATGCCGCAGGGACTGATCATGCTCGACGGCAAGACCAGCGTGGTCGCGATGAACAGCAATTACCGGCGCATCTACAATCTGCCCGAGACGATCCAGGCCGGATCGACGCTCGAGGAGATTCTGCAGCATCGGGTTAGAAGCGGATTGTTCAGCGGCGACGTCACGAAATATGTTGCGGCGGTCCGCGACCGCATCGCCAGGCGCGAGCCGGCGGCCTATGAAATCAACCTGAACGACGGTCGCACCATCAAGATCTACGAGCGTCCGATGGACGGTGGCGGCTGGGTCTCGGTGCAGGAGGACGTCACCGAACAGCGGCAGCAGCAGCGTATCCTCGAGCGGATGGAGCGCTTCCTCGCCACCATCATCGAGAACGTCGCCGAAGGCATCATCGCCAAGGACGCGCGCAACCTGCGCTACGTCTTCGTCAACAGGGCCGCCGAGAAGATGATCGGCATGTCGCGGGCCGAGATCATCGGCAAGACCGCGCGGGAATTGTTCTCCGCGGAGGCAGCCGAATTGATCGAGCGGCGCGACCAGCAGCTTCTCGCGCAGAAGCAGCAGCTCGAGCCGATCGTCGACACCATCGACAATCCCGTTCGCGGGCGCCGCGTGATCTGCGCCCGCCGGATCCAGATCGGCGGGGCCGGCGAGGAGTCCCACATGTTCGTGACCATGGTCGAGGACCGGACCGAGAAGATGGTGGCGGCCGCATAGCGATCGGCGCCTTATCTGATCAGCGGTGACGTGTCAGCTTCCCTCGGACCCGGGTGTCTCTTTTGAGGTCGCCACCTTCTCGTGACCCGCGGCCCACAGCGCATGCTCGTCGCTGCCTTCCTGGTATGGGTTGGTTTCGGCTGGAATGTTTTCGCGCGCGGCGCGTTCGCCTTCCGCAAAGGGATCGCGATCTGTCATCGTGATTTCGCCTTTCTGGCTTTGGGGCGCGCGGTTAGCTTGCTCGATTCACTGTCGAGCCTGGCGCTCTTGCGCAATGCGTCCCTGAGGTCGATGGGAATGCCGTGCTTCTTCAACAGATCGGCAAAGGCTTCATCCGCGAGTTCCTGAAACGTCGCCATCCTGTCGCGCCCCAGTTGCTTCAGCTTGTCGAACGTATCCTCGTCGAACGCGATCAGTTTGCGCATGATCGTGGTTGCCTCCCTGCGTCAAGCGGACGTGACGGGATTTGTTCCGGAACGGGTCCGCGCCGGCATCGTTGACCGGCAAAGGAGAATTTCCGATGACCAGGTCGTCCGCAACCGTTTCAGGCAAAGCCTTGATCGTGATCTGCGGCATCGCTGCAATGCCGGTCGCGTCGCTCGCGCAGGGCACGGGCGGCACCGGATCGGGCGGCGGCGTTGCCAACGCACCGGCGCCGCCGCCCGGCACCAACAGTCTCGGCACAGCCCAATCCTCGGGCCCGAACGCAGCGCGCGGCGTCACGACGGGTACGGGCGAGGGTGCAGATGCTGCGGTCAAGACCGAGAACGAGAAGCTCGACAAGAAGATGAAGAGCATCTGCCGCGGCTGCTGACCCTCGCGTGGAAGTGAGCCAGTACGCCTGTCCCAAAGCTCCAAGGGACATTAGCTTGCCCTTGCTTTGAAGTGTGGACGGTTTCCACACGGAGGGTTGAGCGATGTTACGCAAGATGATCATGGCCGCCCTGGCCGTTGCGGCGGTCGGACTGTCGGCGCCTCAGGCGGCGCAGGCGCGGGGTGGTTTCGGGGGCTTCCATGGCGGCGCTTTCCACGGTGGCGGATTTCACGGCGGCGGCTGGGGCCATGGTTGGCACGGCGGCGGTTTCTGGCCCGGTGTCGCAATCGGTGCGGGTCTCGCCGGCGCAGGGTTTTACGGCGGCTATTACGGTTACGGCTACCCCTATTACGGCGATCCCTATTATTACGGCGCCGGCTATGACGACGGCGGGTACGGCGGCTGCTACGTCGCGCGGCAGCGCGTCATGACGCCCGCAGGATGGCGGATCCGCCGCGTCGATGTCTGCGATTAGGACAGGACGGCCCGTCGCGGCGTAAAAAATAAAAAACAAGGCCGTTGACGCAGTATACCGTCAACGACCTTGCCAGCCCCGGATATTGAAATTGGCTCACGCCATCCGGTACCGGCAAGCATGACGCGGAATCATACGGGCGAATGTGATCCAGTTCACAACTGGCGAAATTTAGGTCGGGGCATTCCGCCGCCGAATCAGCCGCGTGACCTGCGGGACCGGGCGCTCGCATGCGCCCGGCGGGCCGGCTTGCGCCGGGTGACCGTCGGCGTGTCGGCCTCGCTGGCCCGGGTGCTGGCGAAGGACTGCCGCAGCCCATCGACGGACTCGGTTAGGCCCGTGACCTGCTCCGACAGGCGCTTGGTCTCGGCCTGCTGCGCCGCCAGAAGCCGCTTCACGGTCTGGAGCTGATCCTGCACGACCTGTAGCTGATCGATCGACTCCTGCTGGGTGGCTTCCAGCCCCTTGGTCTTCTCGACGAGCTGTTCGGAGGCCTGTGCGGCGCGGGCCTGGAGCTGCCGGGACATCACCACCCGATCGGTCTCCGGCGCGTGGCCAGTGTAGACGCGCCAGATCGCGATCGAAGTGACACCGGCGATCAGCAGCAGAAGGGTTGCGGCAGTCAGCGCGATTGGCTGAGGGCCGAGACGAAGGAGGGGATTGGTCGGTCTATCCTCTGCGAGATCGATCATCGCTGACGACATCCAAATTGAAACTTGGAGGCGAAGACCGGCAACCTGTGGCCGCCGGGAGGTCCCGAAAACGTTACATTTCGGCAAGGAATGGGACGAAAAGGAGGCCGCAGGCCAAAAACGCAATTGTTCCAGTGCCGAAGGGATCGCCTGTTCTGAAAATCGAGACCGGCTTACCCAAAAAAGAACTCCCCGCCCATGCCGGATCCGGCGTAGACGAGGAGCAGGTCGTGTCGTGACGGGGCCAGATCCGGGCCGTCACATGAAGCTTGTCACGTCGTCCGCTACGGGCGGGCGGCCTTCATCGAAGGCTGGATGGTCATGCGGTAGGCAATGAATGCTTGACCGTCGAACCTCTCCACGACCTCGTCGCAGGCCGGGCATCGATACTCGCCTTGGCTTGCCGGCGGCGTCGCCAGTTCAAGCCGGCGAAAACCGGCGCCACACGCGGAACACGTGACATCGTTCTTTTTCATAGAAACCCCGTAGAAATACTGGTGCGGCCTCTTAACACAGGTTAGGGCGAAACTTGGGTCGCTTGGTTGTCGCGTGTCAAAAAAGATTCATGAACCGGGTCGTCCGCACAGGCGTTACGGCTGAAACGGTGAAAACGGTCCGGAATAGGTCTTTACGCGCGGCGCCGCATAGGGTCCGAGTCGCGAGGTTTTGAGCCCGAGCCGGACCAGCGATTCCGCCAGCGTCACCGCTGCGGCAACGCCGTCGATCACGGGGAGGCCGTGTGCGCCGGCTAGCTCAGCCGCCAGGTCCGCCATGCCGGCACAGCCGAGCACGATCGCCTCCGCGCGATCGTCGCGGATCGCGGCCGTGATCTCCGCGGAGATTTTTGCGAGCGCGTCAGCATTGCGCTCCTCGAGCGCGAGCACCGGCACCTCCGCGGCGCGGACGCGGGCGCAGCGCGCGGCGAGGCCGTACTTCATCAGATTATGCTCGATCGGCACGATGGAGACACTGAGCGTCGTCACCACGGCAAAGCGTGCGGCGATCAGGCTCGCCATGTGGAAGCCTGCTTCGCCGATGCCGATCACCGGCGCACGTGCGGCCGCGCGCGCGGCATCGAGGCCGGTGTCGTCGAAGCAGGCGATGATGTGGGCGTCAGCGCCGTCGCGATCGGCCTCGCGGATGCAGCCGAGCATGCCGGGCACGGCGAAGGCCTCGTCGTAAAAGCCCTCGATCGAGGCTGGGCCCATCGTCGGCTGGCGTGCATCGATCACCGTATCGGGCAACGCGGAAGCGCGCGCGGCGGCGGCAATCTTCGCCGTCATCGTCGCCGTGGTGTTGGGATTGACGACGTGAAGTCGCATCAGATCAGACAAGTCCCTTGCCGGCGTCCGAACCCTTCGCCGCCTGCCGCTTGTTCAACATATGGATGGTGCCGAGCGCAAGCGTGATCACGGCAAAGGACACCGGCGAGATCACCGTGCCGAGCGCATAGATGTCGGGTTTCGTCACCGTCGTGGTGAGCCCCTGGAGATCGAGCGGCAGCGTGTTCACCGGCCCGATCGCCTGGCTGGAGCGTGCGAGTTCATCCCAAGACAGCGTGAAGCCGAACAGACCGATGCCGATCACCGAAGGCAGGATGATCGGCAGCACGACGTGGCGGAAGGTCTGCCAGGGCGTCGCGCCGAGATCGCGCGCGGCTTCCTCCAGCCTGGGATCGAAGCGGTTGAAGATCGCGAACATGATCAAGAGCCCGAACGGTAGCGTCCAGGTCAGGTGCGCGCCAAGGCCAGAGGTGAGCAGGCCCATCGAGGTCTCGAAATTCTCGTTGAAGTAGCGCTTGATCAGATCGTCGACGATGCGGAATTCGAGGGAGATGCCGAGCGAGGTGATGATCGAGGGAACGATGAGGCTCGCGATCGCCGAATAGAACAGAATGCTCTGCGCCCTGAACCTGCGGCGGAAGGCCATGCCGGCGGCGACCGACAGCACGACGGTGACGGCCATCACCACGAGGCCGAGCAGCAGCGAGCGGCGGAAGGCGGCGCCGAGATCGACGATGCCTGTGCCCTCGAACAGTTTTGCCAGCCAGAAGGTCGATATCCCGTTCATCGGAAAGGTGAGGCCGCCCTGCGGCCCCTGGAACGACAGGATGTAGATCGCGATCATCGGCCCGTACAGAAACAGCACATAGGCCGCGAAGAAGATCGCGAGAACATAGAAGCTGCGCGGACGTCCCTCCTTCATTGCTCACAGCTCCTTCCGGATGTCGACGATGCGCGACATCATGGTGATGATCAGGAAGGTGATCGCGAGCAGGATGACCGCGTTTGCGGCGGCTGCCGGGAATTGCAGCGCGTTCAGCCGCGTCTCGATGATCTTGCCGGCGGCGGCGATCTGCTGGCCGCCCATCACGCCGATGGTGATGAAATCGCCCATCACGATGGTGATGACGAAGATCGAGCCGATCACGATGCCGGGTTTGGCCAAGGGAATGACGACGTTGACGAGGGTCTGGAAGCCGGTGGCGCCGGCGTCATAGGCGGCCTCGATCAGCGACTTGTCGATGCGCACCATCGAATTGAAGATCGGCACCACCATGAAGAAGGTGAAGAGGTGGACGAGCGCCAGCACCACCGAGAATTCGGAATAGAGCAGCCATTCGACCGGCTGATTGATCAGCCCGGTCTTGACCAGTCCCGAATTGACCAGACCGTTGCGGCCGAGCAGCGGGATCCAGGCAATCATGCGGATGACGTTGGAGGTCCAGAACGGGATCGTGCAGAGCAGCGACAGTCCCATCTGCCAGGTCTTCGACTTGACGTGGAAGGCGAGGAAATAGGCGACCCAGAATCCGATGAAGAGCGTGATCGCCCAGACCAGGAAGCAGAGTTTCAGTGTCTTCAGATAAGTCTTGCCGATGGTGCAGAGATCGGGGAGTTGTGCGATGCAGCCCTCGAACGTGTCGGTGTAGCCGCGGCCCGAGAACGCCGGCAGGAGCTGGTATTCGTTGTAGTCCCAGAAGGAGACGATGACGACGAAGACCAGCGGGATCAGAAAGAAGGCGAGAAACACCAGCATCATCGGTCCGGCCTGGAGCCAGGAGATGAAGGACGGCGACAGGCGCGCCGCCTTCGCGGCACGTGCTGTGTCCGATCCCCGGGCAAAGCCCGGGGAAGCCTGCTGCAGGATGTTTTCGGAGGTGTCCATCACGCGGCGATGAACTCGTTCCACTTGCGGACCATGTAATCGTTCTCGTCCATCACCGCGTTCCAGCACGCGACCGCGCCCATGCGGTCCTCGTAGGAGCCGCCGTCACGCACGGCGCCGGCCTTCTCCAGCAGCGAGCCGTCGGGCGCCTTGATGTCCTTCTCGGCCGGCTTGCCTTCCATCCAGTACGCCCACTCGTAGGGCTCCATGTGCGCCTTCGCGGTGGAGAGCACGGCGGAGTAGTAGCCCTGGCGGTTGAGATAGGCGCCGGCATAGCCGGACAGGAACCAGTTGACGAACTCATAGGCCCAGTCGAGCTTTGCGCCCGATACGCCCTTGGACACGCAGAAGCCCGAGGCCCAGGAACGGTAGCCTTCCTTCAGCGGCTGGAAGGTGCAGGCGATGCCCATCGAGCGCACCTTCGTCACCGCCGGCGACCACATCGACTGGATCACGGTCTCGCCCGAGGCCATCAGGTTGACGCTCTCGTTGAAGTCTTTCCAGAACGCGCGGAACTGGCCGGCCTTCTTGGCTTCCGTCATCACCTTCATGGTGAGATCGATCTCCTCCTTGGTCATGTTGCCCTTGTCGGCATATTTGTACTTGCCGGTGGCCTCCACGACCATCGCGGCATCCATGATGCCGATCGAGGGGATGTTGAGGATCGAGGCCTTGCCCTTGAACTCGGGATTGAGCAGCTCGGACCACGAGCTGATCGGCCGCTTGATCAGGTCGGGCCGGATACCGAGCGTGTCGGCGTTGTAGACGGTCGGGATCAGCGTGACGAATTCGGTCGCGGTCTTGGCGAAGGTCTTGGAGTCCTTGCCTTCGAGATAGAGCACCTTCCAGGGCGCGGTGCCCTGATTGCCGATCTTCTTACCGCCGGGCGTCTCGCCCTTGGTGAAGACAGGCGTGATGTTGTCGAATTCCTTGATCTTCTTGGCATCGAGCGCAAGGATGTTGCCCGACGGCACGAGCTTCTTCAGCGAGAAATATTCGGTGTCCAGCACGTCGAACGAGTTCGGCTGGGTCATCACGCGCTTGGTGACGTCGTCGGTGGTGGCCGTGATGTATTCGATCTTGATGCCTGTGTCCTTCAGGCATTGTTTCGAAATGTCGTCGCCTTCGTTCACGGCGGTGCCGAGATAGCGCAGCACCTTCGGCTCGGCCGACATCACGTAGGGGAAACCGGTGATGGCGCCGGAGCCGGCGGCAAGGCCGGCAAGACCCGCGGTGCCCTTGAGTAGCGTGCGGCGGCTGACGCCGGTCGTCCTGGTGGTCTCGGTCATATCAGTCACTCCTCTGTTGCGCATTGTCACGAACGATTGGCGCTATTGCAGGCGCTGCGCCTTGGCGGGGTCCCAGGTGGCGAGCACGCGATCGCCCGGACGGAACGGGTGCACGTCGAAGGTGGCTTCGGGAATATGGGAGAACAGGGCGGTGCCATCGTCGAGCGTGAGCGAGACGGCGACATAGGAGCCCTGGTATTCGGTCTGGGTCAGCAGCGCCGGCGCGCCGAACGCGCCGTCGGCGAACGGCACGATGCCGAGCTGATCGGCGCGCACGGCGATCCTCCGGCCGGCGTCGCTGAGCACGTTGTGACCGCCGATGAAGCGTGCCACGAATTCGGTGTGGGGATGGTGGAAGATGTCGCGGGCCGTGCCCTGCTGCTCGATGCGGCCATGGTTCATCACCACGATGTGGTCGGCGAGCGCCATCGCCTCTTCCTGGCCGTGGGTGACCTGGATGAAGCTGATGCCGAGTTCGCGCTGCAGCCGCTTCAATTCGCCGCGCATCTTCACCCGCAGGAACGGGTCGAGCGCGGAGAGCGGCTCGTCGAGCAAAAGGATCTGCGGCTCGGTGATGAGCGCGCGGGCAAGCGCGACGCGCTGCTGCTGGCCGCCGGAGAGCTGCGCCGGGAGCCGGCCCGCATAGGGGCTCATTGCCACGAGCTCGAGCAACTCGCCGGCGCGTCTGTGCCGGTTCGCGCGGTCGACGCCGCGCATCTTCAGCGCAAAGGCGACGTTGTCGAGCACGGTCAGATGCGGAAACAGCGCGTAGGACTGGAACATCATCGCCGTGCCGCGCTTGGCGGGCGCGAGGTCCGTGACGTTCTGTGCGCCCAGGATGATGTCGCCCGCGCTGACCGCCTCATGGCCCGCGATCATGCGCAAGGTCGAGGTTTTGCCGCAGCCGGAGGGGCCGAGCAGGCAGCAATAGGTGCCCGCCGGGATCTTCAGGTTGACGTTGTCGACCGCCAGCGTCGTATCGTAGCGCTTGGTGACGGCGACCAGTTCGAGGGCTGCGGGAGTGGCCATGACGTGTCCGCGTGGAGAGGGCGATGCTCCGCCTCTCTCCGCAAGGTCCATGCCAACAGCCCTTGGCCGGCCGAATTGCAAAACTGTGCAGCAGAGTCAGATCGTTAGATCGAATCCTGTGCGCCGGGGCGGCGCGCCGCGTTTGCGGGCGTCTGCACACAAAAAGGGCGAAGATTGTATAAAGTTTCGCCTGTGATTGGATACAGCTCGTCGACTAACATTCGTCGTGACCTTTGCCGACCGAGCCTCTCGTCCATGGCTGCCAAAACCCGCTCCAAGCCTGACACGCCGGACGCGAGCGATCGCGTCAGCCGGATCCGGGAGGGCGTGACCGCGGCGATCCTCGAGCATCGTTTGCTGCCCGGCACGAAGCTCGGCGAGGACGAGATCGGCGAGATCTACGGCGCGAGCCGTACGCTGGTCCGCACCGCGCTGCAGCAGCTTGCGCATGAGGGCATCGTCAGCATCGAGAAGAACCGCGGCGCCTTCGTCGCGCGTCCGAGTCCCGCCGATGCGCGAGAAGTGTTCGAAGCGCGCCGCCTGATCGAGCCCACCATCGTCGATCACGCCATCGATGCAGTGTCACCGGCCTGGCTCGATCGGCTCGGTCGGCATCTCGCTGAAGAGCGCGAGGCGGAGCGGCGCGGCGATGCGCGCGCCTCGGTCCGACTCTCCGGCGAGTTTCATCGTCTCGTCGCCGAGATGTCCGGTCACAGCATCTATCTCGGATTCCTCAAGGAACTGATCGCGCGCTCCTCGCTCATCATCCTGCTCTACCGCCGTCACGATACGCCCGCCTGCGGCACCGATCATCACGCCGAAATCGTCACCGCGATCCGCAAGCGCGACAGGGAGGCGGCGCGCGCGCAGATGCTATCGCACCTTCGCAAGATCGAGGCCGAGCTGTTCTTGAAGGACCCCGCCGCCGACGAGCTGCGGCTCGCGGACGTGCTTGGTGCGTGAACGCCCCGCGTCTGCCAGCCTGACGTTACTCACGGCGACATCTCTTTGATTCAATTGCAGTCGATCGCTCCGACCTCTCATCAAAGCAGATGCCAGGACCGCACAATGCCGCCGCGGTTGTAAGTTGACGAAGGCTAAACGTCGGCGTCAACTGGCGGCCAGACGTTGCTTGCCTGTCATCACCCCTCGCGTAGTCCTCCACCTCTGCGGAAGACCGAATATGTTGGGTTTGAGGATGCCGGCCAGAGTGTCCGGAGTCGCCGCATTGCTTGCGGCGATTGGAATGGTTCTCGGCAACCTGTCTTCCGCGCAGGCCCAGCAGGACTCCATGGTCCTGTTCCGCAATGTCCGGATCTTCGACGGCAAATCCAGCACGCTCTCCGCACCGTCCAGCGTGCTCGTCAGGAACAAGACCATCGAGAAGATCTCGACCGGCGACATCGCGGTCACGGGTCAAACCGTCGATGGTGGCGGCCGCGTGCTGATGCCCGGGCTGATCGACGCGCATTGGCACGCGATGCTGGTGCGGCCGACGCCGGCGGCGGCACTCGCAGGCGATGTCGGCTACAACAATCTTCTGGCCGCAGCCGAAGCGACAGCCACGCTGATGCGCGGCTTCACCACCGTGCGCGATATGGGCGGGCCGAGCTTTGGCTTGAAGCAGGCCATCGACGAGGATCTCGTCGCAGGTCCCCGCATCTATCCGTCCGGCGCCATGATCACCATCACCGGCGGCCATGGCGACTTCCGGCAACTCTCCGATCTGCCGCGAACGATCGGAGGAATGCTGAGCCGTATGGAGCGGATTGGCGGTGCCATGGTCGCCGACAGTCCCGACGAGGTCCGCGTGCGTGCGCGCGAGCAGCTCATGCAGGGCGCTTCGCAGGTCAAGCTGACGGCGGGCGGCGGGGTGGCTTCGCCCTTCAGCCCGCTTGATGTCTCGACTTTCACCGAGCCCGAACTGCGCGCGGCGGTCGAAGCCGCTGAGAACTGGGGTACCTATGTCGCGACGCACGCCTACACCCCGGTCGCGATCCAGCGCTCGATCGCGGCCGGCGTCAAATGCATCGAGCATGGTCATCTCATGGACGAGGCGAGCGCCAAGTTGATGGCAGAGAAGGGGATCTGGTTGAGCACGCAGCCGTTCCTGGATCTCGGCGGCGCCGCTGCGCTCGGACCTGCCGAGCAGGACAAGAAGCGGCAGGTCGTCGCCGGAACGGATAGGGTCTATGCGTTGGCCAGGAAATACAAGATCAAGACCGCGTTCGGCACCGACGTTCTGTTCTCGAAAGCGCTGGCGGATCAGCAAGGCGCCATGCTGGCTGCGCTCGCGCACTGGTACACGCCGGCCGAAGCACTGACGATGGCGACATCGACCAACGCGGAACTATTGAGCCTATCGGGCGCGCGAAATCCCTATCCAGGTAAGCTCGGCGTGGTCAAGGAGGGCGCGTTCGCCGATCTCTTGCTGGTCGACGGCAATCCGCTCGACAACATCAGGCTCGTCGAGGATCCCGCGAAGAATTTTGTGGTGATCATGAAGGACGGGAAGATCTACAAGAACAGTCTTGCACACTGATAAAGGCGTGCATCGATTGCGTCCTGCACGCGCGCGAAGGCGTGATGCGCTGAAATTGTTGACCAATCCTAGTCCCGATCGTCCGCAATCGGCTTTCTACGCCGCAGCCTGGTTGCGATATGAGCGATTGCGATGGTCCTTGAAGAACTTGTCACAATCTCGGGCCTGTCATCCAAGGCGTGACTTCTCAGCGTCTCCAGGACCAGGAAGAATTTTTCCGCTAGCATGAGTCAAGCTCGCTGACGAATTGATCTCCGTATTGAAGTGACCGGATTGTTGATGATTCAATCACTTGCGACGCTGAGCCGCAAACGAATTCAGCTCAGGAACCGTCCCGACTGTTTGATGCCGCTTTCCTAGCGAACGGTGACCGGTATATGTTATCGAACTGTCATTGAAACGTCATGTCACCGGAAATGTTGAAGCGCGACGCAACGTCGGCCCGTAAGAATCCGAACGGGCTGGAGGGGAGTCCTGTCCCGCAGGACAATAAGAGGGCGGCGCAATCCGCCGTCTTCTCCAGTCAACAACTTGCAGAACCCGGCGCCGCGCCGACGCTCATCGAAGACGTTGCGCTGCATGAGGCGCCGTCCCGCAGCGAGACGGCAACACCGGAGCGGCCTCTGCCAAACGGCGCCGCGCACGCCGGCGAAATCGAGCTCAAGCTTCTCGTCGATGCCGATCGCATGGCGCATTTCAATGCCGCTCCGATCATCGCAGCGAACGCGCGCAACAGGGGCGCACGCAAGCATCTCAAGTCCGTCTACTATGATACGCCGGAGCGGGCGCTTCGGCGTGGCGGCTTGAGCTTGCGCGTTCGTCAGAGTGGCGCGCGCTTCGTCCAGACGGTGAAGACCGAAGCCGCAGACGATCCGCTGCGCCGTGGCGAATGGGAGGCGAGCGTCCGGTCGCTTGCGCCCGATCTCACCCTGGCGATGCCCTTCATCCCGGCCAAGCTTCGCGATGAAGTCGAAAGCCAGCCGCTCGAAGCGGTCTTCACGGCCGACATCCATCGCCATGCACGCATCATTGACCTGCCGTCCGGGACGGTCGAGGTCGCCTTCGACCAGGGCATCTTGAAGGCGGGCGATCGATCGATGCCGGTGAGCGAAATCGAGCTGGAGTTCAAGAGCGGCAGCGCGAGCACGATCTACGAGGTCGCGCTGCGACTTGCGGAGCATGGGGCAGTGACACCCTCGATCCGCAGCAAATCGGCGCGGGGCTTCGACCTTGCCGCCGGCACGCCGCCACAGGCAAGACGGCCGCGAAAGCTTCGCCTCGACACGTCAGTTGCCCTCGACGACGCCTTCGCAACGATTCTGCGCTCCTGCTTCCATCATCTTCTTCAGTCGCTGCCGGCTGCCGAGGACGGTCGCAATCCGGAAGGCGTGCATCAGCTTCGCGTCTCGCTACGCCGCCTGCGATCGGCGCTGGACCTGATGCGATCGGTGGGTTCGCTCAGCAACCTCGACGCGCTGCGGTCGGAAGTAAAATGGCTGGCGCAAAGTCTTTCCGCCGCGCGCGACTGGGATGTCTTCCAGCTTCAGACATTGCCGGCGATCGCAGAGGCCTGTCCCTCGGTCGCCGGCTTCGATGCGCTGGAACAGGTCGCGGCCAGGCGCCAGTCGGACGCCTATCGAACGGCACACCAGGCGCTTGATGGCCGTCGCTGCGCGAACTTCGTGATCGGCCTCGGCGGCTGGATCGAGGCGCGCGGCTGGCGCAACGACGTCGTCGCGGAGGATCTCGGTCGCCTCGCCGAGCCCGCCGTCAGCTTTGCAGAGCGCATCCTGTCGGCGCAGCATGCGAAGGTGCTCAAGCGCGGCCGGCGCTTCAAGTTGCTCGAAGCGGAAGAACTGCACCGCTTGCGGCTGGCGACGAAGCGACTGCGTTATCTCAGCGAGTTCCTGCTGCCGCTGTTCGAGGACCGCAAGTCCGCGAGGCGTTTCTCGCGCAGGCTTGCCGATCTGCAGGAGGAACTCGGCGCCTTCAACGACATGGCGATCACCGCATCGCTGCTCGACGGCGTCGCTGCCGAGACGCCCGACAGCGGCACCGCGGTGGCCGCGATCGCCGGCTGGCAAGCCCGCGCGTCGATCGGCGTCGCGCCATCCTTGCGCAGCGCGTGGCGGGATTTCACGGCCGCGCGCGTGCCTTGGTCGCGGCAAGCCCGGCAGGACTGATCGCTCTCGCGTCCAAAAAGGTTGCGGCCAGGCTTTGGGGGAAGCCTGGCCGCGCGCGAACCGGTCTGGGACGGGGAGGGGTGGGGATGTGACCGGGTCGCGTAACTTGTCCTCTCGTAACTACTGGTCTTTGGCGCTGGCGGTGGAGACCGCCGGCCTGGTATCGCCGAGCGAGACCCAGACGTTGGGATCACTCTGCGACTGACGCTTGACGAAGCGGTAGCCGGTCTCCGTCCAGGCAACGACGTTCTCGTTCTGATTGTCGAGAACGAACTCGCCCTTGTCGGTCTTCACCGTCAGCACCGCGTGCCCTTCGCCCTTCTTGTCGCGCACGACGGTGATGAGCAGGGCCTCGCGCGGCCACCCGGCGTCGATCAGCATCTTGCGCTTCAACAGCACGTAGTCTTCACAGTCGCCGTAACCGTCAGTCGGCAGCGACCACTTCTCGATCACGCCCCAGTGCTCCTGGTCGGTCAAAGGCTTGACGGTCTCGTTGACCCAGCGATTGACCTTGACGAGGTCGCGCCACGCCGCCTGCGACATCACGATGTCGCGCGGCTGCGAAGGACCGCCTTGGCATTGGGCGGTATTCTCCGCACAGAACTCGACCCAGCCGATCGGCGCACGGGTGGTGTCGCCGAGGCTTGCGTAGAGCAGACGGCTTTCACCAGCCTGCACTGTCGCGCTGATCCCGAAGAGCATGGCGGCGAACGCTAGCCCTTTCCCCTGTCCCGTGAAGTCGAACATCATGGCCCCCGTTTCTTGTTGGGACCACGATTGCACCGAGCTTTTGAGTTGCCGCTAAGTCGTCCAAGTCAAGTCGAGACGAATACAAGTAAAACGCCCCGCGAATTCGATCTATACTTGAATAGAATTCGCATAAAATGCGAAATTACTGCAATTGATTCAAATTGTAGGGATTAACGTGGAAACGCTGGCGGAACCGGCGTTTCAGCGCGCTGAGGGACCGCGTGTTAACCGCTTTCTAGCGCCGCCCGCGGATACGAAAAAGGCGGCGTCCGCATCACGGAGGCCGCCTTCGAGGCTGGAAAACCAGGGTTTTAGCGCGACTGCGCTTTACCGTGCGGTAACGCTCTCTTCGAGTGTCTCGGCCGGCTGCTCGTGGATGAACTCCAGCGCGAAGCCGTCCTCGAGGTTTCGCACCACGCGGCCCTGGACCCGGCCGAGCATGACCATCGATTTCAGCGACGGCCGGTTTTCCGCGGCGATGGCGGCGCCGGACAGCGACAGGTCGATGATGCGGCAGGTCATCTTGGTGCCGTCCTCGAGCGTCAGCACCGCGATCGGGTTGCGCGGCACGATACGGTCGTGGCGGCGATCCTCCGGCAGGTTGAGGATGTCGCGGTTTGCGAGCCAGGTGAGTTGGGCGGCGAGCTTGTCCCGCTTGCGCGGCGTCGCCCCGATCGTCATGGCGAAGCCGTTGTCGATGATCCGGGTGATCTTGCCCTCGACGCGGCCGATATGGTCGAGATAGGCGACCACGCGGTCGCCGACATTGCCGATGCCCGGGGCCAAAAGCGCGAGCCCGCCCGGCGACATATTGATCACCTGGCAGGGGAATTCACGGCGGTCCGGCAGCATGTAGCGGCCGAGCAGGTGCACTTTCACCCGCTGGAATCGCCGACGCTCCTCGGCGGCCGGAAGAAATTTCTTGTTCGCCAACGCCATTTTCGCTACCCGACCCCCGCCCGGGCGGAGTCCGCACGACCCTAAAGCGCATAGGGTTAACGCGCCGTTATGATTAGCGTGCCGCTGCTGGATTGGTTGGGCCGGCCTGGCGTCGGAGCGCAGCGAAATCCGGGACCGCCGGCCCCGCATTCCGCCTCGCTGCCGCAGCGCGCATCGTAAGATTCGGAATCCAAACGTGAGTTGCGACTCCCATTGCCGGCTCCCACTCTGCGCCCGGCTGGGAAGGGCACAATGACCAGGGCGATCATTTTCGATTTTGACGGCGTCATCGCCGACAGCGAAGTGCTGTCCAACACCGTATTGGCCGAGATCGTGACCGAGCTGGGCGTGCCGACCACGCTCGAGGATGCCTATCGCGACTACATGGGCAAGCGATTTCACGAGGTGATCGCCGCTATCGAGACCGCGGTCGGTCGAACGCTGCCGCCGTCGTTCGGCGAGCACTACCAGGGTCGCACCCTGACGCGGTTCAGGCAGGAGCTTGCGCCGGTCGCGGGCGTGCGGGAGTTCATCACGCGATTCACTGGCCTGTCCCGCTGCATCGCCTCGTCCTCCTCGCCGGACCGCCTCGCCGTGTGTCTCGAGGTCCTGGACATGGCTTCGCTGTTCGAGGGGCGGGTGTTCAGCGCCTCCAATGTCGCGCGAGGCAAGCCGCATCCGGACATCTTCCTGCACGCCGCCGCCGGGATAGACGTACCGCCGCGCGACTGCATCGTCATCGAGGACAGCGCGAGCGGCGTCATCGCCGGGCGCGCGGCTGGTGCAACGGTGATCGGGCTGCTTGCTGCGGGACACATCCGTCAGGGCCACGCCGCCACGCTCAGGGACGCCGGCGCACACTACATTGCAGCGGACTATGTTGAGGTCGAACGGATCGTCGGATGTCTGCTCGCGAGCCAGAATTGACCCGCCGTAGCACGGATGCGCAGCGATATCCGGGTCTAGGTCCTTCCCGGATTCCGCTTCGATTCGTGCCACCTACGAACTTGCTTGGGACGCCTCCTCCAATACAATCGCTCTCATGGAACAGAACAGCCTCTACGATCGGCCCGACCTTTATGACCTAGTGGCTCCGCGAGACCTGACCCTGGAGCGCTTCTATGTCGAGACGGCCCGCGAACGAGGTGGCCGCGTTCTGGATCTTGCGTGTGGAAGCGGCCGCTTGACCATTCCACTGGCGCAGGCAGGCCTGCAGGTCATTGGAGGCGACATCTCTCCCGAGATGCTGGAGCGCGCGGGGAGCCATGCCAAAGCGCAGGCGGTCGAGCTCGATCTGGTTCAACTGGACATGCGCGACTTCGATCTCGGCGGGCGGACCTTCGACACCATCATTGTCGCCATGAACTCGGTTCTGCACCTTCATAGTCCGGACGATTTCAGCGGCTTTTTCCGTTCGGTCGCGCAACACCTTTCGCAGAATGGCAGGCTCGTGTTCGACGCGTTCATGCCGAACGTCGCCATGCTCAACTGCGATCCCGAGAAGCGTCAATTGGTCGGCACAGTGGTCCACGGCACGCTCGGCCCGGTCATTGTCGAGGAGACCGCGAGGTACGATCCGCTGACCCAAGTCCGTCACGTGGATTGGTATTGGTCGACGGAGGCAGAGAAGGATTTCTGGAAAGTCCCTTTGCAGATGCGCAACATCTTCCCGCAGGAGATGCCATTGCTCATCGCATCGGGTGGCCTGCGCCTCATCGAGCGCTTTGGTGATTTTGATCGCAGTCCCTTGGTTGCAGGAAGCCTTCGACAGATATGCGTGTGTGGTCCTAGACTAGCGTCTTGATGGAGACTGAGTGGGATAGTCACGCAGCATCGGCGTTGTTCCGACCGTAGCCCCGATGGAGCGCAGCGGGGGCAGCCGATCCCGCATTCCGCGTTGCTTGATGCGGGCTACGAACAACCGCGGCTTGGCACGATCGCGCATCTCACTTAGGCTTCACCTCAGCCCGCACCATCAATCATAACAAGCGGGCATCGAAGGAAACAGCCATGGAGCAAATCCGCGTCTGCACCCACGCCGGGCCGGGCACTGAACCCATCATTCGCACCGTGCCGTGGCCGAAGGTCGGCCGGAAGGGGGCGCTGATCAAGATCGGCGCCTGCGGCGTCTGCGGCACCGACCTGCACATCCTGAAAGGCCATTGGCCGAAGCCGTTGCCCTGGCCGTTCACGCTTGGACACGAGCTCGGCGGCGTCATCGTCGAATGCGGCGACGAGTTCACCGAAGACTTCATGAGCAGGCCGTTGAAGGTTGGGTCGAAGGTGATGATCCCGCCGCTGATGCCCTGCGGCCGCTGCTACTACTGCATCCACTATCCGCAGACCGCTAACAAATGCCTGACGCCGGTCTATTACGGCCGCTATCTCGGCTTCGACAAGGTGCCGCATCTGTGGGGCGGCTGGGCCGAATATGTCTATGTCGATCTCGACATGCTGCCGGGCACCAAGATCTACAAGCTGCCCGACGACATGTCGCTGCGCTTGGGCGCGCTGTCGGAGCCTCTCACCTCCTGCATCCGCGCCTTCAACCGCGCCGCGCGTGCCGGCGGCTTCACCTGGGGCGACACGGTGGTGATCCAGGGATCGGGCCCGATCGGCATTCTGGCCGTCGCCGCCGCGCAGGAGATGGGGGCAGGGCGGGTGATCTGCGTCGGCGCGCCCGAAGAGCCCAGGCTCAGGCTCGCGCGCGAATTCGGCGCGGAAGCGACCGTCAACATCGAAGAGTTCGGGACTACCGAGGCGCGCATCAGGGCGGTGCGCGATATCGTCGGCGGCTTCGGCGCCGATCTCGTGATGGATTGCTCGGGCCATCCCACCGCCGGCCCCGAAGGCATCGAGATGCTGCGCGACGGCGGCACCTATGTCGAGATGGGCCAGTTCACCGATGCGGGCTCGATCGAGACGTCCTGGCACCGCATCTGCACCAAGGACCTCAACGTGCTGGGATCCTGGGGTTTCACCGGCAACGACCTGCCGCTCGGCGTCGACATGCTCTACCGCACCCGCGACAAATATCCGTGGCTGAAGATGCAGACGATCTATCCGTTCACGGAAGCGGGCGTTGCGCAGGCGGTCAACGATGCAATGGCGATGAAGACGGTGAAGTCGACCATCGTGCCGTGGCCGGAGCTGGTGGGATGATGGCGGCCAAAACGCGCAGAAGCGGGACGATGTCCAAAAAGTTCCATCGGGAATCCGCGAGTTATTCACGCTGAGGTGAAACTTAGGCCCAAGTTCCGGCTTTCACTTCGCGGGAGAGGTGCCGTGAAGCGAATTCTGAAACCCGTCACTTACATCCTGGCCGTTATCTACTTCCTGGTGGATGCGGTGTTCATGGCCGTGGCCCGGCCAATATCGCGCTGGCTTGGGCGGCATCTCGAATTCAAGCGATTGCGGGCCTGGATCAGATCACTGCCGCCTTATCCCTCGCTCGCCTTGTTTTCCGTGCCTGTGATTATCCTGGAGCCGATCAAGCCGGTGGCCGCATACCTCGCCGCTACGGGCCAGGTCCTGAGCGGCGCGGTGACTTTCATCATCGGCGAACTGCTCAAGCTCGTGCTGGTCGAGCGCCTGTTTCACCTCACGCGCGACAAGCTGATGAGGATTCCGGCTTTCGCCTGGGCCTATACGAAGTTCTCAGAGGCGAAAGCCTGGCTGCAAGCAACCGAGGCCTGGCGGGTCGTTCGCGCCTTGATCCGCACGGCACGGGACTGGGTTGCGCAGGCAAGAGCAAGGCTCATCGGCAGCTTCAGCAAGCTGGTGACCTCCAGGGATTAAGGACCGATAGAGTCCTACGCTTCAGACGAGCTTGCGTGCTGCGGCGGTTGCCTTGTCGCCGGTGTTCGGCGTGCCGGTCGGCTCGATCAGCAGAAGATGAACCTCCTCGCGTGCCACCGGGCGATGTTCAACACCTCTGGGCACGACGTAGAGCTCGCCCGGACCGAGCGTCACCGTGCGATCCCGCAATTCGATGTCCAAATTGCCTTTCAGGACGAGAAAGAAATCGTCAGTGTCCTCGTGCTTGTGCCAGGTGAACTCTCCCTTCACCTTCACCACCATCACGTCGCAATCGTTGAAGGTCGTGATCGTGCGCGGAGACCAGAGCTCCTGAAAGGTCGCGAGTTTGTCGGCAAGCGATATGCTGTCGCCCATGTGTCACCCGTATCTTACTCTCGTGAGGCACGATTTGGGATCAAATTGCCGACGCGACAAGGCTGGTATCGCTCAACCGGGCGATCTTTAGCCTCCTCACGATATCGGGTGAGCTCAACCTCCGCCGCCACCGCTGCCGACATCGCGCATTGGGCACACCATAGGCATGGTGATTTGTCTCCGCTTGGCGTAAAGCGACCGGATCAAATCGCCATATGCGGCTGGCCGCTTGCCGGGCACGCAGTTTCAGGCCCCCCGGCTCGCCGTTCTGCGCCTGAATTAACCAAGGTTTTCCATCTCGTGTCATTCCCGACCATGAGTCCGCCGCTCGCCCGAGCTTTGGCCGAGCGGAACTACGATCGTCCGACCCCCGTTCAACTGGCTGTGCTCGCCGGCGAAGCGGTCGACCGCGACCTTCTGGTTTCGGCCCAAACCGGCTCCGGCAAGACCGTTGCCTACGGACTGGCCATCGCCAAAGATCTGCTGGGCAGCGCCGAGCGGTTTGAGCCGGCCACCGCTCCGCTTGCCTTGATCGTGGCGCCGACCCGCGAGCTCGCCTTGCAGGTCCATCGCGAACTTGCCTGGCTTTATCAACATGCGGACGGGCGCGTCGTCTCCTGCGTGGGTGGCATGGATCCGCGCCGCGAGCAGCGCGAACTCGCCGCGGGCGCTCACATCGTCGTCGGTACGCCCGGCCGATTGTGCGATCATTTGCGGCGCGGCCGTCTCGACATCTCGGAATTGACGGCTGTCGTCCTCGACGAGGCCGACGAAATGCTCAATCTCGGTTTTCGCGAGGACATGGAATTCATCCTCGAGACCACGCCGGATACGCGCCGCACCTTGTTGTTCTCAGCGACGTTTCCGCGTGGCATCGTTGCACTGGCCAAGCAGTATCAACAGCAGGCCTTTCGGATCGAGGTCGCGGGCGATGAAGGTGGTCATGCCGATATCGAGTACCGCGTCATCCGGATCGCCCCCGGCGATGTCGAGCACGCGGTCGTCAACGTGCTGCGTTTTTTCGAGTCGCCGAGCGCTCTGGTGTTTTGCAGCACAAGGGATGCCGTCAGGCATTTGCAGGCAGCGCTCCTGGAGCGGGGCTTCTCCGTCGTCGCTCTGTCCGGCGAGTTGACGCAGAACGAGCGAGCCCTGGCGCTCCAGGCGTTGCGGGATGGACGTTCCCGCGTCTGCGTGGCGACCGATGTCGCGGCGCGCGGCATCGACCTGCCCAGCCTCGACCTCGTCATTCACGCGGATCTGCCCAAGGACGCTGAGGTCATGCAGCATCGCTCAGGGCGCACCGGACGTGCGGGGCGAAAGGGCGTCAGCGTCCTCTTGGTGCCGCCCGCGCGACGACGGCGTGCCGAACTGCTGCTGAATCTGTCCGGCATCGACGCTGTCTGGGGGACGGCACCCCAGGCGGATGAAATCCGCAAGCTCGATCATGAGCGCCTGCTGAGGGACGCCGTGTTCACGGAAGACGCAACCTCCGAGGATCTGATCCTGGCGCAGGCATTGTTGGCTGAGCGTTCGCCCGAGGATATCGCCGCGGCGCTGGCGCGGCTTTATCGCGCACGACTGCCGTCACCCGAGGACATCATCGATCCGGGCGAGCGCAGCGGCCGCCCGCGCGACGATCGCGGTCGTGACAAATTTCAAGCCGCGGATGGCGACGATCGCCCGGCAAGGGCCCGATCGAAATCGGGAAAATCATCGTCGCGTCACGGCATGGCGGAGGCCAGCGTCTGGTTCCGTGCCGCCATCGGGCGAAGAAAGAACGCGGAGGCACGCTGGCTGTTGCCGATGATCTGCCGTCGCGGCGGCATCGACAAACGTGACATCGGCACCATCCGGATCATGGACACGACCACCGAGTTCGAAATTTCCGAGCGGGTCGCGGAATCCTTCGCCGTCAAGATCCGGCGACCGGACAAGGAAGACAGCATCCGCATCGAGCCGATGGGGGACGCGCGCCAAGGGCAAGCGCATTCGGAGGAGCGGTCCCGCGCGCCTCGGCGCGAGGGCGGCGACAGTGATCATCGTGAACGTCGCGACGATCGCGCGCGCGACGCAGGTGGATTCAAACCACGCGGCAAGGCTCACGGCGAGCGCGGGCCGAAATTCGACCATGCTCCGACGTTCGGACAAAAAAAGAGGCATCGGAACAAGCCAGGCCACGCAGAGCCGCCTTCGGTCACACCGTGGCCCGTGAAGGGCGCGCCGGGAAAGAAGGCGAGGAAGAAGCGCCGAGGCTGAACTGCCGCCGTTCAGCGCAGACAGGTTCGGGGCGTGGCTTCACACCCGCGTGAGCAGTGGTGGAGATCACGTTCCGGCGCTGCCGGAGCGGGCGAGCTCGCGGAGCATGTAGGTCGCGCGCTCGCCGTAAGGCGCGAGCTTCCTGCGCAACGAGACATCGGCTGCGACCGCGCGGAAGCCGAGGCGCTCCCACAGCGATCGCGTGCGGTAGACCGAAACGAGCGCGAGCGTCGCGATGCCTGACGATCGCGCCAGGCTTTCGGTTGCCGCAACATAGGCGCGCGCCGCGCCACCGCCGCGATACGCAGGCAGCATGGCGACATCGTGTACATAGAGACAGTCCGCATCGTCGGGCAGCCTTTCCAGGAAGCCGTCGAGCGGCGGAATCAGGTGCTGCATCCAGGGGTGCGCGAGACCGTAGCCGACAATTTCGTCCTCCGCGACGAGCACCAGGCAGCCGTCCGGGCAGAGCCGCATTTTTTCTGCGAGCACCTCCGGCCGCTCGGGAAGATCGGGATGAATACGCGCGGCGATCGCGCTGATCGCCGGCAGGTCGGACGCGCGCGCGTAGCGCCAATGCGGCTTGTTCATGTTGATCGGTCGCCCCGTCTTGTCGATTCCAATTTATTCCGTTGTGCCGCCACACACAGCGAAAAAAATCCTTGCCGTCATCGCAGGAATACGACGCACCGTGCGGCGTCCTACTCATGCAAGCCATTTGCATGACAGGAGACACCATGACGACATCCTCGATCCGCCTCGCACTCACGCTCGCAGCATCGCTCGCGATTGCTCCCGCCGCGTTCGCTGCGCCGCCGACCAAGACCGGAAAGACGGACAAGGGCACCGTGCTCACCGATGCCAAGGGTATGACGCTCTACACCTTCGACAAGGACTCGGACGGCAAGTCGGCCTGCAACGGGCCGTGTGCGACAAATTGGCCGGTGCTGAAGGCGGGGGCGAGCGACACGCCGGGCGAAGGCTACACCATCATCACGCGCGACGACGGCTCCAAGCAATGGGCTTACAAGGGCAAGCCGCTCTATACCTTCGCCAAGGACCAGAAGCCCGGCGACATCACCGGCGACGGCTTCTTGAACGGCGCCTGGCATCTGGCGATGCCGTGAGCGCTCTGCTGCAAGACGCCAGAGGCACGGTGATGCCTGATCCTTGAGAGCGGACGCGTGCTGCTGGACGCAGCGCAGCGCCTTGCGATGCGAAGCATCGTCCAATGCGCTGCGCTGGTCCCTGCGGCCGGGTGCACACCTCGCACAATAATTCCGGATGGAGCTCAAACGGCGCCAAGGATTGACGCCTTTGCACCGCGCGCCGTCAGTAATCTGAAGTTGGTGCAAGCGATGACAGCAACTTCAAAGAAGCAAGATGTTTGTTTGCGCTGCGTCATCACATGATTCGAATAAAATCAAGCCGAGAGTCAGAAAGCGAACAGAAATCTCGAGTCTCCCTGCTCATAGTTGCTTCCGGCAGGGGGCGAGGGCGGCACATCCGCAGCAGCATCCCACCATCTTGAAAGTAGGGGCACTGGTTTCCCGGTGCGGCACGCACCTGGGAGCGTCGGGGAGCTTCAATCCACTATCTAGTTTCGCTTGAAAGGATGAATGCCCGTGAGTGATGCCAATGTGAAAGCCGAGACGAATGCCGCCCCGCTGAATGGGACGGCGAATGGAAGTGCAAAGCTCAACTTCGACTTACCTTTTTTCAACATCCGGACCATCTTCGGCGATCTCGCCGAGCAGAGCGCCACACGGGCCAAGGCAAATTTCGAGCAGATGAAGGCGGCTTCCGAGGAGATCACCGGAGCCCTCTGCGACGCCTGTTCGACCAATGCCAAGCGTGCCGCCGACTACAACACCAAGGTTATCGAAATATCCAATGCCAATACCACCTCCACGCTGGAATTCCTCTCCCAGCTTGCGGACGCGAGGTCGTTTGCGGATCTCGTGAACCTCTCCACCGCCCACAGCCGCAAGGCGTTTGACGCGGCTTCCGCTCAAAACCGGGAGCTTTGGGACCTCGCCCAGAAAGTCGCGACCGAGACGGCCGAGCCGATCAAGAAGAGCTTCAACCGGGTTCTGCGTAGGGCTGCTTGAATCGAAGCTACTGGCCGCGTGGGTCGGCTGGACGAGCGTCTTCGCAAAAAGAGACGCCGTCCAGCCGGTGCCGGCCTCCCTCACTGTTGAGGTGATGCCAAGCTGGAGGAAATCGGGA
The DNA here is from genome assembly GCF_038085055.1 of Bradyrhizobium sp. ISRA442. Lineage (NCBI taxonomy): Bacteria > Pseudomonadati > Pseudomonadota > Alphaproteobacteria > Hyphomicrobiales > Nitrobacteraceae > Bradyrhizobium > Bradyrhizobium sp. ISRA442. Next base: position 101,039 of record NZ_JALGCN010000016.1, read on the forward strand.
TGGGTATGGTGATGATCAGGTGCCCGGAAACGGGAAACGCGATTCCGACGGGCATCGAGATGGATCGCGAAAGGTTTCGGTGCAGTGCGGTCTTCTTTTCGCGCACCTATTGCCGGATGTGCGCGGCGACGCACGAATGGTTCGCCAGAGAGGCCTGGGTCTACGAGTCGGTCTTGGCGAACGGGAAGTCCGGAGGCGGGCAGCCGTTCCGCGCCGGCGCGGCGTGAAGGAGCCTTGCGGCATCCTGCGAAACGATCCGATCGATCCGGCGGCTCATCACCTTGTAGCACTCGCAGGCGGCGACCTCGAGCCGTTGCCTGTCGATCTCGAGTTGGCCGCGCCGATTGGATTTCACGGCCCTTGATGCTCGAAGTGCGCGCACGACGTGCGTGACCGTGGTGCGCCGTACCCCGAGCAATTCCGACAATGTCTCTTGCGTCAGGTGCAGGACGTCGCCGCCGTCCGTCCGATCGTGAATGTGAAGCAGCCAGCGGGCGAGTCGCGCTTCGACGGAGTGCAGCGCATTGCAGGCCGCGACGTGCTGGACCTGCGTTAGCATCGCCCTGATGAGAATCTGGACCGCACCTGCGAGGGCGGGACTTCGCTCGAGCGCCGCCTGAAATCGCGCGGGCGAGATTTGCAGTGCGGTCCCCGCCACGCGGACGACCGCTGTCACCGGCGAGCGGAGGGGGCCGAGCGCCGTCATAAGTCCCACGGCGCCGTCGTTGCCGATCACGGCGGTTGCGGCGGTCTGTCCGTTCGGTAACTCCATGATGAGAGCGATTGCACCGCTGCAGGGGAAGTAGAGGTGGTCGATCCGATCACCCGCCCTAATCAGGACCTGATCGTGCTGGAGTGGTACTTTGCGCAAATGGGGTGCAAGCAACGCGAAGTCGGCAGGCGGCAACGCAGCTAACAAGCGATTACCAACTCTGGTCGCGTGCTCCATCATGGGAATCTTCCCTCGACGGAGGCCCGGCGGCTAACAAACGCATCCGGCCGAGCCGCGTTGCCGCATAGACGTTTGCCGCGGCAAACCGGCAACGTCCTCTAGCAGGTAAGGTTCCAGCAGAGGATCGCAAGCCGTCCGCGCCGACGCGGGAGCGGCTATCTCGGGTATTCGAGCTGCATCGCGACGAAATCGGCCGTGTGCTGTCCGTAGCGCGCGTCGATCGCCAGCAGCGTCTGGTCCAGCGCCTGTGCCGGCGGCAATGCGACGGCGGCCGGCGGTGTCTGCGTCGCCGGCCAGTCGGCTGCGATCTTGTCCGGCAGGATGCCGAGGCCGCCGCGGCTCGTCCGCGCGTCGGCCGTCGCCGCGAAGGTGAGGACGCGCGAGCGATAGGTCCGCGACCACGCGTCGGCGATCAGCGCGAGCGACACCTCGTCGATGCCGGGCGTCAGATTGATCCCGAGGTGCTCGCGCTTCCAGAATGTGAGCGCGTTGGCGATGGCGGAGCGAAGGGGCGCGTGAACTGGAACGCATCGCTGCGGTGACGTGCGTCCCATTCCGCAAGGCCGATGTCGCGGGCGACCGCCTCGGCCTTGCCGCGCCCGGCGATGGCCTCGATCAAGGTGACCGCCATCGGCATGGATGCGGTGATTCCGGTCGTCGTCGCGACACCGTGGTCGACGACCAGCCTGCGGTCTGCCACATAGCGGATCGCAGAATGCTTTTGCAGGTCGCGCACGGAATACCAGTGGGTCGTGGCCCGCTTGCCGTCGAGTAGCCCGGTGTTGGCGACCACTTTGGCGCCGACGCAGACGCCGATGACGATTGCGCCCTTGCCGGCCTGGGCCCTGATCCATTGCAGAGCCACCGGATCATCCTCGCGCGTCATCGCGGGCACGATGACGTAGTCGGCGCCATCCGGGTGCGCGGCGTCGAATTCAGTGATCGTCGTGTGCGGCTGCACCTTCAGCGCAGGATAGAGCGTGACCGGCCCCGGCTGTGTTGCCAGCGTGAGCACATCGGCGACATCGGCACGCGCGAGGATGCCATACGGCATCAGGTAATCGGTGGTCTCGCTCATGTCGTTGATGCCCACGATGGCGATCAGGGGACGCCGCCGCTTCGGCGGCTTCAGCGCCGCAAGCGTCGCCTCGGATTCGTCCCTGGATATTACAGGCGCAGCTCCGCGCGCCGGCGAGCCGGGCAGCATGAACAGCCAGGTTCCGCCGATCGCCAGCAGCAACGCCGCGCAGCCGAGGCCGCTCCACGCCAGAATGCGCCAGCTCATGTTGATGTCATCCGGTCTTCGCCGCTTCACGTGGCGCGGAAGCTACCCGGTCGGGGCGGCATCGGAAATGACGCAAATCCGGCAAAAACGGCCAAGCCGCAGGCGCGATCATTTGTCGCGCGGCGAGCTCTGCGCGAGATGTCTTGCGCCTAGCTTTCGAAGACTACCTCAGCCCCTCATACACCATCAGTCCGCGTGCGATTTGCAGCTTGCGGATGGCACGCGGCAGGAGTTTCTCCGGCTGGTGCAGATAGCGCCAGGAGGTGAGGGTGAACGCGCCGAGCGGGCCGCATTCGTCGTCGAACGGTGCGAGCACGCCGGTGATGCTCACCGGCGTGTGCGGGCGGGCGTTGAAGGGCAGGAGCAGAAGCTCGAGATGCGCTTTGCTGTCGTCCTCGCGCGCGGCGGTGAGGCCGGCGATCGCGCCGAGCGTCTCGTCGGCGACGACCGTAACGATCTCCTCGATCTCGCCGCGGCTTGCCGCGGTGAACCGTGCGGCAAAGCTCTGGTCCTTGAGGTCGCTGCCGGCGAGCGCGCAGACGCGGGTGCCGGCGACGCGGAACGGAAAGCCGAGATTCGGCTCGCAGGACAGGACGAAGATGTCCCCGAGCAGGCCGCGTACGGCGGCCGGATCGATATCGGCCCGGTCCGGCGCCCGGGCAGCGCCGCGCTTTTCGTTCCAATACGCGAAGAATTCGCGGCTCGACGGATGTTTCATGTTTGAACGCTTACCCCCGGGCGCGACCTCGCGGGACACACCTGTCCCGCTTCAGTGCACCCGCGATCCCTTTCGTTGTTGTGCAGGAGGGGATTTGCAGCGTCCATGCCGCGGGCACGTTTTCGGCCGCGTGGGGACCGGTTTTGCGTCGTTAACGTTAAATTAACGATGAGCTTTGCGCATCGGGCGCGGCTGGTATGGTGATCCCGATCGCAAGCCGCGCCGCTTTCAACCAGGTTCTCGGCGGGGCTGTACACAGGGCGTCAAACAGTTTGGTCACTGGCCGCGGGGAGGGGTGGGGATACTCCTTATTCCTCCAGGTGCCGGAAGGCCGACACGGACAGGGAGGGCTTTTCGCAGGGCCCTCCCTTTTCCTTTTGTGCACTTGCACCAGGTGGGCAAAGGCGACTATCTCCAAGCCTGTCGCTCCGTTCGCGCCTGAAAGCGAAGTACCCTTGGACTCCCCGCCAAATCTTCCACCAGACCAACCGGCTGCCATCGAGGAGGCTCCGCGCGAGCCTGTCCTGACGCTGCCGACGGCGCTGACCGTCTATATCGTCCTCTTGGCCTTCATCCATTTGCGGATGCTGCTGCCGGCGGACCTGGAGAACTGGACCATCGACGTCTTCGGCTTTATCCCGAAGCGCTACGATTCCTCGCTGCTCAACCTGCAGATCCCCGGCGGCACCGGGGCAAAGGTCTGGACCTTCGTCACCTATTCGCTGCTGCACGCCAATCTCACCCATCTTGGCTTCAACGTGCTGTGGCTGCTGCCGTTCGGCAGTGCGCTGGCACGGCGCTTTGGCGCGATCCGGTTCTTCATCTTCATGGCGGTGACCGCGGCGGCCGGCGCGCTCGCCCATCTCGTCACCCACGAGCATGCGGTGGCGCCGATGATCGGCGCCTCGGCCTCGGTGTCGGGCGCGATGGCGGCAGCGATCCGCTTTGCTTTCGCGCGCGGCAGCTTCCTGTCGTTCAACCGCGCGGATGCCGAAACTGCAGCAAAGGTTCCGGCGCTGCCGCTGTCGCGGGCGCTGCGCGATGGACGGGTGCTCGCGTTCCTCGCGGTGTGGTTCGGCGTCAACATCATCTTCGGCGTCGGGGCGCTCGGGATCGAGACCGAAGGCGCGAGCGTGGCCTGGCAGGCCCATATCGGCGGCTTCTTCACGGGGCTCTTGCTGTTTGCGCTGTTCGATCCTGTGCCGCGTGCGCGAAGCGATGCTGCGGATGCGTCATCACAGGACATTTCAAACCGTATTTGAAGCGGCGCTTGCGGCGCCGCCCGAATTCATCCATCATCGCAACGAAGAATGTTCCGAAGCAACAAGCCGCTAGCGGCGGTGCTTCGACAGGCGCCTGAAGCATGAACCGGCGCTGTAACTGTTAGTTGAAGACTCGCGAACAAGTCCGGGCCGCGCAAGCGGACGGACGGGATTCAGGGAGGCGACAATGACGGTACGTTCCATTCTTAGCGCCAAGGGCCATCAGATCATGAGCGTCGAGCCCGATGCCAAGCTCGCGACCGTGGTGAAACTGCTCGGCGAGAAGAAGATCGGCGCGGTGCTGGTGATGAATCAGAGCCGGCTGGAAGGCATCCTGTCCGAGCGTGACATCGTGCGCGTGCTCGGCGACCGAGGCGCAGGCGTGCTGGAGGAGCCCGTGAGCCAAGTCATGACCCGCAAGGTCGTGACCTGCAAGGAAACCGACACGGTGGCCGAGCTCATGGAGACGATGACCACCGGCAAGTTCCGCCATCTGCCCGTGGTCGACAACGGCAAGGTGGTCGGCATCATCTCGATCGGCGACATCGTCAAGCGCCGCGTGCAGGAATACGAAACCGAGCAGGAAGCCCTGCGCGACTACATCAAGACCGCCTGAACCGGGCTCAATCGCCGGCCTTCGGCGCGGTGCCGTCGGGCGCCGGCGCCAGAACTTGGATAGCCTCCTGAATCGAATCCAGCGCGCGCTCGGTGGCGCGCGTGCCGAACGCGATCAGATCGTCGGCGCGATGGAAGTCGAACCAGCCGATCTGGCCGACCCGCGGCGTGATCAGCATGTCCGGCGGGTCGCCGGCTAATCTGGCACGGGTGATGCGGTCTTGCATGATGTTGAAGGCATCCACCATCACCGCCGAGATGCCGGGCCGTCCGCCGCCGCCGAAGAACTCGCGCTTCACCGTGCGCTCCGGCGAGAAGAAGCGCGGAAAGCGCCGCTTCGTCGCGGGCTCTTCGGTCACAGGCGCGATCGGCTCGGGTACCGCACCATGCGAATAGATCGTCGTGGAATGGGTGAAAATGTCGCTTGAAAGGTTCGCCGCGATGACGATTTCCGCGCCGAGCGCCCGTGCGGCCGAGACCGGCACCGGGTTCACCAGCGCGCCGTCGACCAGCCAGCGGTCGCCAACCAGCACGGGCGAGAAGATGCCGGGCAGGGCGTAGGAGGCGCGCATCGCGTCGACCACACGGCCATGGGTCAGCCAGATCTCGTGACCGGTACGGACCTCGGTCGCAACGGACGCGAATTTCACGCCGAGGTCCTCGATCAGGGTCGGGCCGATCGATGCCTCGAGCCGGGTTGCGAGCTTCTCGCCCCCGATCAGGCCGGAGCCGTTGAGGCGGATGTCGAGATAGCCGAGGATGTTGCGCACGCCTTGCAGGCTGCGCGCCCAGTCCTCCAGCGTGTCGAGCTGCCCGGTCGCGTAGGCGCCGCCGACCACCGCGCCGATCGAGGTACCGACCACGACGTTGGGCACGATGCCGTTCGCGAGCAGCGTTCTCAGGATACCGATATGGGCAAATCCGCGGGCCGCCCCGCCGCCAAGGGCAAGGCCGATAACCGGTCGGCGAATGCTGCCGAGCCCGATCTTCTCGCCGTTCGAGACGCTTGCGCCCCGACCTTTCAACATGTCCAGCACCGAAACTCTCCTACGCCGGGGCCAGCCGCATCACCAGACTAGGCGCCACACTGCCGCGCCGCCAGAACCAGGACGAAGCATGGTTTATGCCGCTTTGGGAAGGGCACTGGGCAGGAGTATGGCGATGGGCTGTTGTCTTAAGTCTAATCACGCAGGCGTCAATCGGGTTCCAGATGACCGTATTTCCTGGGGTTCCTGAGGCTTGAATTTGCCGCGTTTTCGGTCAAAAGCAGGTGACATGATTAGTGGGGGTGACGGCATCATCAGATGGCGGCGCAGCGTTCGGCTGCTGCCGGCTGTAAGCCTTGCCGCATGCCTCTTGTTTTTCGGCCAAAACGCCGTGCAAGCGCAGCTTTTCTCCGATCGCCCGCCCCCGGTGCCACCGGCCTCGGTGCCAGACCCCGGCGGCGCGGTGAGCCTGGCGCCGCCTTCGGGACCGGGCGCCGCACCGCCCAGCCTGCCGCCGACCCTGACGCAGCCGACTTCCCCGACGATTCCGCCCGCGCTTACGACGGTGCCGCCGTCCGCGCCGCTCAACGTCGCCGCCCCCGGACAGGCCGTGCTCTCGCTGACCGCGAAATACGGCAAGGACCTGCCGGCGATCAGCAGCGGGCTGGTGTGGCGGGTGTTTGCCGACCGGCCGGACGAGAACGGCACCTTCAAGCTGATCCGCGAGGATCGCAACGCCACGCCCAATATCGTGCTGCCGCCCGGCAATTATGTCGTGCACGTCGCCTTCGGTCTCGTCAGCGCCGTGCGCACGGTCAGCCTGAAGGCGGAGACCGACCGTGAATCCTTCGTGCTGCCCGCGGGCGGCCTGCGCATCGAAGGCCGCGTCGGCACCAGCCGCATTCCGCAGAACCAGATCTCGTTCGCGATCTACAAGGGCAGCCAGTTCGAGTCCGGTGAGCGCGCCTCGCTGGTGCCGAACGTCGCGGCCGGCGACGTCGTGCTGCTGCCGGAGGGCACCTACTACATCATCTCCAACTACGGCGACGCCAACTCGGTGGTGCGCTCGGACATTCGCGTCCAGGCCGGCAAGCTCACCGACGTCACCATCACCCACCGCGCCGCCGTGATCACGCTCAAACTCGTCAGCGACAAGGGCGGCGAGGCGCTCGCCAATACCGCCTGGTCGGTGCTGACGCCAGGCGGCGACGTCATCAAGGAATCGATCGGCGCCTTCCCGCGCGTCGTGCTCTCCGAAGGCGAATACCGCGCCATCGCCAAGAACGAAGGCAAGGTCTACGAGCGCGGCTTCAACGTCGTGAACGGCGTCGACGGCGAGGTCGAAGTCGTCGCCCGCTAAGCTGAACGCGGGATACCGCCGGGCGCAACTCGCTGCGCACCCTTTTCCTGCTGATCGTCCGGATGGCCGTGACTGGGCTGATTCCGATCCTGCAGACTTCCGCAATATCGTACCGCACTTCTCATTCAGCGCACCAAATCCAGTTGTGGTGCGGCGAAGCGGCCGCGCAAGGCGATCACTGTTCCTTGTCGCCTGCTGACGCCCGTCATTCCCCGTCATTCATAGCGGTGAGCGGATGCTCACCATCATGTTTTTTGCGTTCTGATGTGAATACGAAACCGCGCGCAACACCTATCGCTGCAGCGCATTCCCAGAGCTGTGCATTCGTCACAGCCGGCCTGCGGCTACGCAATTTCGACAATCAATTTTATTCTCTTTCCGCTCCGCTGCGCTATATGTCGGGCATCGGTCCAAGGGAGCCCGGAGCGCAGAGCATCGACGCCTGCGCCGCCGGCAGTGAGCAGAAGGCCCAGCCCGTCGAGATGTTCGAAGTGGTCCTAACGAGGCGCAAGCGGTTTGGCTGGCGATGGCAAGTCAGCGACCAGTCCGGCAAGATATTTGCGGACGGGTTCGAGCGCACGCGTCCGGCCGCCAAGTATCATGGCGAGCGTGCGCTGTTCTTTCTCCTGTCACAGGCCTATCTGACCAACCGCTCCGCAGCCTCCAGCGAAGACTGATTGCGCGCCCTACGCTGTTCGGTGCGCGGCAGCAGCCGCTATCCCGCAGCCCGGATCGAGCGCATCGAAAGCCGGAATAGTCTCGTAGGGTGGGTTTGCCGACCGCGTCCGCCGTAGCTCAACCAGCGAAGGCGGAAGGCGTAACCCACCACGTCTCGCGACGGGAAGCTAAAGTGGTGGGTTACGCTTCGCTAACCCACCCTACAAGTCCTTGCGCTGCCCGTCGGGCAAAACACGCCAGCGATAGGTCAATTCGCTAGACGAAAATATTCGTCTTTACAGAAATTCTGTTTTGCCGTAGTTTTCGCTCACTCCGGCCCAAGGAAGAGGGGCGTATCGCGATCGTCACGACACGCGGGCCGGGCGGCGGTGGATGCAGGTCACGTCGGCGCGAAGGGCTTTGCAGGGCGGGCGACCGTGAGCGAAGGCATCGCGCACACGACCGGTGTGATCAGCGTACGGCAAAATCGTGTGGTCCTGGCGCCCGGAGTCTGTGCGTCAAGTCTTGCGGAGATGTGGCGGCCCGACCGGACCGCGCGCATCAGCCATCTGCAAGGCGACGGGGGCAATAGTGCATCGCTCCCCGGGGAGAGCGCGACATAAGCCGTTCCAACCACTGCGCAGGGAAGGCCGGGATGTTTTCCGGTTGCCCCGCGGTTTTTCCCGCTGTGCATTGTAGCGCAAACTACTCTTGCGCATGGCGGGCCATGGGAGCCAGCCGGCTCCCGGTCTTCCCTGCGCCCTCTTTCATTGGTGAGGGTGAAGCGACGAAGCAAGCTCGGGCGAAACAAGCCGCGAGAATGCGAAGCTATTTCCGAGACCGACATGCGAATTGAGAAAGCGATGCGTGTCCCCACACTTCGTCATTGCGAGCGCAGCGAAGCAATCCAGAATCCTTCCGCGGCGGCAGCCTGGATTGCTTCGCTGCGCTCGCAATGACGAGGTTGAGGCAGTTGCGTGCAATGCGCCCCACCGTCGTCCTGGCGAAAGCCAGGATCCATTACCCCGGTCAGCGTTATTGAAACGACGGCTGTGGCCACCATCGTGCCGAACAATAACCGCCTGTGGTTACGGGTCCTGGCTTTCGCCAGGACGACGAGGATGCGGCAACGTTTTCATCAGTCTCACAGCGCGTGAAAAGAAACTGTCATAGTCTCTAACGCGCACTAACCAACGCCTGACTTAAAACTGTCATAATCGCCCTTTGCGCGGAACGATCGCACGCTTTTTACATGCCGTTAAGTGGGCCTGCATTGGATGCGGCGGGAAGTTGCGTTGGGGACGATGATGAGTGCCGCAAAGAAAGCGCCGGGGAAATCGGCCACCGAGATGTTCGACGACATGCCGGTGCTTCAGCGCAAATGGCGTGCTGCGCTGCGCCCGGGCGAGCGGCTTCCGCGCTACGAGGATGTGATGCTCGGCAGCCTTGGGCGGCTCGCCGACCATATCGCACTCCTGAAGGGCGACGGCGCGCTCGAACTGTCGCGCAGCGGACGCTACGTGCAGAAATGGCTCGGCGACGAGCGCTGGGACATTCCGGTCACGGAGCTGGCGCCGGACTGCGCCACCGCACTGTCGGAAGCGGTGGCGAGCGCGCTCGAGAACGGGCGGCCGTATCAGGCAAGCGCGCATTGTGTCCGCGACGGCATGGTCAGGACCTACGACGTGCTGGCGCTGCCGACCGCCTCGCGCTGGGGCGCGACGTTGGTCGGTGCCTATGTCAACGAGCGCGGCGCTCAATACAATCTTCTCGACGCGATCTTCTCGTCGACCGACGACGCGGTGGTGTCGCTGGCGACGCTGCGCGACGCTCATGGCCAGCCGTTCGATCTGCAGGTCGTCCATCACAACAGGAGCGCGGAGCTGCTGCTGAACGTCGCGAACCGCGGCCTGTTGTGGCGCCGTATCAAGGAGAGCGGAACGCTGCTGGCCTCAAGCGAGATCATGGCAATCCTGTTTGCGGCGGTCTCCGGCGGCCGCAGCGAGCAGCTCGAGATCGAGGCGGATGGCCGCCATCTGCGCCTGAGCGCCACTGCCTTCGCCGATATCGTCTCGCTGACGATCTCCGACGTCACGGCGCTGAAGCGGCGCGACGCCTCGTTCCGCTTGCTGTTCGACAACAACCCGATGCCGATGTGGGTGTTCGACGCGGAGACGAAGAAATTTCTCGGCGTCAACGACGCCGCGGTCCAACACTACGGCTACAGCCGCGCCACCTTCCTGCGCATGACGCTGCCCGAGATCTGGCCGCAGGACGAGTGGGACAGCCACGCCGAAGCGCTCGAACGCATCGGCGATGCCTATCACTCCTCGCGCAACTGGCGGCATCTCCGCGCCGACGGCAGCGAGATCGAGGTCCTGACCTTCGGCCGCCGCGTCACCTTCAATGATCGCGATGGCTATCTGGTCGCGGTGGTCGATATCACCGAGCGGCGCAAGGCCGAGGCTCGCATCGCCCACATGGCGCACCATGACGGACTCACGGACCTGCCGAACCGCGAATATTTCCAGGACCGCTTGCGGCAGGCGCTCGACCAGTCCGGCGGCAAGCGGGTCGGCGTGCTCTGCATCGATCTCGACCTGTTCAAGAACGTCAACGATTCCTTCGGCCATCCCGTCGGCGACCGCCTGCTGAAGCAGGTCGCCGAGCGGCTCGCAACGGCGATCCGCGGCCCCAACCTTGCCGCGCGGCTCGGTGGTGACGAGTTCGCGGTGATCTTGGCGGCGGACGTCTCGCCGAACGAGGCCAGCGCCTGCGCCACGCTGCTGATCGAGATGCTGAGCGCGCCCTATGACGTCGACGGGCTCGAGACGGTGATCGGCGCGAGCATCGGCATCGCGTTGTCGCCGGGTGACGGCGCGACGTCGGAGGAATTGCTGCGCAATGCCGACATGGCGCTGTACCGCGCAAAGTCGGACGGCGGCGGCGTACACCATTTCTTCGAGCGGGAGATGGACCTCCAGGCGCAGAAGCGGCGAGATATGGAAGTCGATCTGCGCCGTGCCTTCGCCAATGGCGAGTTCGAGCTGCACTACCAGCCGCTGGTGTCGATCGCATCCGATCGCATCTCCGGCTTCGAGTCGCTCCTGCGCTGGCGCCATCCGGACAAGGGCATGATCTCGCCGGCGGAATTCATCCCCGTCGCCGAGGACATCGGCCTGATCACCCAGCTCGGCGAATGGGTGCTGCGCGAAGCCTGCGCCGAGGCGGTGAAATGGCCTGTTGACGTCAAGGTCGCCGTCAATCTGTCGCCCGCGCAATTCCGCAGCCGCAATCTGGTTCAGGTCGTGATCTCGGCCTTGGCGCAGTCCGGCCTGTCGCCGCGGCGGCTCGAGCTCGAGATCACCGAGTCGATCTTCCTCGCCGAGACCGATGCCAATCTCGCGATCCTGCACCAGTTGCGCGAGCTCGGCGTCGGCATCTCCATGGACGATTTCGGCACCGGCTATTCGAGCCTCAGCTACCTGCGCAGCTTCCCCTTCGACAAGATCAAGATCGACCGCTCCTTCGTCAAAGACCTCGCGCAGCGTCCCGATTGCGGTGCGATCGTGCGCGCCATCTCGGGACTCGGACGCAGCCTCAACATCACGACGACCGCCGAAGGCGTCGAGACCGAGGACCAGCTCGACTGGCTGCGCGCGGAAGGCTGCAACGAGGTGCAGGGTTTTCTGTTCAGCGCGGCGCGGCCTGCCGCCGAAATCGCCAAGCTGCTCACCGAGTTCGGCCAGCGCGCCTCACGGGCGGCGTAGTTCGGGAGGATAACAGTCGTAGACGAGGGCCTTGAAGGCAGGCGTGATGCGGCCGCGCTCGTTCTGGGTCTGCTGCATCATGATGTAGACCATGTCGAGCTTGGGATCGACGCCGAAATAGGTGCCGCTGCCCGAGTCCCACTTCAATTCGCCGATCGAGCCCGGCGGCGGCGGCTTCGCGTTGCCGGGATCGGTGCGCACCGCAAGGCCGTAGCCGTAGCCGAAACCGTCGCCCGGGAAATAGAAATAGTCGCGCCCGACGCCGGAGCCCGGCCCGATGTGATCGGTCGTCATGTCCTTGAACGCAGCCGGGCTCAGGTAGCGCTTGCTCTCGAACTCGCCGCCGTTGAGCAGCATCTGCGCGAAGCGCTGATAGTCGGTGATGGTCGAGAGCAGGCCGCCGCCGCCGGATTGCCATTCGGGATGGTCGAGGCGTTCGCGCTCGGCGGCGAGCAGGATGTGGTCGCTCGGCAGCGGACGCGCCATCCGCGCAAGCTCCTCCTCTGTCGCCAGCACGAACTTGGTGCTGCTCATGCCGAGCGGATCCAAGATGTGCTGCTTCAGGAAGTCGTAGAGCCTCTGTCCGGAAATCACCTCGATGACGCGGCCGAGCACGTCGGTCGAGTGACCGTAGCGCCACAGCGTCCCTGGCTGGCGCGCCAGCGGCAGGCGCGCGATGCGCTCGGCGAATTCCCTATTGTCGAACTGGCCCTCGAAGATATTGGCCGCCTTATAGGCCTGCTCGACCCATTTGCCGCCGATATAGTCGTAGCTGATCCCCGAGGTGTGCCGCATCAGATCCTGGATGCTCACGGGACGGTTCGGCGGCACGAGATCCAGCGCCAGCTTGCCGTCGGGCTTGGTGACCTCCAGCCCCACTTTGGTATCGGCAAAGGACGGGATGTATTTCGACACGGGATCGGCGAGCGCGAGCTTGCCGGCATCGATCAGCATCATCGCCCCGAGGCTCGTGATCGGCTTGGTCATCGAGTGGATGGCGAAGATCGTGTCGGTCGTCATGGCAAGACCGGTCCGGACATCGCGCACGCCAAATGTCTTCAGATAGACCGGCTTGCCATGCTGCTGGACCAGGATCACGGCGCCCGGCAGCCGGCCGCTCGTCACCTCATTGTCGAAGAACGCCGTGATACGGTCGAGCTGTTCGGGAGCAGGGGAGGGGACGCTGGAGGCGCGCCCGCGCGCCATCGTGCCGGCCAGCAGTGCCGCTCCGACGAGAAATTCACGCCGCTTCATCCGGGCTTCCTCCCTCGCCGGGATCAAAGCCGCAAGACGCTCAAGGCGTCAACAAGACATCGATTAGAATCGGGTCACGATCTCCGACAGGGCGGGGCGAGGGCGGTCCTCGCTCGGCTTGGTCGGCTTGCCGATATGCACGAAGCCGATGAGCTTTTCGTCCGGCTTGAGGCCAAGCCCGTCCATCACGTCGCGATCGAAGGCGAACCAGCCAGTCAGCCAGCAGGCGCCGTAGCCGAGCGCCGTCGCCGCCGTGAGAATGTTCATGGCGCTGGCGCCCGCTGACAATTCCTGCTCCCACCCCGGCACCTTCGGATGCGGCTTGGTGAAGCTGACGATGCCGATCACCAGCGGGGCGTCTGTGAGCCGCTTCCGCTCGATCTCGATGTCGGCCGCCGCCGCCCCGGGATTCTTCCGGGCGAAAACCTTGGCAATCACCTCGCCGGCGCGCGCACGTGCGTCGCCCTCGAAGATGATGAAGCGCCACGGCGCGAGCTTGCCGTGGTCGGGCACGCGCGCACCGATGGTCAAGATGGTCTCGAGCTCGGCCGGCGAGGGGCCGGGCCCTATCATCTCGCGCGGCTTGACCGAGCGGCGGGTCTTCAGGAGTTCGATGGCGTCCGGCACTTGCGGTATCCTCTTCGGCTGGTCGTCGGGCGTGCAATCCCGAGATAGGCATGCACGCCCGCAACCGAAAGCCGGTTTAGATCGATTAAAGGGATCAGACCGCACCCCGCGCCCGCCGGACGTCCGGCGGGGTCGCCTCGTCGAGGAGCGCGGCGAGCGCCTCCTGCGTCGTCATCACCTTCTGTCCCTCGCTGCCGAGCCGGCGGACGGAGACCGAGTGCGTCTCGGCCTCTTTCTTGCCGACCACGAGCAGCGCCGGGATCTTGGCCAGCGAGTGCTCGCGGACCTTGTAGTTGATCTTCTCGTTGCGCAGATCGATCTCGACCCGCAAGCCAGCGCGCCGCGCCTGTTCCACCACCTGCTTGGCGTATTCGTCGGCCTCGGAGGTGATGGTGGTGACCACCACCTGCACCGGCGACAGCCAGAGCGGGAAGTTGCCGGCATAGTGCTCGATCAGGATGCCGATGTAGCGCTCCATCGAGCCGCAGATCGCGCGATGCACCATCACCGGCGGTTTCTTGCCGCCGTCATGGTCGATGTAGAACGCGCCGAACCGCTCCGGCAGGTTGAAGTCGACCTGCGTGGTGCCGCACTGCCAGTCGCGGCCAATGGCGTCGCGCAGCACGTATTCGAACTTCGGCCCGTAGAAGGCGCCTTCGCCCGGATTGATCTCGGTCTTGATGTGGTTGTTCTGCGACTGGATCTCGCGCAGCACGGTGGCCATCACGCGCTCGGCGTGGTCCCACATCGCGTCCGTGCCGACGCGCTTGTCCGGCCGGGTCGACAGCTTGACGGTGAGATCGCCGGTGAAGCCGAAGTCCGCATAGGTCGACAGGATGAGATCGTTGATCTTCAGGCATTCGTCGGCGAGCTGATCCTCGGTGCAGAAGATGTGCGCGTCGTCCTGGGTGAAGCCGCGCACGCGCATCAACCCGTGCATGGCGCCCGACGGCTCGTAGCGGTGTACCACGCCGAACTCGGCGAGGCGCAGGGGCAGGTCGCGGTAGCTCTTCAGTCCATGCTTGAAGATCTGCACGTGGCCGGGACAGTTCATCGGCTTCAGCGCGAACCAGCGCTTGTCCTCGGCTTCGTCGCCGGCGGACTGCGCCGCGAACATGTTCTCGCGGTACCAGCCCCAGTGGCCGGAGGTCTCCCACAGGACCTTGTCGAGGATCTGCGGCGCGTTGACCTCGCTGTAGTCGCCGGTCAGGCGTCGGCGCATATAGGCGATGAGCTGCTGGAAGATGGTCCAGCCCTTGGGGTGCCAGAACACGACGCCCGGACCTTCCTCCTGGAAGTGGAAGAGATCGAGCTCGCGTCCGAGCTTGCGATGGTCGCGCTTCTCGGCCTCCTCGATCTGCCTGAGGTAGGCGTCGAGATCCTCCTGCTTGGCAAACGCCGTGCCGTAGATGCGGGTCAGCATCGGATTGTTGGAATCGCCGCGCCAATAAGCGCCGGCCACCTTCATCAATTTGAAGGCGTTTCCGATCTTGCCGGTCGAGGTCATGTGCGGGCCGCGACACAGATCGAACCAGTCGCCCTGGAAATAGATCTTGATCGGCTCGTCGCCGGGAATGGCGTCGACCAGCTCGACCTTGAAGGCCTCGCCCTTGTCGCGGAACACCTGCTTGGTCTTCTCGCGATCCCAGACCTCCTTGGTGAAGGGTTTGTCGCGCGCGATGATCTCGCGCATCTTCTTCTCGATCGCCGCGAAGTCTTCAGGAGTGAACGGCTCGTTGCGGAAGAAGTCGTAATAGAAGCCGTTCTCGATCACCGGGCCGATCGTGACCTGGGTGCCCGGCCACAGCGATTGCACGGCCTCCGCCAGCACGTGTGCGCAGTCGTGGCGGATCAGCTCGAGCGCGCGGGGATCCTCACGGCCGATCAGCTCGATCCTGGCATCCTCCTCGATTGGATCGTTGAGGTCGGCGAGCTCGCCGTCGAGCGCCATCGCCACCGTGCGCTTGGCCAGCGACGGCGAGATGCCCTTGGCGATATCGAGGCCGGTGATGCTCTTCTCGAATTGGCGCTGGGCGCCGTCAGGAAAGGTGAGGGTGACTTTGGCAGCGGGGGTCACGGGCTTCAGGTTGCTGAGGCTGTACTGGAAGCCGGATTCGGACTTGTGCTGGTCGGACATTGCTTTTCTCCTGAGGCTCACTCCTGCGAACGAGCGCAGGTAAGCGGGAACGAGCGATATATCAGGCGATTCGGCCCGTGCAATCGGGCATTTCCAAGAAAATGGACGCGTGAACCGTGGGTCTTGCACCAACTATTTCGCGGCACGCCCTTTAACTCGCTGCTGGCGTCCGCTACATGCACCTGCATGCAAAGTGCCCCCGCCGCCCGCCGTTTCGCGCCGACCGCCCTGATGCTTGGAAATATCGTCACCGGCTGCTCGGTGCTGGCGCCGGCGGGGATGCTGCCGGAATTGGCGGCGGGGCTTGACGTCAGTGTCCATGCGGCCGGCCTTCTGATCACCTTCGGTGCGATCACGCTGTGCATCGGCTCGCCGCTGACGGCCTGGCTGACCAGCCGCATCGAACGGCGAATGCTGCTCACCCTGACACTTGCGCTGCTTGCCGCGGGCAATCTGGCCTCGGCGTTTGCCTCCGACTATGCGAGCCTGCTCGCCATCCGCCTGGTGATGCTCGCGGTCGGCGCGCTCTATACGCCGCAGGCCGCCGGCACCGCCGCACTGATCGTGCCGGTCGAAAAGCGCGGCAGCACCATCGCATACGTCTTTCTCGGCTGGTCGCTTGCCGCCGCCGTTGGTCTGCCGCTGATCACCTTCATCGCCAGCCGCTACGGCTGGCGCGCGGCCTATGGCGAGATCGGCGTGCTCGGCTGTGTCAGCTTCCTGTTGTTGCTGCTGCGCCTGCCCGCAGGCTTAAGAGGCGCGCGGGTGGACCTGAAGACCTGGAGTGAGGTCGGCCGCAACCGGACGATCGTGCTGCTGCTTGCGATCACCATGCTGCAGATGTCCGGGCAGTTCGTAGTGTTCACCTTCATGGGACCGCTGCTCACAAAGATGACCGGTGCAAGCCCTGATGCGATCGGCCTGGTGTTTGCTCTCTACGGCGTCTGCGGTTTCCTCGGTGTCGCCGTCGCCAGCCGGATTGTCGACACTTGGGGGCCCTATCGAACTTCGGTGTTGTTCACCTGCCTGCTGCTCACGGGCATTGCGGGATGGGCGTTGAGTGCCGGCAGCTATGTGATGATGGCCATTTCGGTCGCGATCTGGGGACTGGGCTTTGCCTCGACCAATTCGATGCAGCAGGTGCGGCTGGTTGCGGCAGCGCCGCCGCTCGCCTCGGCAACCGTCGCGCTCAACACCTCGGTCCTCTACATCGGCCAGGCCATCGGCTCCGCCGTCGGCGGGCTCCTGTTTGCCGGCGAACTGCTGCACACGCTCGGCTTCGTGGCCGTCGGCTTCGTCGGCCTGGCGCTGAGCCTGGTCGCGCTGACCCGGCCACGGCCCGCCGCTGCGCCGGCCTAGTCCTTGCGTTTTCGTGTGCGCAAGGCGCTTGGCAAACCGCGCGGGAGAGCGCTAGAAGGCGAGGCATGGGGACCAAAGAGGGTTGACTGAGATGAGGATGATTTTGGCGGTTGCCGCGGTGCTCTATTCAGCGTCCGCGTTTGCGCAAACCGACAAGCCACCGATGGTCGGGGACAAGCCACTGGTGCAGGTCCAGTCCAAGGGGACCAAGCCGGCGGCCACCACCGCGGCGGCGCCGAAGGGCAAGCCGCAGTCGGTCGCGGTGCGGCTCCAGGCCTGCCTCGACATCGACGACGGCACCAAGGACCGCCTCAACTGCTACGACGCGGTGATCCCGCCGGTGCCGAAGCCGAAGCCCGCGAAGGCCAAGGGCGTCGCCGATTGCCGCTTCCTCAAGGAAGAGGACGAGCGGCTGGCCTGCTTCAACGGTTTTGCCGAGAGCATTCCGAAGCTGCCCAAGACCTAAGGTTCACGAGACCTGAGTTTCAAGAGACCTGATGCCGGCGCTCAGTCGCTCAGCCGGCTCAGCACCGCCCGGAAGGCAACGCCCGGCACTTGCAGTGCGCTGCCTTCGAACTCGGCCGTGTCGCCGTCCTCACGGCCGGTGAGCGTCAGGGTGATCCTGTCGGTCCCGAACAGCGGCTTGAAAGACGGATCGTCGTTGTAGCGCTCGGTCGAGATCTTGACCTTGATGCCGTCGCCTTCGCCCGTATAGGTGCCGATGAAGGCGAAGGCGGAATTGCCGCCCCGCATCTTGCCGTCGCTTACATAGACTACGCCACAGCCGGTGCCGTGAACCGTATGGAAGTCGACCTTATAGAGCCCCTGACGCACTGTCCGTCCCCGCAGCATTCCAGTTCCGATTCCGGGCGCACGTTATGGCCGCCGTTGGCGGAAACAATCCGGAGAAGCGCTGATAGGTTCGCCCATCAACATCACACTTTGATCAACGCGTGGAGGAATCGAAGACAGCGCAGCAGGACACTGGCGCTGGCGCTGTGCGGCCTAGCGGCTCGATGCGGATGAATTGGTCGCTACAACACGTGTCAGCGCCAGCGATGGCGTTTCGGACATCTTGACCAGCACGTCCTTGAGCGGATTGCGTGTCCAGGCGTGGGTCACATAATCGCGATGGGTGATGCCGTCGCCGGTTTCGACGAATATCACGCTGCCGGGACGCAGCGGACCGTCCATGGCCTCGGAGACGCTGATGCCCTTCTGACGCAGCATGCTCATCAGCTCGCGGTCGCGCCGGGCGGTGTAATGGGTGTAGGAGCTGACGAAGAAGCCGGAGCGATGGCTCTCGATCCACGACGCGAACTTGTCGAGCTCGCCATAGACGGCATCGAGCAGCACGACGCCGCGAACGCGGTCGCTGATGCCGCCCACCTCGAGGCTCCAGGCGGTGGGCAGGAAACCGCCGCTGTAGCCGACGATGACGATTGGCATGTTGGCGAAGGCGCGTGCGCTGCTGGGATCGCCGGTGAGGCGGGCAAGATGCTCGGCCGACTCCGCGATGAAGCGCTTGAGACCGCCGGGCTGCCAGAACTTGCCGGCGCTGGAGTCGGCGGCATCGACGGCCATCTGCGGTGCGAGGAGCACGGCGTTGGCGCCGGAATCGGTGATCTGCTGCGGCACAAGCTGCCGGTCGCGCACGTCGCGCGCCAACGTCGCGCCGTTGCCATGGAAGAACACCACGATCACGCCCGGCCTGCGCACGTCGAAATGCTCGGGGACATGCACCAGCACGCGGCTGTCGCTGTAGGTCTCGTCCTGCCAGTAGACCCGTCCCGAATAGCTGCGATGGCCGCGCCGGTCGCCCTTGGAGATGTTCAGGAACGGTGCGTCAGAGGCGGGGTTGTTGCCGAAATACGGAAAGGCCGACGATTTCATGCTGACCAGCGTCGTCAAGTCTTCGCGCTGTGGACGCTGATACGGAACCTGCGGCTCGAGCGACGCCACCTTGTAGGGCGGCTGCTCCGGCTCTTGCTGTACGGCGCGCTTGGGCGAGAAGTCCGACATCTGCCGCTGCAGGAAACTCTCGCTCACGGACGGGAAGCGATCCCTGAACTGCGGGCCAGGGAAGCGATCGTCGAACGTGTCGCCGCTTGCGACCTTGGTCTTGGCGACAACCTGTGGGTTGGCCTGCGAGTTCGCCGCGAGCGCCGCGG
This sequence comes from Bradyrhizobium sp. ISRA442, assembly GCF_038085055.1. Taxonomy (NCBI): domain Bacteria; kingdom Pseudomonadati; phylum Pseudomonadota; class Alphaproteobacteria; order Hyphomicrobiales; family Nitrobacteraceae; genus Bradyrhizobium; species Bradyrhizobium sp. ISRA442. The sequence goes on from NZ_JALGCN010000016.1 coordinate 120,192, forward strand.
GATTGGGCGCGTTGCCGCATTGAACCAGCGTCAGCGAAAGCGTTGTCAAGGCTGAGATCAGGCCGATCCGGAGCGCACGAGCGTACACACCGGACGTCGTCCGGTGCGCACGCGCGTCAACTCTCAGTTTCGGAACGGCCCCGACCATCCACCCATGACCCCGATCCAGCGGCTTGAGGCTAATTGAGCCGACTGGCGTTTAGGTGACGTTAAGTGTCCGGAGAAACTTTCCCCACATCCGGAACGCCGCAAAGGACCATGCAATCGTGTCGTGATTGTGGGAGGGAAAGGCTGATTTGGCGGGCCTCAGGCGCGTTATTGCCCGGAAAGGTGCATGAAAGGTGGTTGGATACCGAGTTGGGCCGCCTCATTTAACCCTTGTTAACCCTGCTTGAATTGACTGGACCGGACTGCACGATGCGCCCACGAGGGCGACGCCTGAGGTTAAGAACCCCGATGACGGCATCAGATGCGGGAACTGCGCCCTGGACTGGCCGCCTGACTGAAGGTGGGGCCGGGGTGTCCGCGCTGGTCGCGACCGCCATCGTCGTTGCGGACATGGTCGGGGTCGGCGTCTTCACCAGTCTCGGCTTCCAGGTCAAGGACATCCCGTCCGGCTTCTCGATCCTGCTGCTGTGGACCGTCGGCGGCATCGTCGCGTTGTGTGGCGTATTCTCCTACAGCGAGCTCGGCGCGATGTTTCCGCGCTCGAGCGGCGAATACAACTTCCTCGGCCGCGCCTATCATCCCGCCTTCGGCTTTCTCGCGGGCTGGGTCTCGGCGACGGTGGGCTTTGCGGCACCGGTCGCGCTTGCGGCCATGGCCTTCGGCGAATATGCGAAATCGGTCTTCCCCGATCTGCCGCCGATGCCGCTCGCCATCGGCGTGGTTTGGCTGGTCTCGATCGTACAGCTCACCGGCGTCAGGCATTCCTCGACCTTTCAGTTGATCGCGACCATCCTGAAGGTCGTGCTGATCGTCGCGTTCCTGGTCGCCGGTTTCGTCATCGGCGCGCCGCAGCCGATCTCCTTCACGCCGCAAGCAGGCGACCTTGCCCATATCGTCAGCGCGCCCTTCGCGATCGGGCTCGTGTTCGTGATGTATTCGTTCTCGGGCTGGAATGCCGCGACCTACATCATCGGCGAGATGCGCACGCCGCAGCAGAGCCTGCCGCGTGCGCTGCTCGCGGGCACGCTGATCGTGTTGCTGCTGTATGTCGCGCTCAACGCCGTGTTTCTCTATTCAACGCCAATCGATGCGCTTGCGGGCCAGCTCGACGTCGCGAGCGTTGCCGGCAGCGCCATCTTCGGCAGCATCGGCGGCCGGATCGTCGGCGCGATGATCTGCGTCGGCCTGATCTCCTCCATCAGCGCGATGATGTGGATCGGCCCGCGCGTGATGATGACGATGGGTGAGGACATCCCGGCCTTGCGCGTGTTCTCGCGGCGGTCAGTGAGCGGCGCACCGGCCTATGCCATCCTGTTTCAGCTCGCGGTCGCCAACCTGCTCCTGTTCACGCGCAGCTTCGAGGTCGTGCTGGACTTCATCCAGTTCGCGCTGCTGTTCTGTTCGTTCTTCACCGTCGCAGGCGTCATCAAGCTGCGCATCACCGATCCCGACCTGCCGCGCCCCTATCGCGCCTGGGGATACCCGTTCACGCCGCTGCTTTTCCTGCTCGTGACCGCCTTCATGATGTACTACCTGTCGATGGAGCGGCCGCTACAGTCGCTTTCGGGGATGCTCGTCATGCTCGCGGGCCTGTTGATTTACGCTGTTTTCCGCAGGCGGCCGGCCGCCGCTGCCCCTTCATCACATCGCGAATAGACATGTTTCGATCCTTCAAGATTGCGGCCGTTGCTCTTGCTCTGTCGTTCGCGGGCGCTCCCTTCGCGCGCGCCGCCGACGTGACCTTTGACGACACGGCGCGTTTCCTCGCAGGCGTGCAGCCTTCGGCGGACTCGCCCCTTCTGCCATTGACGAGGGATCCTGTCTGGCAGCACCACGCAAAATTCTTCGACGGTGCCTTCGCCCAGCTCGAGCAGCGGCAATTGTCGAGGATCCGCAACTGGGCCGAGGTCAATCTTGCCGCGCCGAGGCCGACCATGTTCTACATGTTCAGCGGCCCGGACTTCCTCTACGCCGACGCCTTCTATTCCAAGGCGAGCACCTATGTGCTCGGCGCGCTCGAGCCGGTCGGCGCGGTGCCCGATCTGGCGAAACTGCCGCGCGGTTCGGTCGGTGCCGCGCTCTACAGCGTCGAGCGCTCGCTGAGCTCGATCCTGAGCTTTTCCTTCTTCATCACCAAGCACATGAAGGTCGACCTGCACGCCAACCAGGTCCACGGCACCTTGCCGATCCTCTACGTCTTCCTCGCACGCTCGGGCAAGACCATTCGCAACGTCGAGATGGTGGTGCTCGACGACAAGGGCGGGATGCATACGGGCAACGACAATCCGGGACCTAAGGCCACCCGCGGCATCCGCATCACCTTCGTCGGCAGCGACGGCGAGGTCCGCACGCTCTATTATTTCTCGACCGATCTCTCCAATCCCAGCGCGCGCGCAACGGGATTCCTGAAATTCTGCCAGACGCTCGGGCCCGGCAACAGCCTGCTCAAGAGCGCGTCCTATCTCCTGCATTCCGGCAACTTCACCACGGTGCGCGACTGGCTGCTCGCCAACAGCGCGACCATCATCCAGGACGATTCCGGGATACCGCTTGCGAACTACAATGCGCGGCAATGGCGGTTCTTCCCGTTCGGCGGGTATCTCGGACCGATCGACGAATTTCCCGGCCGCTACCAGGAGCGCTACGCCGAATTGTTCACGCGCGCCCAGCCGATCGATTTCGGCATCGGCTATCGCTGGCGCACGCATGAATCAAACTTGCTGCTGTCGGTGAAGGTGCCGGGAGGTGAGGCCGTGCCGGCGGCGGAGGCGACGTCATCCGCAGAGCCGTCCCCGAAGCCGCCGCGCCCGAAGCGGCTGCGTCCACCCGAGCCGATCCCGCCGCCTGGTCGCTTCTTCTGGTTCCGTTAGTCGCTACCAGTGCACGCTCTGGCTCGGCACGATGAACGCCGTTGTGCTCGGCGGCATGGAAAAGCTCGTCGCCAAGTACCAGCCTGAGCCCAGCACGAGCGCCAAAAGCGCGATGATGGCGAGCAGGTCGATGGTTCTGGGATCGTGGCCCCTCGGGCTAATTCGAAGATGCGAACCAAGGTTGAAATGAAAATGAGGGCTGATTTTCCAGCGCATTGTTGTTTCCTCCCGTGGGAGTATCAAAACAACGCGAGCGGAAAGTTCCGGTTCCGGTCGGGGCAGCGATGCACAAAGCACCGCAATAAAATCAGGAGGCATTGACGCCGCGCCAGCGGCCGTAGCGCCAGGGCAGGTACCAACGCGCGCCTTCGGGTGCGGTGAGCGGCACGCGATCGATGCCTGAAGTGCCGAAGGGATGGCAGCGCAACAAACGCGCGATCGTCATCCAGCCACCGGCCCAGAGTCCGAAGCGTTCAATCGCCTCGTCGCCGTAGACGGAGCAGGTCGGCAGGTGCCGGCAATTGTAACCGACCAATGGCGACAGCGTGTGCCGGTAAAGCCAGATCAGCGCACGCCAAAAATTGCGTGGGAGTCGCAGGAACGAACCGGCAATTGTGGAACCGACCTCTGATGCTGAATGCTTCATGATGATGTGCGGCCTGCCGCAAACCTATGCCTCGAGCTGCGCGGTTCCTATGCACGGAACAGCAACATGTTGCGCGCGTGCCATATTTTGCCTGTTTTTAGGGAGCAGTGCAGCAAGTCCATATGGACGATCTGTATTCCCCCGGATACCATTTTTGTGACAGCCGTGGGATAGGACATACGTCTGTATGATGGACTCATCGGGCGCGAAGCGGGGATAACTCGCGCAATATCGGGGCTTGGGGAAGGAACCATTTTGAGACTCCTGAAGTCGCTTGATCTTCGCGGTTGGTTGGTCGTGGGAACCGCTGCTTGTTGCGTCGCGCTGGCGGGCGCGGTCGCGACCTTCACCTCTACTGCAAACGCCGGCGCTGCGCTTGAAGAGCGCAAGCTGCCGATGAAGTTCAATTGGGTCGCATGCGAGCCGAACTGTCGCGGCTGGGTCAGCGCGGTCGGCATCATCACGGCGGATACGCCGAAGGCCTTCGAGGATTTCGCGCGCGGGCGCCAGCTTGGCGGGATGACCGTCGTCCTCGACTCCAGCGGTGGTTCGGTCAATGACGCGATCACGCTCGGCCGACGTTTCCGCAACCTCGGCGTCATGACCACTGTCGGCATCACGCAGCAGAACCGTGGCGGGCAGGGGGCTCGTCCGGCGGTCGCGCCCGAGGCCTACTGCGAATCCATGTGCGTGTTCCTGCTGCTGGCCGGCAAGAAGCGTTACGTGCCCGAGACTGCGCATGTACGAGTCCATCAGATCTGGATGGGCGATCGCGCCGACGACGCCAAGGCGGCGAGCTACAGCGCGCAGGATCTTATGATCGTGGAGCGCGACATCGGCCGGCTCGCCAAATACACCTTCGACATGGGCGGCGCGGGCGATTTGCTGTCGCTCGCATTGAACGTGCCGCCGTGGGAAGACCTGCACGAGCTCGACGCTGGCGAGCTGAAGCTCACCAATCTCGTGACGACTGACCTGGTGGCCGACGTGCTGCCGAACGTCAACGTCTCGGCGCCCGCGATGGCCGACCTTGCACCAAAGTCGCAGGAGAGGTTCGGCGAGGAACCGGGGCAGCCGCATCCGGCCAAGTCGACCAAGACGGCGGAAGCGTCGGTGCCGACCGGCGCCGCGCCGGTGGCGGCGTCGCAGAAGTAAGATTCTCCTGGTCATTCCGGGGCGTCGCGAAGCGGCGAACCCGGAATCCGGAGATTGCGGCGCGAGATTCCGGGCGTCGCGCTGGTGCGCCCGGAATGACATCAAGAGAGACTCAGCCCTGCGCGGCGGCCGGCTGCTTGGCTTTGGCCTCGATCTGGCCGATGGCATCGACGACGGCATCGAAGGTCAGCAGCGTCGAAGCGTGACGCGCCTTGTAGTCGCGGACCGGCTCGAGGAACTTGATCTCGGCCCATTTTCCGTCCGGCGGCGCGCCGTTCTCCTTCAGCATCTTGCGAACGGTTTCGCGTAACTCACGGAGTTCGCTCGCAGTCGAGCCGACGACGTGACTTGCCATGATGGATGAGGAGGCTTGGCCGAGCGCACAGGCCTTCACGTCGTGGGCGAAGTCGGTGACGGTGTCGCCATCCATCTTCAGGTCTACCTTGACGGTCGAGCCGCAAAGTTTGGAGTGCGCGGTGGCGGTCGCATCGGGGTCCGAAAGTCGCCCCAGGCGCGGAATATTTCCGGCCAGCTCGATGATCCGTTTGTTATAGATGTCGTTCAGCATGTGATGGAGTCCAGCACTTCCTCACCGGATCGGCCTTGGCGGGCGCCGTCCACGGTCCTATATAGGGGCGGAACTGGCGGAAAAACAGTCCAGCGGTTCGGCGGCGGCGATCCAGAATTCCGTGATCGACGTTAGGGCCGAGGACCTTTTGCGCCAAGATCGGTTGTTCTCTTCAGGCGTCCGGCGGTCCTGCCGCCCCGTCTGCCGGTGACACTCCGGCCGCAGGGCCGTCGAACGGAGTTGACATGGACGCATTGATCAAACCCATCCGCCCCAACAAGCCCGCCGACAAGCAGCCCGAGAGTCGCCCCGCGGAGCTCGATCCTTCCGAATTCCTCGCGGCCGCCGTCCGTGCCGACCAGCCGCGCCCCGCGCGCGCCGAGGCCGAGCAGGCGGTGAAGACGCTGCTCGCCTATATCGGCGAGAACACCCAGCGCGAGGGTCTGCTGGACACGCCGCGACGCGTGGTCGAGGCCTTCGACGAGCTCTATCAGGGTTATCACCAGTGCCCGGCCGAGGTGCTCGACCGCACCTTCGGCGAGACCGCCGGCTATGACGACTTCGTGCTGGTGCGCGACATCGAGTTCACCTCGCAGTGTGAGCATCACATGATGCCGTTCTATGGCAAGGCGCACATCGCCTACACGCCGGTGGAGCGCGTCGTCGGCCTGTCGAAACTCGCGCGGCTCACCGACATCTTCGCGCGCCGGCTCCAGACCCAGGAGCACCTGACCGCCCAGATCGCGGCAGCGATCGACGAGATCCTCAAGCCCCGCGGCGTTGCCGTGCTGATCGAAGCCGAGCATACCTGCATGTCGGTGCGTGGCGTCGCCAAGCATGGCGCGATGACGTTCACCAGCCGCTTCACCGGCATGTTCCGCGACAATCCGGCGGAGCAGGCCCGCTTCCTATCCCTGGTGCGAGGCACGCAACGCTGAGCCTCGCGCGTAACTGGCGAGGGCTTCGTGTCCACCCACTCCCATGAGATTGAGGAAGGGCTCTCCTTCCAGCCCCGGTTCGACGCGGCCGGCCTCGTCACCTGTGTGGCGACGGACGCCGCGACCGGCGACGTGCTGATGGTCGCCCACATGAACGACGAGGCGCTCCGCAAGACGATAGCGACCGGCGAGGCCTGGTACTTCAGCCGCTCGCGCAACGCCTTATGGCGAAAAGGTGAGACATCGGGTCAGACCCAGCGCGTGGTCGAGATGCGGACCGATTGCGACCAGGACGCGGTCTGGCTTCGTGTCGAGCAGGTGGGCGCGGCCTGCCACACCGGCCGCAGGTCCTGCTTCTACCGCAAGGTCGAGGCCGAGCGGGCAGGCGCGAAGCTCGTCTTCGTTGAAGCCGAGCGGCTGTTCGATCCGAACGACGTCTATAAGAAATAGCTCTCCGGTCATTCCGAGGCGATGCGCCAGCATCGAACCCGGAATCCATCGCTAGACATTACGCGCGGCTGAGTGGATTCCGGGTTCATCGTTACGCGATGCCCCGGAATGACCGAGAGAGGTCTATTAACTCCGCATTAACCATACCTGTCCCACGGTGAGACGACAGGGCGCCGAATTGCCGGCGCTGCTAAACGCCGCGCGGAGCGGGCACTCCATCATGTCGGTCGACAACTCCAGTGCCATGCAGACGGCCGGTATCGATCCGTCGCGGGCGCGCATCGCCGGCGCGATCAAGCAGGCCTCCAATCTCTCTGGCGTCAGCTTCGAATACATGCTGACCACCGCCAAGATGGAGTCGGATTTCAATCCGACCGCGGGCGCCACCACCTCGTCCGCGCATGGGCTCTATCAGTTCATCGACCAGACCTGGCTCGGCACGGTGAAGGAGGCTGGCGCCCAGCTCGGCTATGGCAGCTACGCCGACGCCATCACCAAGACCTTGTCCGGCAGCTACACCGTCGATGATCCCGTTCTGAAGCGGTCGATCATGGAGCTGCGCGATGATCCGGAGGCCGCTTCAAGCATGGCTGCGGCGCTGACGCAGTCCAACAGCTTCAAGCTCACCGGCCTGCTCGGGCGCCGGCCGTCCGACAGCGAACTCTACATGGCGCATTTCATGGGGGTCGGCGGTGCCGCCAAGCTGATCGCAAATGCCGAGGACAATCCGCAAGCGGTCGGCGCGCGCCTGTTCCCGAATGCGGCCGCCGCCAACCGCTCGATCTTCTACGCCCAAGACGGCCGCGCGCGCAGCATCTCCGAAGTCTATTCGGTGCTGAACTCGCGCTATGCGAGCGCGGCGAATTCAAAGGCGACGCGGAGCGCGATGGCGATGTATGGCGACACGCCGTCGATGACGCTGGTTGCGAGCACAAACGGTGTGCAGGCCACGCCCGTGATCGACAACGCTGCCTATCTCCAGACTTTCCCGGACACGCGCGCAGTGACGCCGGTCAGCGCAACATCGACAACGACGGTGGCTGACAATGCGCCGACCGCACCGGCGTTTCGCTCGATCTATCAGCCCGGCGACGCGACGCAGCCGGTCTCGACGACGGTGCAGAAATTGTGGGGCAACAATACCTCGCCGACCTCCGTTGCCTCGGCGATGCTGGAGGTGCGACCGCCGCAGCCGCTCGATCTCTTCAGCGATCGCAGCGGCACATTCTCAAGCTAGCATCTACTCTCATGTGCCGGACAAGGCGCAGCGCGCAAGCGATGCGCCGCCGAGCCGGACCCAGCTCGCGCGCGGAGAGTGGTGACAGGCGGTCTTTGTTCCCTTAACAAAACGTCAATAAAACCAGCCAGTTATGGTGAACGCTTTGTTAAGCGTCGTGGTTTATTTTGTCTTGCGGGTGACAAGCCGTCACCATTTTTCGTTGGTTGCGTAAGCCGGAAGGACCATGATCGTTCGGCAGTTCATCAGTTGGATCAGGACGGCGCCCGCTGGCGAGCGGGCAGAGGCAACGCGGGCCTTGGCCCGCGCCTGGTTGATTTCAGACCTTTCCCACGACGACCGCATTGCCGCCGAAGGCGCGCTGTTGATGCTGCTCGACGACCCGTCGCCCCTGGTACGCCGGGCGATGGCGGAAGCCTTCGCGCGCAGCGCCGAGGCGCCGGCGGCGATCGTGCGGGCGCTGTCGGCGGACCAACCGTCCGTCGCGCTGCCGGTGCTCGAACATTCCCCGCTGCTGATCGATGCCGATCTCGTCGACATCGTCGCCACCGGCAATGACGAGGTGCAATGCGCGATCGCGCGCCGCATCGCGCTGCCGGCCTCGGTCTGCGCCGCGATCGCCGAAGTCGGCTGCGCTGCCGCGGCCCTCGAGCTGATCGAAAACCCTTGTGCCGACCTCGCGCCGTTCTCCTGGGATCGCATCGTCGAGCGCCACGGCCATCTCGCCGCGATCCGCGAGGCGATGCTGGTGCTGGAGGATCTGCCGGCCGCGACGCGCGCAGCGCTCGTCGCAAAGCTGTCCGAGACGCTGGCGCAGTTCGTCGTGGCACGGAACTGGATCAGCGCCGACCGCGCCGGTCGCATGGCGACTGAGGCGCGCGACCGCTCCACCATGAACATCGCGGCGCGCTCGCGCGGCGAGGACATGCAGGGCCTGGTGCGGCATCTGCGCGTCACGGGGCAGCTTACGGCGGGCCTGATCCTGCGCGCGCTGTTGTCGAGCAATCTCGAACTGTTCGACGCGGCGCTCGCCGAATTGTCCGATCTGCCGCTGGCACGCGTCTCCGCGCTCCTGCACGACCGTCGCGGCAGCAGCCTGCACGCACTGCTCCGCCGCGCGGGCCTGCCGGAGGCGACCTTCGCGGCCTTCCATGCCGCGCTAGAGGCCTGCCACGAGAATGGCTTCGTCGATACCGACGCCGGAGCCGTGCGGCTCCGCCGGCGCATGGTCGAGCGCGTGCTCACCCATTGCGCGACGGATCGCGGTGCCACCGGGCCACTGCTGATCCTGCTGCGCCGCTTCGCAACCGAGTCGGCGCGCGAAGAAGCGCGGCTGTTCTGCGACGAGCTCGTCGCGGACGAGGCGATCGCGCCGATTTATGATGATCCGATCGCGGCGTAGTTCAACGCTGGCGATGGAGCCGGGCGGGACCCTCGAACTCCGTCATTGCGAGCGCAGCGAAGCAATCCAGACTGTTCCCGCGGAGGGATTCTGGATTGCTTCGCTGCGCTCGCAATGACGAGGGGAGAGTTAATCTCCCGGCACGATGCTCGGCGCCAGGATCGCTTCGAGATGCTCGGGACGATCGCGATTGACGTGGGTGAGATATTCGTCGGCGACCTTGCGCAGGCGGCGGCTGAGCTCGCCGGAGACGCTGAGGCTGTCGAGCCTGGTGTTCTCGTGCACGATCGCCGCGATGGCATTGATGTGGTGCGCGAACAGCTCCGCGGGGACCTTGGCGAGATCGGGCGCATGCTCGATGACCCGACACAGGCTCTCGGCGATTCCGGCCGCCGACGGGAAGCCGAACGTCGCGGCATCGCCCTTGATGTCGTGAGCAGCGCGGAACAGCTCTCCGCGCCGGGCGTCATCGAAGCCGTCTTGCTGGATGGCGGCCCAGGCGGCAGACAGCCGGTTGACCTCGCTCGTCATCCAGTCCTTGAACTCGCCGGAGAGGCCGGCCAGCGCCTGCTCGGCGCGCCCGACCGGATCGTCCATGTCCTTGGCCTCGACCCGACGCAGCACCTTGCGCAGCGGATTGGGCTGCGTGATCACGTGATGGGTGGCGAAGGCCTTGACCTCGATGTCCCTTGCGCTGTTCTTCGCCATGATCCCTGCCTCGCCTGAGACGTTGCGCTAGATGGAGGAGCGGGCCTTGTCGAGCAGCGAGGGCTGCTGGAGCACCTCGTGCTTCTCGCCGACGCGGCGCTCGGGACCCATATAGGCGGAGTTGATGTTGCGGCGGCGGTCGGGCCCGAAATAGGTCTTGGTCTTGATGAAGGGCCGGGGATTGGCGACCACGTTGAGGATGCGTTGATAGAGGGCCTTGGCCGAGATCGGCTTGGCAAGGAATTCGGTGACCCCGGCATCGCGCGCGACCGTGACCCGGCGCTTCTCTGAATGTCCCGTCAGCATGATGATCGGCGCGTAGGGGTTACCCTTGGACTCCGGCTGCCGGATCATCTGCGCAAGCTCGAGCCCGTCGAAGATCGGCATCGCCCAGTCGGTGATGACGATGTCGGGTACGTAATGGCTGTACATTTCGAGCGCGGTCGCGCCGTCCTCGGCCTCGTAGACTTCACGCGCGCCAAAGGAATGCAGCAGCGTCCGCAGGATGCGGCGCATGTGCGGATTGTCGTCACAGACGAGGAAGCGCAGCTTGTTGAAGTCGATGCGGAACATGACGCCCGGGCCAAAGCGGTCAACCTTCGTTAACCATATCGTGCCGGGGGTTAACGAAGGGTTGCGACCGGGGCTGGGGCGAGCTCAGGGCGAGGCGGCTTAGTAGCCGAACTGTTCGCGCAAAATGCGCTCTTCCAGGCTGTGGCCGGGATCGAACAGCATGCGCATCGAGATCGTCCTGTCGGCGAGCACCTCGACGCGGCGGACGTCGCGCACCTCGTCATGGTCGGCCACCGCCGCGACCGGGCGCTTCTCGCCTTCCAGCACCTCGATCACGACATAGGCCGTGTTGGGCAGGAGAGCTCCGCGCCAGCGGCGTGGGCGGAAGGCGCTGATCGGCGTCAGCGCCAGGAGCGCGGCATTGATCGGCAGGATCGGCCCCTGGGCGGAGAGATTGTAGGCGGTTGAACCCGCCGGCGTCGCCACCATGATGCCGTCGGCGATCAGCTCGGACATGCGCTCACGCTCGTCGATCAGGATGCGCAGGCGCGCCGCCTGGAAGGTCTGCCGGAACAGGGCGACCTCGTTGATGGCGTGGTGGAGATGCACACGGTCGCGCACGTCGGTCGCGCGCATCAGGAGCGGATTGATTTCGGATTCATGCGCCGCCTCGAGCCGCGTGCGCAAATCATGTGTCGAATATTCGTTCATCAGGAAGCCGACCGTGCCGCGGTGCATGCCGTAGATCGGCTTTCCCGTGTGCATGTTCTGGTGCAGCGTCTGGAGCATGAGCCCGTCGCCGCCGAGCGCGACCACGACGTCGGCATCCTTGGGATCGCAATTGCCGTAGCGTTCGGTGAGCTGGTTGAAGGCGGTCTGTGCCTCGCTGCTCGGGCTGGCGACGAAAGCGATCCGATCGTAGGGCTTGCTCATGATCTTCCGGGCGGATGCCGCTGGCTCGAGGGGGGTGCGCCAGGGTCGTCTATACGACCTGGGCCACCATTGTCGAGGATGACCACCTCGCAAGGCAAGTGGAGGGCGGCCGGCGCGGCGGCCCGTCGCGATTCAGGGTAAAGCCACCTGGATTTGCCCCCGGCCGGCACCTGCGGCGCCGCCGGAGCTCGTGATCCCCCAAACCGTCGCAATTCCTCGCTAGTATTGCGGCAGTCACCGGCACACGACCGATGGGCGCGTATTGCCGGGCAGGGAGACGATCATGGTCATGAGTTTGCCGGCGCTGCGCCGCACGGGGCTGGTGCTGGCGTTCTCGGCTTTCGTACTTGCAGGATCTGCACATGCGGACGATCCGCCGCAGCCGCGTCCCGAGGCGACCGCGCCCGCGGGACAGAAGGGCGGCCGTGGCGGCGGTGCGCAGTCCGCAGCACAGCCTTCGCCCTCCGCCGCCGAACAGCATCGCCTTCCCGCGGATGCGACGACGAAGCAGACGCTCGAGCTGCCCGGGCGAACGCTCGCCTTCACCGCGATCGCCGGCTCGATCCGTTTGTTCGACGACAAGCGCGAGCCGCAGGCCGATATCGCCTACACCTCCTATGAGCTCGACGGCGCCGACCGCGCTACGCGCCCGGTCACCTTCCTGTTCAATGGCGGGCCCGGCGCATCCTCGGCATGGCTCCAGTTCGGCAGCGCCGGGCCGTGGCGGCTGCCGTTCGATGGCGAAGCTCTCTCGCCGTCGGCCTCGCCCGAGGTGAGGCCGAACGCGGAGACCTGGCTCGACTTCACCGATCTCGTCTTCATCGACCCCGTCGGCACCGGCTACAGCCGCTTCGCCGCGAGCGGCGAGGATGCGCGCAAACGGTTCTATTCGATCGACGGCGACGTCAATTCGATCGCGCTGGTGATCCGCCGCTGGCTCGAGAAGCATGACCGGTTGCTCTCACCGAAATACGTCGCCGGCGAAAGCTATGGCGGCATTCGCGGGCCGAAGGTCGTGCGTCAGTTGCAGCTCCAGTACGGAGTGGGCGTCAGAGGATTGATCCTGCTGTCGCCGCTGTTCGACTTCCGCGAGTTCACCGGCACGAGCCTTCTGCAATATGTCGCGACGCTGCCGAGCTATGCGGCGGTCGCGCGCGAAGCCAAGGCGCCCGTGACGCGCGCCGATCTCGCCGACGTCGAAGCCTATGCGCGCGGCGAGTTCCTGGCCGACCTCATCAAAGGCGAAGCGGACAAGGAGGCCACCAATCGTCTCGCCGACAGGGTCGCTGCCCTGACCGGCATCGACCAGGCGGTGAGCCGCAGGCTCGCGGGCCGCTTCGATGTCGGTGAATTTCGCCGCGAGTTCGACCGCAAGAACGGCAAGGTGACCGGCCGGTACGACGGATCCGTGCGCGGCTTCGATCCGTTTCCGGATTCGGGCAGCTCTCGTTTCGGCGATCCCTCCGGCGACGCGCTTCGAGCGCCGCTCACCAGCGCCGCGGTCGATGTCCTGACACGCAAGCTCAACTGGCGCCCCGACGGCTCCTATGAAGTGCTGAACGGCTCGGTCGAGCGCGCCTGGGACTTCGGTCACGGCATCACCCCGCCGCAGTCGGTGTCGGAGCTGCGCCAGATCCTTGCGACCGATCCGAAGCTCAACGTGCTGGTCGGGCACGGGCTGTTCGATCTCGCCACGCCCTATTTCGGATCGCAGAGGGTGCTCGACCAGTTGCCGGCCTTCGCGACGTCGCGGATCAAGTTCGTCGTCTATCCCGGCGGCCACATGTTCTATTCCCGCGACGGCTCGCGGCAGGCGTTTCGCGGCGAGGTCGAGGCGCTGGTCAGACAGTAGGCCGGCGTTTGCGCGGCGGATATCGGCGCGCGATCTCGCGCGCCACGACGGCCTGTGATTTGACGTTGGCACCGGCGAGCCAGATGTCGCTGACCTTGCCGCGGCCATCGCGAATGCGCCGCACCGGCTCGCCATGGCTGGCATAGCCGGCGGCCGAGGCGAGCTTGCCGGTGTCGCGGCCGGTCACCTCGATCTCGGCGGCGTCCATGAACGGGTTGTTGAACTGCGGATTGGCGACGAGCACGCGGTTGCCCATCGGCACCAGATCGGTCGCGCCCCAGATCGTCCACCAGCGGCCGGTCCAGTCGCGCACACGCCGATGAGGGGCACCACGCGTCTGGAAGGTGCGCAGGATCTGCATCGCGCCATCCATCCAGATCGGCGCCGCGCCATCGATGGAGTTGCTCAAAATGCTGATCGCGACCTCGCACCCTGGGATCGAGCAGGTGCGGGAGATGTAGCCCTGGAAGGCGCCGCCATGGCCGAACCAGTCCCAGCCGTCGGTCTTGCCGGCGTTGACGCCGAGACCGTAATAGCCCTCCAGGCTTTGCGGAATGCGCCAATGATGTCGCGTCATCTCGCGGCGGCTCGCAACCGACAGCACGCTCTTTCTGGCATTGGGCGCGAGCTGCGCGAAGAATCGTGCCGTGTCGGCTGCGGTGGCGACAAAGCCGGCGGCAGACGTCATCGCGTGGCCGGGATTGTCGCCGGGGATCACGCATCGCTCGCCCAGCGGCAGTTTTCGCGTGTGGCCGCGAGCAAACGGCGCGCTTTTCGGAAGCGGCGCGTTCGGCTCGGTCTCATGCAGGCCCGCGGCCTCGATGATCTCACGCTTGATCCAGACGGGGTAGGGCTCCCTCGTCACCGACTCGATCACGAGACCGATCAGCCCAAAACCATGATTGGAATATTTGAAGCGCGTACCGGCTTCGATCGCGGTGGGCAGTTTCAGCTCTGCGCGCAGCTCCTTCTCGTTGAGGTAGGAGCGGCTGTCGATGAACTGGCCGGAATCGGCGCCGTCTCGCGTCAGCCCGGCGCTGTGCGACAGCACCTGCGCCAGCGTCGTCTCGGCGATTCGTGGATGCAGGCCGGTGACATATTGGCCGACGGGATCGTCGAGCCGCAATCGGCGCTGCTCGCGCAGCTTCAGGATGCCGGCTGAGGTAAAACTCTTCGAATGCGAGGCGATACGGAAGCGATGGCGCGGCGTGAGCTTCTCGCCGGTGTCGAGGTTGGCGCAGCCGAAGGCATGCTCGGCGACGACCTCACCGCGATGCGTGATGGCGATGATGACGCCTGGCTGTTGCGATCCGATCAGTTGAAATTCGATCCAGGAGCCGATGTAGTCGATCGCGGATCGTAGCCACGCGTCCATTGCACACCAATTGCGAGGGAGGGAGAATTGGTGCGCGAAAGCTAGCCGAAAAAGCAGAACCGGCACAACCCCGAGGGGTGTGCCGGTTCGTTTGCCTTCCGACGTCGGGAATATCTCAGTAGACGAGCGTCGTGCCGGTCGGCTTGTCCAGCGCGGCTGCGAGCGAGCGATACTCGCTGCTGTCGGTGCCGGCGAGCGAGGCGATCTTGTTCAGATGATACTGCGCCTGTTCGCGGTTGCCTTGCTCGAGCTGCCAGAGGCCGTAATACTGCCAGGTGCGGACGTGGTTCGGATCGTCCTTCAGCGCCAGCTCGTAATAGGTCTTCGACTGCTGGTAGTCGCCGAGCTTGCGGTAGGAGTAGCCGATCAGATTGGCGACATCGGCGACGTCCTCGCGCTTGAGCGACTTCAACTGGTCGATCGCGCTCGCATAATCGTGGCGGTCATAGATCGTGGCGTAGGCGGTGCGATAGGCGGCAAGGAATTTGGGATCGCTGATAGAGGAGCTCTTCCTCTTCGACTTCTTGCTCGACGAGTCCGACTTCGGCGGCGGCGAGGGGTCGTCGCTGCCCGCGGCGTAAGCGCTCGTCAGCACCGGTCCGGCCGCCAGCGCCATCGAGACGAGTCCCGGTACCAGAAGCATTGAAAGTCTGCGCATCTATCTTCTCCCGTATGGAACGAGGCGATCCTACACGAATGCCTGCTGACGGGAACACCCGGGTCGCGAAAACATTCCCGACCGCCCGGCTCCTCGCTCCGCCGAGCAGATGACAAACTTGTCATCCAGATGAACGGAAGCCTGCGATGCGCTTCAGGATGGGTTCAGCGCGCTCCGCCTAGGCTCTTTCCTACGATCGAAGGGTCGGCGAGAGGGCGCCGCCTCAAGATCCTTCCAAAGGAGACCACCATGCTGAAGACCATTTCCGCAGCTTTGCTCGCAGCCTCCGTGATCGCAGCCCCGGCCTTCGCCGCCGAAGCAGGCAAGACCACCACCCCCGCACCTGTGATCAAAGCGGACCAGACCCAGACCAAGGTGTCGAACACCGCCGCCAAGCCAAACGCCGGCAACAAGGCCGACACGAAGAAGGCCGCTGACGTCAAGGCGGATTCCAAGGCGAAGGCGATGAACGCCAACGCCGCGATCGCGCCCGCCGAGCACAAGTCCGTGCGCACGCATCGCCATCACCACAAGCAGGTGTCGGCGAAGAAGTCGCTGAAGACGCAGCCGGATGTCACCAAGCCGGCGGACACCGACAAGCGTAGCTGACGACTGATCCCGCGAGGCGGCATCCCCCGCATTGCCCGCCGCCTCGCGCGGAGTTCAGGCCGGCCCGTTTCGTCATGGCGTCCACGCGAAAGCGTGAACGCCGTCGCGGCGGGCCGGTGTGCTGTTCTAGCCGGCCGATAAGACCAGCGAATTCCCTTAGGCCAACCTTGGCGCTAGAACATCTCCGAGTCGGATTGGTCGGAGACGTGGATTGTGGGGCGATTGGCAAAACGTGCGGCGGTCCTCGTGCTGCCGCTGGCGCTTGCGGCATGTTTTGGCAGCGAAGGTGATCGCCCGTCGCTGATCGACGCGGGGCCGCAGCCGTTTCCCGACAATATCCGCAGCGACACGCTGGCGCTCATGCGCACCTACCTGAACAATCCGGTCGGCGTCCGCGACGCCAGCATGGCCGAGCCGGTGCTGCGGGAGGTCGGCGGCCGTCCGTTCTATGTGAGTTGCCTGCACTTTACGCCGCGCGAGACCGACGGCAGCTACAAGGCGATGCGCGAGCGGGCCGTCGTCTACGTCAACGGACGGGCGGACCGCGTCTTGGAGCGCGCCAACGAGCTCTGCGCCGGCGCGGTTTACACACCCTTTCCGGAACTGGAAAAGATGACGCGATAGTGCAAAGCGCGCCTTCATCGCTACATGGTAGGACGAGAACCGCCGGAGCCGCTGGATCACATTTTGGCGAGCTTTGAACGGGTGGTTGGGCTTTGCGACAAACTGTTACGGCACTGCTTGCGCGGACGATAGAATCTGTCGGCCGCAAGGAAACGCGACGGAACAAAAAACGCATCGTTGCCGCCCCGCCATAGTAACGGACGATCAACGTTCCGGCATCGTCGCGAGGCAACCAAATTCACGCCACGTTGTTTGCTGAGGGTCGAATTTGAAAGAACGGGGATGATCATGAAGACGATTTTGCTCGGCGCGGCAGCTCTGCTCGCGCTGGCAACGCCAGTGGCGGCAGCCGACATCCCGGCGCGCACCTACACCAAGGCGCCGCCGCCGGTCACCGCACCGCAGGTAGTCTACAACTGGACTGGTTTTTACATCGGCGGCCATGTCGGCGGCGCGTTCGCCGGGGACAACAGCTTCCAGTCGAGCGACGCCCGCTTCCTGGGCGGCGTGCAGGGCGGCTTCGATTACCAGTTCGCGCCCAACTGGGTTGTGGGTGTCGAGGCCCAGTATTCCTGGCTGCCGACCAACAACAACGGCGTGCTATTCCCGGGCGGCACGCAGGTGACGTCCAACACCGACCAGATCGGCTCGGTGACCGGCCGTGTCGGCTACACTTGGGGTCCCACGCTGCTCTACGCCAAGGGTGGCTACGCCTGGCGTAACAACAACCTCGGTGTCAGCGTCGCCGGTGTGCCGCAAAGCTTTACCACCAGTGGCAACAGCAAGGACGGTTATACCGTCGGCGCCGGCCTGGAATACATGTTCGCGCCGAACTGGTCGGCCAAGGCCGAGTACCAGTACTATAACTTCGGCAGCACCACCTTCACCTCCGGCCCGGCCGACATCGCCGGCGTTCGCGGTCGGGAGGACGAGCATACCGTCAAGGTCGGCGTGAACTACCGCTTCGGCTGGGGCGGCCCGTCGGGTGCACGCTACTGATCTGCCAGCGGCAACTGCGTCTGAAAAAGGCCGGCTTTGCCGGCCTTTGGTTTGCGGGCCGCCCGTCTGGCGCGAGCCTTGCACGCGATCTTTCCGCCAAGCGACCTTTCGACGCGCGCCTTCTCACGCGCGTCATGGGGCTGCGGTAAAGCAAAAATAATTTTTGCGACTTACGGAACTCGCGCTCCGGAGCGCGTTAATATGAAAATTCCCGGGCTGGTGGGACAACGAACATGCGTATCTTGGCGTCGGTGGTGATCTCGTTCCTCGTCGCGTTGCCGTGCTCTGCGCAGACCGTCCTCAAGTCCGAACCTTTGATGCTGGCCCCCTACGAGGTGGCTTTTGTCCGGGACAGCTCCTGTCCCTCCGGCAAGGTGCTGAAGGTCACCGGCGCGATCCGCGGGCTGCATCGCCGCAAGGCCTGCGTGGCTCTGACGGGCGAGCAGGCGTCTCTGGCGACCGCGACGCCATGAGCTGCCGCTGGCCGGCCGCCGGATTCCTTACGTGTTGAACTCGAGCTCCATTCGCGATTGCTGCTCGGCGTCCGCCTTGTTTTTGGCGGGGTCTTCGCCTTGGGCGGGCCGGCAGGGCTTGATTTCGTAGTCATTGTCGAGCACCCGGCGCGGCCCGGGCCGCTCATCGTCGTTGGCCACGTCCACGACCAGCCCGCTGAGCTGTGCGAGCTTCCAGACGTCGGCTTCAGCCGGATAGACCTTGCTGATTTGGGCGTCGTTGCAGAACAGGGCGTAGGGCATTCTTCCCGCTCCAATAATGCCCATTAACGGCTTCGCCGGGGACGGGGTTCCGAACCGGCTCCTGATCACGGCGCCGTGATCGGGACATGGGTGCCTGAGTCGTAAACGAGTCCTGAATCCCGGGAAAAAGAATCCCTGGGACTCTTCGCTCGGAATCAGCGGATGCTCCCGCCCATGACGACCGACCTGAAAACCTCCTGCGGGCACATGCTCCTGCCGCTGACGCTGGCACTGTTCGGCGCCTGCGCGGCCAATCTCGTCCTGGTGTGGTCGTGGCTGTGACCGGCTGAGGCGCCGCGTCTCACTTTCTGACCGGCGGGCGAGGTGGGACGTCGCGCATGGCCGCGCGGAGCTTGCTCAGGGTGGCCGCACAATATTCCTCGCGTTCGCGTTCGAACCGCTCCTGATGCCTGCGGAAATTGGCGATGCGGGCCTGCATTTCGCTCCGGAAATCGCCGCTCGTCCGCGGTGGCGGCGTGACCTCGAGGGGCTGGGGCGGCAGGACAGGCGGTGGCGGCTCGATCTCGGGTGCGGCCACCGGCGGCTGGACGGAGACGATTTCGGTGGGAACGGGCGGCGCAACCGCCGGCGCGTCCGGCCGGCGGAGCCCAGCCGCCTTGCCGGTCACTGATTGGACGAAGGCCATTGTCTGCGCGATCAGGGCGTCGCGCTCCGCGATCCACTTCATGATCCACCTCAGCGAAGCCATTCCAGCAAAGCGGCTGTGACGAATCAAGCTCGTTCGGAAGGGATTGCATATTTTTCCCTATAGCCTGACACTATGCGAATGGTTGCTCAGGACGAACAGTTGGACGAAGCGCTGGGTTTGAGGCTCGTGCGTGCCTTCCTCTCGCTACCGCCCGAGAAGCGGGCCAAGGTGATCGCGTTCGTCGAGGCCTTGGTGCGCGCCCACGGCCGGCCCGAGGATGGCAAGGAAGTGTCTCCAACCTGAAGCGTTTCGCTCGCGCGGGCACCGCCACCGAGCGGGTCAGCGAGCTCTCGGTCGCGGCGACACGGATCGGCGACGTCGTCAAGCTGATCAATACGATCGCCGGCCAGACCAATCTGCTCGCGCTCAACGCCATGGTCGAGGCCGCGCGCGCCGGTGAGGCCGGCCGCGGCTTCGCGGTCGTCGCGTCCGAGGTGAAGACGCTCGCCGAGCAGACGGCGAAGGCGACCGGCGAAATCAGCCAGCAGATTGCCGGCATCCAGAATGCGACCCAGGACTCCGTGAACGCAATCCGGGACATCTCCGCGACGATCGAGCGGTTGTCCGAAGTTCGCGCGGCGGCGTTTCTCCGCCGCATTTCGGCCTATCGCGCCAGCAGAACACCAAGCGCGAGTGCGAACAGCACGGCCGTCATTACGACGGCCGCGACCGCGCCGGCGGCGATCCTGGCTTTCTCTCGGGCGGTGGCAGGGCGCATGCGACGCGCACGTTAGCTCATGTTGAACTTCGATCCAACGTGTGGTTAGTGGCCGTCCCCGCGATGCAAGCGGCCATCATCCATGTCCGAAGGTCGATCCATGAGCGACGATGTCAGCGACGGCTGGGCCGATTCCGCGTCTGCATGGATCCTGGAGCAGGGTGAGGATGGCGACTACGGCCGCCGCTTCGTGCTGGACGCGCCGATGCGGGCGCGGATCGAGGGACGCGGCTTCGGCCGCGCGCTTGATGTCGGCTGCGGTGAGGGGCGCTTCTGCCGCATCATGCAGCGCGCCGGCATCGCCACTACCGGCATCGATCCGACCGAGGCGCTGCTCGCCCGCGCCAGGCAGATGGACCCGCATGGCGACTATCGTCAGGGGCGCGCCGAGACGATGGATGTCGATGCATCCTTCGATCTGGTCGCCAGCTATCTCAGTCTGATCGACATGCCGGATCTCAGGCCTGCGATCGCGAACATGGTGGCGGCGCTGCGCCCGGGCGGCACACTCCTGATCGCCAACCTGACGAGCTTCAACACCGCAGGTCAGCCGGACGGCTGGACGCGCGACGGCGAGGGCGTCCAGCGCTTCTCGATCGATCACTACATGGACGAACGGCCGATCTGGGTCGCCTGGCGCGGCATCCGGGTCCAGAACTGGCACCGTCCGCTCAGCACTTATATGACGCTGCTGCTCGATCACGGCCTCCAGTTGCGCCTGTTCACTGAGCCCGAGCCTACCGGCGGCGCGCCCGACCAAGTCGCCCGCCATCGCCGCGTGCCGTACTTCCACATCATGGAGTGGCAGAAGCCGGTTTGAGTGACGCGATTGCGGCAAACGAGCGTTGCGAGGAGGACGGAGGCGGCCGGTGCGACAAGAGTCTAGGGCTCTGACGGCTGGATGAACTGCCCGGTGAGAGCGGCATTGCGAAGGCCGTGTGACAAGGGCGGGCGGATCGCCCGTTGCTTCAATGATCGGCCTCGCGTTAAACTTTAGGTCGTGTGAAGCGGGCTCGCATTGCGGTGACGATGTCGGAGCAGGTCATGAGACTGATCGCTGTCGTGGCTGCCCTGCTGATCTGGTGTTGCGCGCCGGCGCGCGCGCAACAGGAAGGCGCGGCCCTCTACGCGAGGCATTGCGCGCAATGTCACGATGCCGCTGACCCCCAGAGTCGTGTGCCGGCGCGGAGCGCGATGCAGGCGATGTCGTTCGAGCACGTGCTGGGGACGCTTGCGACCGGCAGCATGGCAACAATCGCGAAGGAGCGCAGCGACGACGAGCGCCGCGCGATTGCCGCCTTCGTCACCGGCAAGGCCGCAACGAACAGTGCCGCGGCCAATGCGCAAGGCCGCTGCACGCAGCAGACCAGCGGCTTTCCGCAGGCGCTCGACGGTCCGCGCTGGAACGGCTGGGGCGTCGATGCCAGCAACAGCCGCTTCCAGCCGGCGGAGATGGCGGGCCTCACCGCCGAGCAGGTGCCGCGCCTGCGGCTGAGATGGGCCTATGCCTTTCCCGGAGCTTCGCTGTCCTTTGCGCCGCCGACGGTCGTTGGTGGACTCCTGTTCATCGGTGGCACCGATCGCAAGGTGCATGCGCTCGACGCGAAGAGCGGCTGCACGCTGTGGACCTTTGCGACCGATGCCGCGGTGCGCGCCGCCATCAGCTTCGCGCCGATCGCAGGCACGGATCAGTTCGCGATCTTCTTCGGCGATCTCAAGGCCAACGCCTATGCCGTGAATGCCCTGACCGGCGCACAGATCTGGAAGGTGAAGGTCGAGGAGCATCCGGCAGCCCGGATCACGGGCGCGCCGACGCTTCATTCGGGCGTGCTCTATGTCCCGGTGTCCTCGATCGAGGAGGTGGCCGGATCGCAGCCGAGCTACGAATGCTGCACCTTCCGCGGCAGCGTGGTGGCGCTTGACGCTGCGACCGGCAAGACGGTGTGGCAGGCCTATACAATCCCCGAGGTGCCGCATCCGACCGAGAAGAATACCAGAGGCACGCAGCTCTATGGACCGTCCGGCGCTTCGGTCTGGTCAGCACCGACGATCGATGCGAAGCGCAACGTCGTCTATATCGCGACCAGCAATGCCTACTCGAACCCGCCTGCAACGACCGCCGATGCGATCCTCGCTCTCGATCTTGCGACGGGAAAGCTGCTCTGGAAGCAGCAGGCGACGCCGAAGGACGCCTACGTCGTAGCCTGCTACAGTGCCGACAAGACCAACTGTCCCGAGGATCACGGCCCCGACCACGATTTTGGCCAGTCGCCGATCCTGGTCAGCTTACAGGACGGCAAGCGCATGCTCGTGATCGCGCAAAAGTCCGGCGTCGTGCACGCGCTCGATCCCGATGATGGCGGCAAGATCCTGTGGCAGACGCGGATCGGGAAGGGCGGCGCGCTCGGCGGCAGCGAATGGGGCTCGGCCGCCGACGGGGCTCGCATCTATGTCGCCAACTCCGACGTGCGCTTCCTTCGCGATGGCACGCGGCGCCTCGACGCCACGCAGGGTGGTGGCCTGTTCGGACTCGATCTCGCCAGCGGCAAGATCGCGATGGAGGTGCCGCCGGTCCCTTGCGGCGATCGTGCGCAATGCAGCCCCGCGCTCTCGGCCGCCGTCAGCGTGATCCCCGGCGTCGTGTTCTCCGGCAGCGTCAGCGGTTTCCTGCGCGCCTACGCAACGGGCGACGGCAAGCTGCTGTGGGAATTCGACACCGCGCAAGACTACACCGCCGTGAACGGCGCCCCCGCCCACGGCGGCGCGATCGACGGCCCCGGTCCGGTCGTCGCTGATGGCATGCTCTACAGCAATTCCGGCTACGGCCAGTGGAGCGGCGTCCCCGGCAACGTGCTGCTGGCGTTCGATGTGGGGAAGGAGTGAAGGCGAGGGGCGCGATTGTATTGGGGGCAGGGAAGCACACTGCTGCAACGTTCTCGTCATTGCGAGCGCAGCGAAGCAATCCAGAATCCTTCCGCGGACGCATTTCTGGATTGCTTCGCTGCGCTCGCAATGACGGAGTGTCGTGATAGCCCTCATCCGGAGGAGCGCGGCACGCGCGTCTCGAAGGATGAAGGCCCGCCTGGTTGCCTCGCCCCTTCGAGACGCCGCTACGCGATTCCTCGGGATGAGGATCGGCTGCGCTTACCCGCGCTACAAGACAGGAGGGGAAGTATCTCCGATGATAAATGCCAGATGCAGTTGCGGCGCTGTCGTGCTGTCGCTTCCGGGGCGATCCAGCCAGGTCGTTGCCTGTCACTGCATTGAGTGCCAGCGCCGGACCGGCGCGCCGTTTGGCGTAGGTGCCTTTTATTCCGTTGACCTCATCACGATCTCAGGAGCCCCAAAAGAATACGTGCGCGCCGCCGCAAGCGGCGGCATGGTCCGCTCCTATTTTTGTCCCGACTGCGGCTCAACGGTCTATTGGAAGGCCGACAACATGCCTGCGATGATCGGAGTTGCCGTCGGAGCAATGGCGGACACAGAATATCCGGCGCCCTTCAAATCGGTCTTCGAGCAGTCGAAACATCGCTGGGTCGAAATCAATGCCGCTGCCGTTGAGCGCTTCCAACAAAGCAGCGTGCCGAAGAATTCAAACTGACGCGCACCAAGCGCTGGTGCCGGCTGAGGGGATTGAACCCCCGACCTTCGGTTTACAAAACCGCTGCTCTACCGCTGAGCTAAGCCGGCTAGGCTGATGAAGCGGGGCGGGGCCCGACAATGCGCCGGAGCTGTCCGCCCGCCCGCGCGTCGCAATACCAGAGTTGGCCGGAAAGTGCCAGAACCCGCGCGGACATGAAACAGGCGGCCTTTGGGCCGCCTGTTTCATGTCGCGCTCAACCTAGACTGGCTTACTGGCAGCGATGCCGGAGCCCGTCATCGCCCTTGAAGTAGGTGCCGGGCGTGCAGACGAAACCGTTGCGCTGGGCGTAGGTGCGGGTATCCCAGCCGCGATAGCCAGTTTCAGGCTCGTCATGGCATTTGCTCCACGGATCTGGGACCGTTGCTAAGCGTGGCCGCGACGGAGTCGTTCCGCGGTTTCGCGGGAGCAGGGTCACATCGACATGATCCCGCAGGGGATGTGCTTTTGTGCCATGCAACCCGGCTGGTTCGGGCAGACTGGCGTGGCGCGTGGGCCCGTGCGCGGCGTTAACGCTTCGATACTGCGCTCGCTGGCATTTGCGCGACGCGCAATCCTTGCGCGTTAGGCTTACCGGAATTTGGCCGAACGGCCTTAACACTCTCTGCGCGGCGATCGGATAGGTTGCGGGCCGATAAATCGGGGCCCCTTCATGCGCGTTTTGGCGCTCGCAGCCTTTCTGATCGGATTGCCCGCGACGGCGCTTGCCGGCGAAGGCTTCGACGTCGTCATTCCCGGCCGTCCCGGTGTGCCCATCATCATCAACGGCATCGACGCGTCCTATGCCGTCGTCGAAGGGACCTGGGGCCTCGGCAAGAACGTCCAGGTGCAGCCGACGATCTATGGCGGACGCTATATCGGCGAGCGGCAGCCCTCCGACGTCGGCCATTACTATCCGACTCTGGGCTTGCGGCCGGGCTATGGCCGCCTCGAGGTCGAGCCGCCCGCCAATCGCAAGCTGCCGCGGCCGGCAGAGAGCTATCACCAGAGCTGGGGTGCGCAGTCCGCGCCACTACCGCCGCAGATGGATATTCCTGCTGATCCGCCGCCGGTGATCCTCGCACCGGAGATCAACGTCAATCCGCAGCACCGTCGACTTTCGCCTCACGCGGAAGGGCCCGGCAGGCCACTGAGGTAACGACCCAAGCAAACAAAGAACGTCAAATCCAACGAACGAAAATCGACAGGAGAGAGTAATGCGTCAAATGATTTCCGGACTGGTCGCGGCGGCTGCCGTGATGATTGCGGGGGCCGCGCCCGCCATGGCCTGCGGCTTTGCGACCTGCGCACCGGTTGCGCCGGTCTATACCGGCTGCAACACCGGCTGCGGTGGCTGGGGCTATGGCGCCGGCTTTGGCGGCTGGGGCTTTGAGTACCTCGCCGAGCCGATCACGCAGTACTACTACGTCAATCAGGGCCCGACCTATACCGGCCCCGGCGCGTTCGCGCCGTATCCGACCTATCGTGAGGACGCGGTGGTCGCGCCGGCCAACTACGGTTACGGCTATGGCTATCGCGCCGCTGCCTATCCCTACCAGCGTCCGTACTACCGTCCGTATCGCTACGGCTACGGTCCGCGCTACGGCTATCTGCCGCGCGTGCACTACGGCTACGGCCCGCGCTATGGCTATCGCCGCGCGCCGTACTACTACGGCGGCCACCGCGTGCTGCGTCGCTATTACTGATCGCTCAATCGGTTGACTTAGCGAAACGCCCGTCCGCGTGATGCGGACGGGCGTTTTGTCTTTCGTGCGGAACGGGGCGAGGGAGAGCACCTTTGTGGTGGCGCAACTTACCCCTTCATCAATCCCAGCCGGCTCGCACCGACATAGAGCGAGAGCACGGCGGCGTTGGAGACGTTGAGGCTCTTGATCTCGCCGGGCATGTCGAGCCGCGCCACGACGCTGCAGGTTTCGCGCGTCAACTGCCGCAGGCCCTTGCCTTCCGCGCCCAGCACGAGCGCGAGCGGCTCGCGCAAGGCGACCTCGCTGAGGTCCACGCTGCCCTGGCTGTCGAGGCCCACGGTCTGGAAGCCACGCTCGTTCAGCGCCGTGAGGGCGCGCGCGAGGTTTTGCACCGTGACCATCGGCACAAGCTCCAGCGCGCCGGAGGCGGCCTTCGCCATCACGCCGGTCGCTTCCGGACTGTGGCGCGCGGTGGTGACGATCGCCTTCACCGCGAAGGCCGCGGCCGAGCGCAGGATCGCGCCGACATTATGGGGATCGGTGATCTGGTCGAGCACCAGCACCATGCCTTCCTGTTTCAATGTCTCGATGTCAGGCGAGGGCAGGGGATCTGCCTCCGCCAAAAGGCCCTGGTGCACGGCATCGGGCGACAGCAGGCGGTCGATTTCCTGGGGCCGGACGATCTCGGGCGCCACGCGGGTCTCGATGTTTTCTTCCGCGAGCCGCCGGGCGGCGTTCTCGGTCAGCGTCAGCTTGCGGATCCGCCGGCGGGGGTTTTGCAGCGCCATGGTGACGGTGTGCCAGCCATAGAGAATGACCGGACCGTCGGGGTGCGAATCGCGGTCGCGCCAGGTCGGCCGGGGAGACGATTTACCCGGTCTGTTGAAGGGCTTAGCCCCGCCGCGGGGACCCTTGGGGACGAATTTTCGATCCTTCATGGGCTCGCTTGTGTCACGGGTTCCGGAATATGGCAATTTGGCCGTCCATCGGTGCGATTTTAGCTGTTCGCCTCGGTTGACTTTGCCCCACCGCATCGCCCATAAACGCGCCCGGCCGTTGCCCCGATACCGGGTTGTCCGCGGTCTTCACGTCTCCATGGCCGTATTCGGTCCGCCGGCAAGGTCCGGCCCGATTGTGCTGCCGTCGAGCGGGGGAGTGTCCCGAGTGGCAAAGGGAGCTGACTGTAAATCAGCCGCCTCATGGCTTCGAAGGTTCGAGTCCTTCCTCCCCCACCATCCTGCTTCGCGCTAACGCGCTACGCAGGATTGCAGCCCGCCAAAGCGAGAAAAGCGCTACTACCCCATCATCTCTCTGACCATCGGCACCACCTTGCTCCCGTAGAGCTCGATGCTCCGCATCAGCTTGTCGTGTGGCAAGGGACCCGCCGAATATTTCAACTGAAAGCGCGCGATGCCGAGGGCCTTTGCGGTCGCGGCGATCTTGCGCGCGACGGTCTCGGGCGAGCCGACATAGAGCGAGCCGTGCTCGGCCTCACTCACGAACTCGTCGCGCCCCATCGGCGGCCAGCCACGTTCCCTGCCGATGCGGTCGCGCATGGCCTTGTAATCGGGCCACAGCTCCTCGCGCGCCTGCGCATCGGTTTCGGCGACATAGCCGGGCGAATGCACGCCGATCGGTTTTGCCGGGCGGCCGAATTCCTTGAAGGCGCGGTGATAGAGATCGACATAAGGTGCAAAGCGCGCGGGATCGCCGCCGATGATCGCCAGCATCAGGGGCAGGTCATAATGTGCGGCGCGCACCACTGATTGCGGGCTGCCGCCGACGCCGATCCAGGTCTTGAGCTCGCCATTCTCGACCGGCGGATAGACGAGCTGGTCCCTCAGGGGCGGACGCAGCTTGCCTTCCCAGCTCACCGGTTTCTGCGACAACAGCGCGGCGAACAGGTCGAGCTTCTCCTCGAACAGCTCTTCATAGCGACGCAGGTCGAAGCCGAACAGCGGAAAGGATTCGGTGAACGAGCCGCGGCCGAGGATCACCTCGGCGCGCCCGCCTGAGAGCGCGTCCAACGTCGCAAAGCGCTGGAAGACGCGAATGGGATCGTCCGAGCTCAAGACCGTCACGGCCGAGCCGAGATGAATGCGCTTGGTGCGCGACGCGATCGCGGCCAGCACGGTTTCGGGCGAGGAGATCGCGAAGTCGCCGCGGTGATGCTCGCCAAGGCCAATGAAGTCGAGGCCGAGCTCGTCGGCCAGCACCGCCTCGTCGACGACGTTGCGGATCACCTGCGCATGCGCATGCATGGCGCCGGAGGCGTCCTTGGTGACGTCGCCAAAGGTATCCAGTCCGAATTCTAGCGGTGCGGTCATCGATCAGGTCTCTGCGGGGAGGATCGCCGAGACTTAAGGGATGACCGCGACGTCACAAGGCCGCGTTTTGGAAATGCTCGGTTTCCGTTCTTTCGACGGCTACCGCCACATCCCCCGCATCCGCGCGCCGATGTCGATCTTCGGGCCTTGCGCGGCGGCGCGCGCTTGGCCTGTGGCAGCGCGCGGCCAGGCGGTGCGCTCGAACAGCGGGACCAGCGACTCCGGGATGAAGCGGGTGCGCGAGGCGTAGACGTGGCGGTCGCCCTTGGCGGCCTGGCCGTGGGTGAAGAAGCGCTGCGGCATGACGAGGTGCAGATCGTCCTTGGCACGCGTCATCGCGACGTAGAGCAGGCGGCGCTCCTCCTCGAGCTCGGCGCTGGTGCCGGCGCCGAGATCGGAGGGCATGCAGCCGTCGACGACGTTGAGCACGAACACCGATTTCCACTCCTGGCCCTTGGCGGAGTGGATGGTGGAGAGGATCAGATAGTCCTCGTCGCGCAGGGGCGGGCCGGATTTGTCACTGGTCGCATCCGGCGGATCGAGCGTGAGCTCGGTCAAAAATTTTTCGCGCGAGACATAGCCGCTCGCGATCTGCTCGAGCTGCATGAGGTCGGCGCGGCGGGTCTCGGAATCCTCGTGGATGCGGTCGAGATGCGGCTCGTACCAGAGCCGCACGCGTTCGAGATCAGCCGGCCATTCCGAATAGCGCAGGTTTTCGACGGTGCGGACGAAGTCGGTCCAGTCCTCACCGGTGCGCGGCGGCACA
Organism: Bradyrhizobium sp. ISRA442; assembly: GCF_038085055.1. Lineage (NCBI taxonomy): Bacteria > Pseudomonadati > Pseudomonadota > Alphaproteobacteria > Hyphomicrobiales > Nitrobacteraceae > Bradyrhizobium > Bradyrhizobium sp. ISRA442. The sequence goes on from NZ_JALGCN010000016.1 coordinate 148,497, forward strand.
GGAAGCTGGCCGAGCGCGTGCAGCGGGTCGGTGCTCTCCGCCATCTGGTCGAGCACGCGCTGCGCGGTCGCCGGCCCCACGCCCGGGAGCAGATGCAGGATGCGGAAGCCCGCGACGCGGTCGCGCGGATTTTCGGCAAAGCGCAGCAGCGCCAGCACGTCCTTGACGTGCGCGGCATCGAGGAATTTCAGCCCGCCGAACTTGACGAAGGGAATGTTGCGGCGGGTCAGCTCGATCTCCAGCGGACCGGAGTGCGAGGAGGTGCGGAACAGGACCGCCTGATGCTTGAGCAGTGCGCCTTGCTCGCGGTTGGCCAGCACCTCTTCGACGATGTAGCGGGCCTGGTCGGCCTCGTCGTGCACGGTCACGAGCTGCGGCTTCTGCGCGGAGGTGCGGTCGGTCCAGAGATTCTTGGTGAAGCGCTCGCGGGCGAGGCCAATGACGCCGTTGGCCGCCGACAGCACCGCCTGCGTCGAGCGGTAGTTGCGGTCGAGCGTGATCATTTCCGCGCGGGGTGAGAAGCTCTGTGGAAACTCCAGGATGTTGCGTACGGTCGCCGCGCGGAACGAATAGATCGACTGCGCGTCGTCGCCGACGACGGTGAGCCCGCGGCCATCGGGCTTCAGCGCCAGCAGGATCGAGGATTGCAGGCGGTTGGTGTCCTGATATTCGTCGACCAGGACGTGATCGAAGCGGCCGCCGATTTCTTCGGCGATCAGCGCATCGCTCATCATCTGCGACCAGTAGAGCAGCAGGTCGTCGTAGTCGAGCACGTGCTGGGCCTGCTTGGCCTCGACATAGGCTGCGAACAGGCCTTTCAGCTCGGTGGCCCAGCCGGCGCACCAGGGATAGTGCTGGCCGAGCACCTTCTCGATCTCCATCTCCGCGTTGACGCAGCGGGAATAGATCGACAGGCACGTGCCCTTGGCCGGAAAGCGGCTCTCGGTCTTCGACAGGCCGCGCTCGTGCCGGACCAGGTTCATCAGGTCGGCGGAATCCTCGCGATCGTGGATAGTGAAGGCGGGATCGACGCCGATGCGTTCGGCATATTCGCGCAGCAGCCGCGCGCCGATGCCGTGGAAGGTGCCGGCCCAGGTCAACGCGTCGCGCATGATCGCGGCGTTGTTCTCGCCCAGCACCTTTCGGGCGATGCGCTCGACGCGGCCGGCCATCTCGGCCGCGGCCCGGCGGGAGAACGTCATCAGCAGGATGCGGCGCGGATCGGCACCGGCGACGATCAGATGCGCGACGCGGTGGGCGAGCGTATTGGTCTTGCCGGAGCCCGCGCCGGCGATGACGAGCAGGGGGCCGCCCACGGTCGCGCCATCGGCCACGCCATGCTCGACGGCGCGGCGCTGCTCCGCATTGAGCGTGTCCAGATATGTCGCCACGAATCGCCCCGGTGAAAGCGTCAGACTCGGCGATCCCAACGCGAATCGCAATGCGGCTGGACGGAACCGGAATTAGGACCTAGGGACAAGGTAGGCAGAAGTTCCAGTCCCGAAAAACGCGTGCCGGCATGACCGAGCTCAAGCCCGACCAGTTCGAGATGCGGCGGCTGGAGTCGCTCAGCAACACCATTTTCGGTGTCGCCATGACGCTATTGGCCTATGACCTGCCCAAGGCCGCGGTGTTCGCTAGCGCCCCTGACTGGAGCGATCTCGCCCAGGCCTATTCCGGCAAGCTCGCCGGCTTTGTGCTCAGCTTCATCATCGCCGGCGTGTTCTGGATCAGCCACCAGCGGCGGCTCGCGCGCCAGCCCATCGGCAGCCGCGGCGTGGTGATCCTCAACCTGTTCTTCCTGCTCTCGATCGTGCTGCTGCCGGTGACCAACGGCCTCTACACCAATTACGGCATGAGCAGCGCGGTCGCCGTGCTCTACGGCCTGAACCTGACCGCGATCGCAGGCTTCAATGTCGGGCTGTGGTGGACGATTTTGGGCGGCTGGCACCGCGAAATCATGGCCTCGCTGTTTCCGCTGCTGGTGTTCATGCCGGGCACGGCGGTTGCGGCGGTCGCGCCGCGGGCCGCGCAGTTCGTGTGGCTCATCGCCTTCGGCGGGCTGCTGATCCAGCGCTTCTACTCCGCGCCGGCGGACAAGGGGCCATAGCCGGCTCACCCGTCGGCCGCTGTCGCGCCAAACCCGTCTGCGGGAAGGAAAAGCTTGATCGGGCGGATCTCGTAGACCGCGCTCGGATTGGCCTTGCGCAGCTCGCGCGCCGCGGCGATCGCGCCGTCCTCGCTGTCGAATTCCATAATGTAGAAGCCGAGAAGCTGCTCCTTGGTCTCAGCGAAGGGCCCGTCGAGCACGAGTCCCGCGCCGGGCCCGCGCAGGGTGCGGGCCTTGCGGGTTTCATCGAGCCGGGCGGCCGGCCCGAAATGGCCCTTGGCCCGCAACGGCTCCTGGACGGTCTTCAAATTGGTCATGACGGTCGCGTCCTCTTCCGGCGTCCAGGACAGGACCTCGTCTTCCACGTGATAGGCCAGGATGGCGTAGAGCATCGTCACCTCGTCTGTTTTGGCTGCGCGCGGTTCAAAGGACGTATCACCGCGGCCGCTGCCGACAATCCCAATGCATAAAAAATTGCGTCGGGGGCTTGCGGCGAAACCGTCCCGAAACCCGATTGCGGCCTTACGCGGTGAACGCCGCCGGAAGCGGTCGCGACTGATGACCACAAAGAACACAGGTCAATGCTGGAGGCGGCAATGTCGGGTCAGACCATCAGGATCATCTGCGACGCGCGGCGGGCGGGACAATCGCAGCCTGCCGATTTGCACGACCAGACCGGCCATCACCGCTACTACGGCAGCTCCGCCGAAAAATAGCGGCGAGCGCATCGTCGAAAGCCGCAGGGGAAAGCGCCCGCGCGGGCAGAACGTCTGCGGCTTCTAGACCTTCGCGACGCGCCGACGCACCACATGAGCGCCTTACAAATATCGATCGCCGCGCCGCCGTTCGGCTGCGCATCCCTTCAAAAAGAAAAGGCGCGGCGGGCAAGTAGCCCGTCGCGCCCGATTTCTTGTCTCGCTGGTCCAGGGCTGAGACCGCCCCGTGGCCAAGCTTCTCGTCAAAGCTCAGCGGGCGATCCCAGCGAGGTGACAGCGCTTGAGATAAGACACTGGATCACCTCCTTTCGTTGGTTTCGGGAGACACAGATATAGACGGCGAGGGCGCCCCTGTTAAGGGGCGGCCGGTCGGGGCGGGAACAAGCCCTGTTCGCAACACCGGAAAGCCGCCTTGAGGGCAGTTGAGACCGCCGCCCGACCGTGTTAGGGAGCGACTTGCGCGGGTGTAGCTCAATGGTAGAGCAGCAGCCTTCCAAGCTGAATACGAGGGTTCGATTCCCTTCACCCGCTCCAATCATTTCGGGCGCTTGGCGCGTTCTCAGGTTTCCATTGGGACAAGCAGGCTGCGCCGTGCCGACGCGGAGCGCAACGACGGTCGCGTTGAGCTCTTAGCCGGTGTTCCTGACCGCCTCGGCTAGAATGGCGTAAAGCTGCCGCTTGCTGAATTCCTGAGGCTGCTGCTTCTCTGCTGTGTTACGCGACACCTTCTTTGCCACTGGGCGGGCACAGGCGGCCGACGACGCCGGCCTCAGCTTCGGGGCCGGCCTTATCTTGGGTCTTGCTGTTGGTGGCTTGTGGCCACGCTTCAGGCCCAAACGGGTGAGCATGCCGCAGACCGCGTTGCGGCTACACCCGAGACGGCGCGCGATCTGCGCCGCGCTCTGTCCTGCGGCCCAGAGCCCTTTGAGCCGTGCTACGTCTTTCGCATCCCAACCCATGGGAGATATTATAGCGCGGATTGCCAGACACGGGCCAGTCTAGTCTTCGTCCGGCTCGCGCACGACCGCCGGGTCGTCGGCGTCATCGAATATGCCTGACGAAGGACTGCGGATGCCCAGGGCACGATCGCTCCAACGCGACGGCGCGTCGGCATCAGCAGGGGGCGGCCCTCACGCAACTGGCGGCGTCTGCGAAGAGCCTATGCTCGGGGACGCATCACGTTCTATGTTCATCAAAACTTCGCCGGTAATGATTTCGGGATCGCCAAGATTGAGGTCAAGCAGGCTTGCTTGAACAAACTCCAGCACTTTAGCGTTTGCTGCAGTGGCGCTTTCGCAGTCCTCGAATATCATCACGGCGACACCAACGCCGTGGCCCCCATCCAGCACATAGTAAGATCTAAATCCGGGTGATTGCCTCAGGATCTGACCGAGCCCGCTCTTGGCGCGGCGAGCAGCGTCCGCAACCGAACGAACCTTGGTATATTTGCGAATGACCATGTACATGAGGCCACCACGCGTCGCAGTTTCCGGCCTCACGCATCAAAGCATATCGGGCCCCTGCTGGACTAGGGCCTACTTCCAGGGGGCGTCATGGCGCTGGGGGACGGCTGGTGTCCCGGACCGGTTCGGTTGCGGGGCGTTGACGAGAACTCGCGGGGAGAGCAGGTCGTGGCGCAAAGCGGGCTCTCTCCAAATCGTGGTGTCGTTTGGTTGGCGGGCCGCTAGACGCGCCTTTCTCGAATGAGCCATCCTCGCCCCGCAAGCGGGGCGAGGTGCCGAGGCTCAGGAGCCCTCGAACTTGAACGATACGTTGAGCTTGGCGCGATAGGCCTCTACTTTTCCTTTGGCATCCAGTTGCATATCGAGTTTGACGACCTCTGCAACGCGAAGATCTCGGAGAGATTTTGCAGCTTGCTCGACCGCATTGGCGGCGGCCTTCTCCCAGGAGTCGTTGCTGGTACCGACCAGTTCAATGACCTTGTAGACGCTATCAGGCATGTCGTCCTCCTGTTCGGTATGAAGCAGGAAGCAGGTGCTCCCTGCCGTTGTGGAAGCTAGCATCAGATATCGGCGCTGATACGACGCGATACGGTCTCAGGGACATCGCCGGAGCCAGGAAGGGGCAGACTGCATTTGGCGGGGAAGGTGCCCCGCGGCCCTTAGCCGAAATCTGACCGGACATCGGGTCGGGTCTGTCAGTGACGCATAACCGACCAATGGGACGTCACCCGCGGCAGCCGGGCTCTGAGGGCAAGCTGAGGAGACTTTTGAACCTCCGGTTCGCCGCATCGACCTATGTCTTGAGTCATTCGTGCACCGCCGTGAGTGGGTATCGTTTCGCCGGGAGGAGACGATAGCCACTCCGCGCCGCATCCGCGATCAGCCGAACTCCGGGAGGAGAAGGGATGAGCAAAGTCCTGATTTGCGGCGGAGGCGTGATCGGATTATGCGCAGCGACGATGCTTGGTCGCGACGGCCACCGCGTCACAGTCCTGGAGGTTGATCCGGCAGGTCACCCTACGGCGCCCGCCGAGGGATGGGATTCGTGGGAACGCCCCGGAGTTGCCCAATTCAGGCAACCTCATAACCTCAGTTCGCGATTTCGGATGATCAGCGATCAGGAGTTGCCGGGGCTGAAGGCTGATCTGCTTCGAGCCGGTTGCGTCTGGGTGGACTATCTCGACAGTCTTCCCCCAACCATAACGGACCGAACCCCACGTCCCGGCGACGAGGCCATACGCTTCGTCACTGGCCGCAGGCCCATCATAGAATGGGCCGTAGCTGCAATGGCGCAAGCTGCGCCTAACGTGACCATCCGTCGGGGGACCAAGGTTCGCGAATTGATCACAGGTGCATCGGCAATTCCCGGCGTGCCGCACGTTGCAGGGGTACGCACGACATCCGGCGAGGAGATTCGCGCCGATCTGGTTATCGACGCGATGGGACGGCGAAGCGCGGCATGCGATTGGATCGTCAGCGCGGGTGCCCGCAGGCCGATTGAGGAAGCCGAAGATAGCAACTTCGCTTATTTTACGCGATATTTCGCCGGGCAACAGCGGCCTCGCAGGATGGGACGCGCGCTCACGCCAATGGGCTTGTTCTCGATCCTGACCCTGGATGGGGACAATGGCACTTGGTCGATCACCTTGTATACTTCGTCCAAGAACAAGGCGATGCGAGCCTTGCGTGATACGGCGACGTTCCATCGCATTGTCTCCGCGTGCCCGCGGCAAGCCCATTGGCTCGATGGCGAGCCAATCACGCCCGTCCTTCTGATGGCGGGAGTTGTCGACCGGTACCGGCGGTTTGTCGTCGATGGTCAGCCCGTCATCACGGGGTTCGCCGCTGTAGGTGATGCATGGGCGTGCACCAACCCGTCCGCCGGACGGGGCTTGAGTGTCGGCCTTCTGCACGCCCAGGTGCTCCGCAATGTTGCCCGCCTGCACATCAACGATCCAGTAGCGTTCTCCCGGCAATACGACGCTGAGACAGAAAAACAGGTCGGCCCGTTTTATCGAAACCAGATCGCCGCGGACCGCGCGCGGATCGCTGAGATGAACGCTCTGGAAGAGGGCGTGCCGGTGCCCGCACCTAACCCGGTCATGGCTAAGCTTCTCGTTGCATCTTCCCAGGACGCAGACGCGCTTCGTGGAATGATTGAAATCGCGATGTGCCTTGCGCTGCCTCAGGATGTCATTGCCAGACCGCAGGTAGCTGCAAAACTTGCCGAATTGGACGGCTATGAATTGCCGCAAGACCCCAACATCATCGATCGACATCGGCTGGCAGCGCTACTGGATGGCTGACTTTGAGTAAGCCAGACCATCCTTCCCGCGTCGGCGCTGCGCGCTGCCAGCCTGCTCCGCTCAATCGATCTTGATCGCGGCTTTCTCGATCACGCTCTTCCAGCGCGTCGTCTCCGAGGCGACGTAGGCGGAGAATTCCCGCGGGTCCTTCGCGGTCGCATCACGAGATTTCCTCCCTTGGCCTGCGGCAGCACGACCTAACATGATGTTAGGTTTCTCGCATAACAGGGTAATTGTGTTAGCTCGCGGAAAGCCTATTGTCGCGCCGAACCAGACAGGTCTCGGCAGTCGAACAGACGCGTGCGGAAAGTCCGCCGCGCTTTCCGACATTGCTGCCCAACACATCCATGAAGCCCGGTCACGGGACGCCAGCAAACAGGTTGGAGGAAACTTGCAGATGACCACGGCTCGGGCGATCCATGAGGTCGGTCAGTCCAAGAAAGCTGCTGCGAGCGGCTGGATCGGATCGGCGCTTGAATATTATGACTTCTTCATCTACGCGACCGCAGCGTCGCTGATCTTCCCGCAAATCTTCTTCCCGTCGGACAATCCCACCGTTGCCATCGTCGCATCACTGGCGACGTACGGTGTTGGATACGTGGCCCGGCCGATTGGTGCCTTCGTTCTCGGCCACTGGGGCGATACCCATGGCCGCAAAACAGTTCTTATCGTCTGCATGTTCCTGATGGGCATCTCGACGATGGCCGTCGGCATCCTGCCGACGTACCAAGAGGTCGGCATCCTGGCGCCGATCCTTCTGGTCATCCTGCGTCTCGTGCAGGGCTTTGCCGTTGCCGGCGAAATCTCCGGCGCGAGCTCGATGATCCTGGAGCATGCGCCATTCGGGCGGCGCGGATTCTATGCAAGCTTCGCGCTTCAGGGCGTGCAGGCCGGACAGATCCTTGCGGCGGCGGTCTTCCTGCCGCTGGCAGCCTACATGCCCACCGAAGCGTTCAATAGCTGGGGCTGGCGGATTCCCTTCCTGCTCAGCTTCTTCGTCATCGTCGCGGGCTACGTCATTCGCCGCGAAGTCGAAGAGACCCCCGCCTTTGCCAGGGAAGATGAGCGGGGAGAAACTCCGCGGGCTCCGATCATTCAGGCCATCAAGCTGAATTGGAAAGACATGCTCAGGGTTGTCTGCATGGCACTGATGAATGTCATTCCGGTCGTCGCGACGATCTTCGGCGCAGCTTATGCCGTCCAGTCTGCCTACGGCATCGGTTTCGCGAAGGACGTTTATTTGTGGATCCCGGTTCTCGGAAACATGCTGGCGGTATTCGTCATTCCCTTCGTCGGCAATCTGTCCGACAAGGTCGGTCGCAAGCCTCCGATCATCGTCGGCGCGCTCTGCTCCGGCTTGCTCGCATTCGGCTACCTCTATGCAATCAGCATCAAGAATGTGCCATTGGCGATCCTGTTGTCGCTCCTGATGTGGGGTGTCGTCTATCAGGGCTACAACGCGATCTTCCCAAGCTTCTATCCCGAGCTGTTTCCGACGCGAACCCGGGTTTCGGCGATGGCCATCTCGCAGAACATCGGAACGACTATCACGGCGCTGCTTCCCGCCCTGTTTGCGATTGTGGCGCCTCCCGGCTCGGCCAATATTCCGCTCACGGTGGGAGCGATCGCCTTCGGCATCACGGTCATTGCAGCCCTCGCAGCCGTAACTGCCAGGGAAACGTACCGGATCAGCATTGATGATCTCGGCGATCCGGGTGCAGTTCCAATGCCAAGGGCAGACTACGAGCGCAGGCGTGCGGAGACCGCAAACGCAAACGCGACTGCCATTTCGCCGGCATGATCGCGATCGTCGCCCGGCTGCATATCGCTGACCCAAGGAGTTGAAGGATGACCCCTGTTGTTGTTGCTGTCGCGATTACCGGTTCCGTTCCGCGCAAGAAAGACAATCCGGCAGTGCCGATCGCGCCGTCCGAGCAGATCGAGTCGACGCACGAGGCCTTCGAGGCCGGCGCGACCCTCGCGCATATTCACGTTCGAAATGACGACGAAACGCCATCCTCGAATCCCCAGCGCTTTGCGGAGGTGCAGGAGGGTATCAAGAAGCATTGTCCGGGCATGATCGTTCAGTTCTCGACTGGAGGGCGCGGCCGCGATCCGTCGGCGCGCGGGTCGGCGCTCTATCTAAAGCCCGACATGGCGTCTCTGTCGACCGGATCGGTGAACTTTCCGACCATTGTCTACGAAAACAGCGCTGCCCTGGTCGAGCAGCTCGCCACCGGCATGAAGGCAGGCGGCATCCGTCCCGAGATCGAGATCTTCGATCTGTCGCACCTGCATGGCGCCCGCCGCCTGATCGAGGCGGGACTGATCGATGAGCATCCCCACGTGCAGTTCGTGATGGGCGTCAAGAACGCAATGCCGGCGGACGAGCATGTCCTCGACATTCTTCTGGGGGAGCTCAAGCGGCTGATGCCGAAATCGACCTGGACCGCGGCGGGGATCGGGCGCCACCAGGCTGAAGTCATGGGCTGGGCGTTGTCGCGGGGAGCCGATGCGGTTCGCACCGGGCTCGAGGACAATATCAGGATCGACAAGGATCGCCTGGCCAGAAGCAACGCGGAGCTCGTGGCCCTTGCTTGGGAGGCGGTCGCGCGTCACGGCCGACACGTCGCCACCCCGGCCGAGGCGCGATCGGCGCTCAGAATTGCAGGGTAGGGCGCGCGGCGAGGGCAACGATCAGGTTCGCTGTTCGCCGCCCGCGAGGGCTTGAGGCGCTCCAGTTGCGCATTGTCATGCGCACTGGCTGGAGGCTACGACAGCCGACGCTGCCGAGCACCTCCAATCAATCCAGTTTGATCGCAGCCTTCTCGATCACGCTCTTCCAGCGCGTCGTTTCCGACGCGATGTAGGCGGAGAATTCCTGCGGGTCCTTTGCGACCGCGATGGCGCCGAGCTCGGCCATCTTTGCCACCGTTTCCGGCTGCTTCATGAACGTGCGGATTTCCTCCGCGAGCTTGTCGACGACCGGCTTCGGCGTGCCTGCCGGCACCAGGAAGCCGTGCCAAGCCACCGCTTCGAAGCCCGGCAGGAATTCGCTCATTGCGGGTAGCTGTGGATCGAAGGCGGCGCGCTCCGGCGTTGCGGTCGCCAGCATCACGAGATGTCCTTCCTTGGCCTGCGGCAGTAGCAGCGGCACGTTGTCGAAGGCGAGGTCGATCTGGCCGCTCAAAAGATCGGTCAGCATCTGGCTCGATCCCTTGTAGGGCACGTGAACCATCTGCGTTCCCGTCATCTGCTGGAACAGCTCGCCGGCGAGATGCTGCGAGGTGCCGACGCCGGCCGAGCCGAACGAGACCTTGTTCGGATTGGCCTTGAGATAGGCGATCAATTCCGGCACCGACTTCACCTTGAGCTTGGCCGGATTGACGACGAGAACGTTGGGCACGACGCTGATCTGCGCGACCGGGATCAGGTCCTTGTCGGGCCGGTACGACAGCTTCTCGCCATAGAGCGTCGGGTTGATCGACAGCGCCGAGGTGCTGGCAAGGCCGATCGTCGCGCCGTCAGGCGCCGCACGCGCCAGCCGCGTCACGCCGAGGATGCTTCCGGCGCCGCCGACATTCTCGACTACGAACGTGCCGCCCCAGGTCTTTTGCAGATGCGATGACACCATGCGTGCGAAGATGTCGGCGGTCCCGCCCGCGGAAAACGGCACGATGACCGAAACGGGCTTGCTCGGATAGTTGTCCTGCGCCTGCACCGGTGCAATCGCCGTCACGGCGCATAGCGCGGCCGCCGCCAGAAATGCTCTGCGTTTCATAGTCTCTCCCTTGTCTTGATGGTTGGAAAACCTCGCGCGCGAGCCGTTCAGAACGCGGCTTCGTACATGGCTAGAATCTCGTCCTTGCCGAGATCGCGCGGATTGTTGTCGAGCAGGCGGCGAATGGCGTGCGCTTCGGTTGCCATCGACGTGAGGTCCTCGCGCGGCACGCCGACCGCGGAGAGCCGCATCTCGATGCCGAGGCCGGCGCAGTAGCGGTAGGTGGCATCGAACGCCGCACGCGGATCGTCGGTCGCTTCCAGCCCGAGCGCCTTCAGCACCTCGCACGTCTTGTCGCGCACCGCCGGCATGTTGAAGGCAAGCGTATGCGGAAAGATCAGCGCGCAGGCGAGGCCATGGGCGATGTGGTGGCGCGTGCCGAGCGGATAGGCGACCGCGTGCCCGGCCGTAGTGTTGACCGGACCGAGGCAGAAGCCGCCATAGAGCGAGGCCAGCGACAGGCCCGCGCGCGCCTCGCGGTCCGAACCGTCCGTGACGGCGCGGCGGAGAAAGCGGCCGACGAGACGGATGCCTTCGATGGCGTAGAGATCGATGGCGGGATGTGCCTTGCGGCTGGTGAAGGCCTCGACGCAATGCGCCAGCGCATCGACGCCGGTCGCCGCGGTGACCTGCGGCGGAACGGTCATGGTGAGATCCGGATCGACCACTGCGAGATCGGCAAGCATGAAGCGGCTTTGCACCGCGAGCTTGTTCTCGGTGGCGGGGTCGGTGACCAGCGCACGGATGCCGCCCTCGCTGCCGGTGCCCGACGTGGTCGGCACCTGCACCAGGAAGACGTCACGGGACGCGACCTTGTCGGGACCGACGACATCGACGAGCTTCTGCCGGCCGCCTCCGAGCACGGCGACGAGCTTGGCAACATCCATCGCACTGCCGCCGCCGAAGCCGACCACGAGATCAGGGCTGGCCGTCTTTGCGACCGCCAGCGCCTTCTCCAGGTTCGGAATGTCCGGCTCCGGCTTGACCTCGCCGAACACGCTGACCTCGCCGGGTAGGCCGAGCACGTCGACACGCGCGGCGTTGAAGGCGTCGGCGATGACGAGCGGGCGTCTCGCGCCGTTCTCACGCGCGAACTGCGCCACGCGCGCGATCGTTCCGGAGCCGAACGCGACGATCTCGGGCTGGATCAGCTCGATGGGGGCGGCAAGCGTGGTCATGGTGTCTCGTTCCAAAGCTGTGATGATGGCCGCGCGCGATCACGCTCGCACGGTGCCGGCGGCAAGCCGCTCGGCATATTCGATCGCCTCGATCAGGCTGCGCTCGTTGGCGATGCCCTTGCCGGCAATGTCGAAGGCGGTGCCGTGATCGACGGAGGTACGGATGATCGGCAGGCCGAGCGTGATGTTCACGCCGGAGAGTTCCTGCCAGCGGCCGGTGGCGGGATCGACTTCGAAGCCGAGCAGCTTGACCGGGATGTGGCCCTGGTCGTGGTACATCGCGATGACGGCATCATACTGGCCGGCGCGCAGCTTGACGAAGACGGTGTCGCCCGGAACCGGCCCGAGCACATTGAGCCCGTCGGCGACGGCCTTGGCGATGGTTGGCTCGGACACATCGATGTCCTGCCGGCCGAACAGCCCGCCTTCGCCGGCGTGCGGATTGAGCGCGGCCACCGCGATCTTCGGCTGCTTCAGGCCAAGCCCACGCAGCGCCTTGTCGGTGAGATCGATGACGTAGCGCAGCCGCTCCGGCGTCAGCCGCTTCGGCACGTCCTGCAATGCGACGTGGGTGGAGACATGGCTGACGCGCATGTTGCCGTGCGCCAGCATCATCACCGAGCCCTTCACGCCGGTCAACTCGGCCAGCATCTCGGTGTGACCGGGATAGTGATAGCCCGCCTTGTTGAGCGCTTCCTTGTTCAGCGGTGCAGTGACGATGCCGCCGATGCGGCCGGCCTGAGCAAAGCGCACGCCGTGCTCGACCGCCTTGAATGCGAAACGGCCGCCATCCGCCGATAGCACGCCCGGCCGGATCGGCTCACCCTCGGCGTCGGCCTGGAGAAAACAGAGATTGGGCCAATCGGCATCATCGGCACGAACCTCGGGAATGTCGATGTTGGCCTGCAGATGAAGAACCGCGTTCTTCAGCGCACCCCCGCTGCCGATGATGATGAGGCGCAGGTCGCCGGCATCGATGCGCGCGCGCAGGCGCTGGCAGGCCTTGATGATGATTTCCGGCCCGATCCCGGCGGGATCGCCCATGGTAATGGCAAGATGGCGAGCGGCGGTCATGAGGCGTGTCTCTCGATGAGCAGATGATTTTCCTGGAGCAGATGTCGCCAGAGGTCTGGCGCACCGAAGGCGCCCGACTTCGATATCACCTCGACGCCGTCCCAGCGCCCGCCTTGAAGCAGCGAGCGGGGCAGGCCGGGAACGATACGCCCGGTGACCTTGAGCGCGCCCGCGCCGAGCGCAAGGCAGACGGCCTTCAAGGTCTCGCCGCCCGCCACGATCAGCGTGCCCGGCGGGTCGAGCGCGGATGTCAGTGCGGTCAGTTCGCGCGCGATCCGCTTTGCCGCTTCGCCGCGGGACAGGTTTGGCGCGAGGTCGAAGCGCACCATGGCCACGCGATCATGCGCCAGCTTGCGGCGGACGATGTCGGCACTGTCGGTGTCCCGATCGCTGAGCGCCACGACGGCGGGACCGCAGGCGTCGAGCTGCGCTGCCGTCGCTCGCTGATCCGAGCCGAACAATCCCAGCACCGGCGTGCGCAATGTCTGCGATGCGACGGCGGAATGGCCGCGCGTGAGCGCGCCGGCAAGACCGCCGCTGCCGCACCAGAGGACCGGAAAGGGCGCCTGCCGGCCGATCGCGGCCACCCGGTCGAGATCGGCATCGCTCTCGGCGTCGAAGACATGGATGCCTTCCGTCAACGGCGCATCGCGCCGCCCGGTGCGGGCCTGCAAGCCTTGCGCCGCGAGCTGCGCCAGAAGGCTGTCGCCGACGGGAGACCAGCGGCCATCCGGCCCCAGTGCGAACTGCTGGCCGCCTTTCGTGCGCCGCCCCTGATAGGCGAAAGCGGGCGCAACGATGCAGGCTGTCCAGCTTCCAGCGCGCAATGTTGCGGCGAGCTCGGCCGCCCATGCGCCGCGCAACAGGCTGTCGACCTTCTTGTAGGCGATCCCGGCTCCGCCAAGAATCGGCGCTAGCCGCTCGACGATCGCAACGCTGTCGGCAAGGTTGCGCTCGCGGGTTCCGCTGTCGATCGCGAGGCATGAGGGCAGGGCGCTCGGCGGCGCATCGGCCCAGATCACATCGAACGGCCCGCACAGGCCGACGAACTCGGCGGCCGTATCCAGCGCGCCGGTAAGGTCGTCGGCAAGGAGGCGTAAGGATGTCATGTTGGACGACATGAGCGGTTCCGGCATCTGTAGTCTAACCGTCCGCGAAGATCTTGCCAGGGTTCATGATATCGGCGGGATCGAGCAGGGCCTTGATCTCTTTCATCAGCTCGATCTCGAGTGGATCGGTCACCCGCGCGAGCCGGCTGCGATTGGTGATGCCGATGCCGTGCTCGGCGCTGATCGCGCCGCCTTGCGCGGCGGTCTCGTCGTCGACGATTTCGTTGATCTCGCGCACCAGCGCCGCGGTCTGCTCGGCGTTTTCGCAGCGGGTGCGATCGAGGATCGCGATGATATGGATGTTGCCGTCGCCGATATGGCCGTGCATGACGACGCGGGCGTGCGGCACCGCCGCCACGATCCGCCGCTCGACATTGGTGGCAAACGCGGCCTGCCGTTCCAGCGGAACGGCGCTGTCATGCGACACCACGTAGCCGCTGCGCTTGTTGCCCTCGGAGACACTGTGCCGCACCGCCCAGATCGCCTTGGCCTGCGCTTCGCTGGATGCCACGATGGCGTCCTGGATCAGGCCGTCGTCGAACGCCTGCGCCAGGACGGCCTCCAGCGGCGTATGCAGGTCGACGCCGGCAAGCGAGTCCGTGAGCTCGATGATGAGATACCAGGGCGTGTCGAGCGCGAACGGGACGGTGACGTCAGGCACGGTCTCGGCGATCACCTCGATCTGACTGCGCGACATGATCTCGAGGCTGCCGAGCCGGTCGCCGACGGTGCCCCGCAGCCGTTGCATCACCTGCAACGCCTGCTCGACGTCCTGCAGCTTCAACAGCGCCAGCGCCGAGCTGCGCCGCGGCGCGAACAGTTTCAGCACGGCCGCGGTGATGATGCCGAGCGTGCCCTCCGCGCCGATGAAGAGCTGCTTGAGGTCGTAGCCGGTGTTGTCCTTGCGCAGCGCGCGCAAGCCGTTGAACACCCGGCCATCGGGCAGCACGGCCTCGAGCCCGAGCACCAGCTCGCGGGTCGGGCCATAGCGCAGCACCGCGGTGCCGCCGGCATTGGTCGAAATGTTGCCGCCGATCTGGCAGCTCCCTTCCGCGCCGAGGCTCAGGGGAAAGTAGCGGTCGGCCGCGGCGGCTGCAGCCTGAATCTCCGCAAGGATGCAGCCGGCTTCGACCGTGATGGAATTGGCGAGCGGGCTGACCTTGCGGATGCGGCGCATCCGGTCGAGCCTGATCACGACGTTTCGCGGGCTGGAATCCGGCGTCGCAGCGCCGCACATGCCGGTATTGCCGCCCTGCGGGACGATGGCGATACCGCGCTCGGCGCATAGTTTCACGACGCCGGCGACTTCCTGTGTCGAGCCCGGCTTGACCACGGCGAGGGCTTTGCCGCGATAGCGGCCGCGCCAATCGACGACATAGGGGTCCTGGTCGTGGCCGGGCGCGATGACGTGACGGTCGCCGACCACCGCTGCGAGATCATCCAGCAAGCGATCGTCGGTCACATCCATCAGACGGATTCCGTGAGCGCGGTGCCGGCCGCGAGCAGCTTGTCGATATTCTCCTGCGGCAGCGGCAACAGCGGCGGCCGAACCCTGCGCCAGCCGTCACGGCCGGTTCTCTGGGCGAGGAGCACCTTGAGCGAAGCGATCTGCGGAAACAGCGATGCACGCTCGCGCGCCTTGATGATGCGGTTTTGTGCGGCCTCCAGTGCCGCATCGCCGTCGTTGAAATGACGCAACACGTAGGCGAGATCGCGCGCGACCAGGTTAGAGGTCGCGGTGATGCAGCCCGCGCCGCCATTCCTGAGCAGCGGAAGCAGCAGCGGATCGGCACCGGCGAGGACGGCGAGGCCGGGGAATTTCTCGATCATCGCCGTCATGTTGGTGAAGTCGCCGGAGGAGTCCTTGATGCCGACGAAGACCGCCGGATACTGCGCGCGCAGCCGCGCGATCACGGCGTGCGAGATGGGTTGATGTGACATCTGCGGAATGTGATAGAGCACGACCTTGAGCCGCGGATCGGCGATACGCTGCACGATCTCGCTGTAGGAGGCATAGACGCCGTCGTCGGAAACGTCCTTGTAGTAGAAGGGTGGCAGCATCACGACGGTGCCGACCCCGAGCGACAAGGCGTGGCGGGTCAGATCGATGGTCTCGGTCAGCGCCGCAACGCCGGTCCCCGGCAGTAGTTGCGAGGGCGTAATGCCGGCCTTGACGGCGCTTTCGAGCAGCGCCCGCCGCTCCGCGCCCGAGAATGAATTGGCTTCCCCGGTGGTACCGAGCAGCGCAATGCCGTCGCAGCCTTCGTCGAGCAGATGGCGGCAATGACCGGCGAAAGCGCCGAGGTCCGGAGTCAGATCCGCATTGAGCGGCGTCAGCGCCGCGCAGAATACGCCTTTGGGCTGAAGGTCCACGGGGGCTCCTCCGATGCGCCGCTTCCGTTCTTGTGTTGATCGGAATGCGAACAATTGTTGCTGATTTCGCTTTTTGTAGGGCGATCGCCACCTTGCGTCAAGCGAGGGAGAATTCCATTTCGCAGGTATCGTTGCGTCTGCTACCAATGCCGGTCGCGGCGGGAGCGCGGGATCTGCCTCGCATCTACTCCAGCGCACCGTCCGAACAACGTGAGTTTGCAGAATTGGCCAAGACCGCGGCCCCGGCCGACAATCCCAAGAACTTCGTCAATTCGGTGGGCAAGGCCTTTGCGGTCCTCAAGAGCTTCACGCCCGAAGAATTCGAGCTGACCATCACCGAGATTGCATCGCGCGCTGGCATGGATCGCGGCACCACGTTCCGCCTGGTGCAGACGCTGGTCAAGCTCGGCTACCTCCATGCAATCGAAGAGACGCGCCGCTATCGGCTGAGCCTGGCCTGCCTCGATCTCGGCTACACTGCGCTCTCCGCCGGTAATCTGCGAGGGCAGGCGGAGCCGCTGCTGCGCGAGCTGGTGCCCGCCTTCGGCGATGCCGCTTCGCTGGGCGTGCTTGATGGCAGCGACGTCGTCTATCTTGCGCGCGTGACCGCCGGGCTCGACCGGCACAAGATCGATCGCCGGCCCGGCAGCCGGATCAAGGCCTATGCGTCGGCGTTGGGGCATGTGATGCTGGCCGGCCTGCCGAAGGAAGAGCAGATCAAGCGTCTGGAGGCCAGCGAACGGATCAAGCTGTCGGAGCGCACCTTGACCGGGTTGAAACCGCTGCTTGCGCGGCTGGAGCAAGTCCGCAAGCAGGGCTTTGCGGTCTCTGATGGCGAGAATGCCTATGGCTTGCGGACGATCGCTGCGCCGGTTTTTGACAAGGGCAGGTCTGTGGCCGCTGGCATCAGTTTGACCGTCGATGCCAATCGTATGGACATCAAGTCGTTCGAAAAGACCGGTCTGCCGGAGGTGCTGAAGATCGCGCGCGTGCTGAGCGAGACGGCCCTGAAGAGCGGTTAGAGCGAACCGCCGCCCCGGGATCATAAGCCGGCGGCCGATGGTCGCCGTCAGTCGCCTGATTCGCGTCATTGTTATGGGGCTTGGGAACAGACCCGATTGCTGCCGTATTGGGTTGACCCCGGCGGTCGATATGTCAAAGAAGGGCGGATCTTCAAGTGCAAGTGGAAGGCAGCGCCCGTCGGGGAGCTGTCGCGGGAGCAAGTGCAGACATGCGTGAGCGCATCGCTTTGATCACCGGCGTGACCGGCCAGGACGGCGCCTACCTCGCCGAACATCTGCTGTCGCTCGGCTATGTCGTGCACGGCATCAAGCGGCGGTCGTCGTCGTTCAACACCGCGCGGGTCGATCATCTGTATCAGGACCCGCATGTCGGCAATGTGCCGTTCATGATGCATTACGGCGACATGACCGACTCGACCAATCTGATCCGCCTGGTGCAGCAGATCCGGCCGACCGAGATCTACAATCTCGCCGCCCAGAGCCACGTCGCCGTCAGCTTCGAGAGCCCCGAATACACCGCCAATGCCGACGCCGTCGGC